>DUPF01000156.1 GCA_012838445.1 Intrasporangiaceae bacterium | reverse complement strand
GGCGTTCGAGCGGGTGGCATTCCATCCGCGGGTGCTGCGAGATGTGTCCACCGTCGACCTGAGCACGACGGTTCTCGGAGGACCGGCGGCGCTGCCGCTCGTGCTGGCACCGACCGGATTCACCCGGATGATGCACCACGAGGGTGAGGTCGCGGTGGCCCGGGCTGCTGCCCGCGCCGGGGTCCCGTATGCCCTGTCGACGATGGGCACGACGAGTCCGGAGGATCTGCGGTCCGCGGTCCCGGATGCCCGGCACTGGTTCCAGCTGTATCTGTGGCAGGACCGGGCGGCGAGCCGGGATCTGGTGCAGCGGGCCGCGGAGTGCGGGTATGAGTCGCTCGTGCTCACCGTGGACACCCCGATCGGCGGCGCTCGGCTGCGGGACGTGCGCAACGGCCTGACCGTGCCGCCGGCACTGACGGCGCGGACGCTCGCGGACATCGCACTCCATCCGAGGTGGTGGCTCAATCTGCTCACGACCGAGCCGTTGTCGTTCGCCGCGATGAGCAACTTCGACGGGACGGTCGCCGAACTCGTCGCCCGCATGTTCGACCCGGCTGCCACACTCACCGACCTGGAATGGCTGCGGGAGAACTGGCCGCACCGTCTCGTCGTCAAGGGCATCCAGGACGTCCGGGACGCGGTCGAGATCGCCGACCGTGGTGTCGATGCTCTTGTCGTCTCCAACCACGGCGGCCGGCAGCTGGACCGCACGGTTGCGCCGCTGGAATTGTTGCCGCACGTCGTCGACGCGGTCGGTGACCGCTGCGAGGTCCTCGTCGACTCGGGCGTGCGCTCCGGCGCCGACCTGGCGGCGGCTCGAGCCCTCGGTGCCTCCGCCGCGATGATCGGCCGACCGTACCTCTACGGGCTGATGGCCGGCGGGGAGGCCGGCGTCGACCGCGCCCTGGAGATCTTCACGGCCGAATACCACCGCACCCTGCAACTGCTCGGGGTCGCCCGCACGGACGACCTCGGTGCCGAGCACGCCTCGCTGCCGCCCGGCTGAGCCCATAGGACTGGGACAGGTTTCTGGTAGCCCGGGACCGGAAATCACCGACATCGCCCGTCGCGGCGAAAACCCAGCGGGTGATCTGGCTAGGCCGCCTCGACGAAGAGCGAGCGCTGGACGTCGAGTTGGCGACGCAGCTGGATTACGGCCGCGTAGGGCGTTGACTCTACTGTCTCCTCAACGGTCGGCTCGTCAGCGTTCGGCATGCTTGTCGTGGGGCCCAGGGCGGCGCCCAGCTCCCGCACCGCAGCCAGGGACGCGAGAGTGCAATTGACCATCCTGAGTAGCGCTGCCATGGCAACAGCTAGCAACCCGGTTGCCTCCGACTCTCATTGCTCAACGGCGGGGCCCTTTCATAGACTAGAGGGCGGAACGACTAAGAACTGAGGAGGCTTGGGCCGCAATGTCAAGGTCACCGAGTAGCCCACTGTGGAGTGGGTGGCGTTCCGCCCTCCGAGATGGCATCGATAGTGCCAGGGAGAAGTTGGACGAACTCGAAGCCGACGAAGTCTTTGGACCCTCAGTCTCTGAAGGACGTCGAATCGCAGCTTCGGGCAGTAGAGCAGTCGCTTCTGCCTACCAGAAGACAGCGAGCGCCGTGACTCAAGAGGAGGCGTGGGCCGCTACGCAAGAACTCTTGGAGGAACTCGTCGAGATCGTCTCGATCCAGCAAGGCATGCTGGAACAGCTCCGCGAACGTGTCGTTGAGTTAGAACGATCATGAGGGAACTCGCGACCCGAGTCCGAGACTTGAAGGCTCGCGCTCTCGCGATGGAGGTTGAGCCGCTTCCTTTCACGCAAGTATCGAACGATATGGCTCGCCTGCGGATAGGGGCTGAATGCGCTGCACCAGTGACCGCATTAGGGTTCGACGGGGCACGCGCTGCCTTCGAAGACAGCTGGGATCCTTCAGTGCTCCAAGCTCTTGAACACCTTGGTCTGACCGATCGATGGGATCCCACATCGCTCTATCGCTCACTGACCTGGATCAACGAAAGCCAACAGCGTGGTCTAGTCAACACACTCAAAGGGGCGATGTTTGAGTACCAGGTGATGGAACTGAGTGAATCGGGAGACCTCGCATTACCTCACCATGCGGACGAACTCAGGCTTGCCGAAGGCCTTACCCAGCCCGGATGGGACGCCCAACTCCTCAAGGATGGCGAACCAGTAGGCCTCGTTCAGATGAAGGCGACAACCGATCTGTCTCAGATCCGCGAGCACATGGAGAGATACCCTGACGTTCCTGACGTAGTAACCACGAGCGAAGTGGCCCAGGATGCTGCAGCCAGCGGCATCACTGTAATTGACAGTGGCATCCTAGACAGCGACCTGACAGAGCTCGCAGAAACTGCAACAGATTCACTTGACTTCAGTAGCGCGGTCGGCGAAGTCGTACCGGGCTCCGCCGCTGCGGTCATCCTGGTACTCGCTGGACTTCGAATTCGACACGGCGAACCAGCCCATCTGGCGAAAGAATGGGCAAAGGGTGAGCTTGTGTCTGTTGGTGCCGCCCACCTCGTCGGCCTCGCTGTGGAAGTGGGGACCGGTGTAGCCGTTCTACGACCGATCACATCGATTACCACCAAACTGGCAGTCCGTCGGGCAAGGGTTGCGGTCAGAGCCCGCGATCACCTTCGGAAGATCAAGAACCAGTTGGCGGAATTACGCCGCCACGCCGAAGCAGTAACTGTCTAGCCGGCATGACACGGCGTCGGGTGGGCCTCCAGGATTTCACGCCAACTGCCCAGCGTCCGTACCAGCCGAGACTTGCTCAACCGGCATTACGACTACCTCACCGCAGCGCGAGCCGCTCCTTCACAACCTCAACGAGCCGGTCACACACTGCCTCGGCCCGCTCCTGGGTCTCCGCCTCGACCATGACCCGCACGACTGGCTCGGTGCCGGATTTGCGCAGCAGGACCCGGCCGGTGTCGCCGAGCGCCTCGCTCTCGCGGGCAACGGCGGCCTGGACGCCCTCGTCCATCTCGACGCGGGACTTGTCGACGCCGCGGACGTTCTTGAGGACCTGCGGCATCCGGGTCATCACGGTGGCCAGGTCGGCGAGCGACTTGCCCGTCTCGACGACGCGAGCGGCGAGCATCAGGCCGGTGAGGATGCCGTCGCCGGTGGTGCCGTGGTCGAGGAGGATGACGTGCCCGGACTGTTCCCCGCCCAGGGAGTAGTGCCCGGCACGCATCGCCTCGAGGACATAGCGGTCGCCGACAGCGGTCTGGCGCAGCGCGATCCCTTCGCGTTTCATCGCCTGGATCAGGCCGAGGTTGCTCATCACGGTCGCAACGAGGGTGTCCGCCTCGAGCAGGCCGCGGGACTTCAGCGCGACCGCGAGGATCGCCATGATCTGGTCCCCGTCGATCTCGTTGCCGTCGGCGTCGACGGCCAGGCAACGGTCGGCGTCCCCGTCGTGGGCGATGCCCAGGTCGGCACCTCGCTCCCGCACCGCAGCCTGGATCCGGCCGAGGTGGGTCGAGCCATAGCCGTCGTTGATGTTCAACCCGTCCGGGGAGGCACCGATCTCGAACACCTCGGCGCCGGCGAGCCGGAACACCTCCGGGGAGACCTCACTGGCTGCACCGTGCGCGGCGTCGATGACGATCCTGAGCCCATCGAGACGGTTCGGCAGCGTGCTCAACAGGTGCGCCACATACCGCGCCTGACCGGCCCGGTTCTCGTGGACCCGACCGATCTCCGCCCCGAGCGGACGCTCCCACTCCTGCCCCATGAGAGCGGCGATCTCGTCCTCGACCGGGTCGGGCAGTTTGTGCCCGCCGGCGGCGAAGAACTTGATCCCGTTGTCCGGCATCGCGTTGTGCGACGCGGACAGCATCACCCCGAAGTGCGCGTCCATGTCCCCGGTGAGGAAGGCGACCGCCGGGGTCGGCAGCACCCCGACGTTGTGGACGTCGACCCCGGCAGAGGCCAGTCCTGCGACGACCGCCGCGCTGAGGAACTCCCCCGACGCGCGCGGGTCGCGGCCGACGACCGCCTTGGGCTTGCGGCCCTGCTCGCGGGCGCTGCGGCCGAGGACGTGGGCTGCTGCGACGGACAGGTTCAGGGCCAGCTCAGCGGTGATGTCGCTGTTCGCGAGCCCGCGCACTCCGTCGGTGCCGAAGAGTCGGGACATAGGTGGTCTGCCTTCCAGATGTGGGTCCAACGAATCAACCTACTCCCCCGCCGAGGCAACCGCGGGGAGGCGGGACGACGAAGGCGACACCCCCGCAGGGATGCCGCCTTCGGCAGTGCTGCAGGGCAGCGGATCAGCGCTTGCTGTACTGCGGCGCCTTGCGGGCCTTCTTCAGACCGGCCTTCTTGCGCTCGGGGACGCGGGCGTCCCGGGTGAGGAAGCCGGCCTTCTTCAGCGCCGGACGGTTCAGCTCCGGGTCGACCCCGTTGAGCGAGCGGGCCACACCGAGGCGGACGGCACCGGCCTGACCGGAGGCACCACCACCGTGCACGCGCACGAGGACGTCGTACGCGCCGTCGAGCTCGAGGATCTTCAGCGGCTCGTTGACCAGCTGCTGGTGGAGCTTGTTGGGGAAGTACTGCTCGAGCGTGCGGCCGTTGATGGTCCACTCACCGGTGCCGGGGACGATCCGGACCCGGGCGACGGCCTGCTTGCGCCGGCCGGTCCCGCTACCGGGAGCAGAGGCGCTCGGCCGGCGGGCCGGCTCGCCGGCGACCTCGGCGTCGGACTCGGTGGTGTACTCGGTCACGATCGCGTCGTCGGCGTCGGTGCCGTAGTCCTCAGCACCTTCGTAGGTCTCGTCGTACGTGGTTTCGGTCATCACTGGGCCACCTGGGTGATCTCGAAGGGCTTGGGCTGCTGGGCGGCGTGGGGGTGCTCGGCGCCGGCGTAGACCTTGAGCTTGGACAGCTGCTGGCGACCGAGGGAGTTCTTGGGGAGCATGCCGCGCACGGCCTTCTCGACGGCGCGGGTCGGGTGCTTCTCGAGCATCTCGACATAGCTCTGGCTGCGCAGACCGCCGGGGAAGCCGGAGTGCCGGTAGGCCTTCTTCTGCTCGGCCTTGGCTCCGGTCAGGGCGATCTTCTCGGCGTTGATGATGATGACGAAGTCACCGGTGTCGACGTGCGGAGCGAACATCGGCTTGTGCTTGCCGCGCAGCAGCGTGGCGGCCTGGCTGGCCAGGCGGCCGAGCACGACATCGGTGGCGTCGATGATGTGCCACTCGCGGGTGATGTCACCCGGCTTCGGCGTGTAGGTACGCATGGAATCCTCTTCGAACGGATGATGGACGGGTATGCCGTGAGCGCCTGCCAGGGTGATCTCACCCGGGGATGCACTCGCCCTGGAGGGGGCGCACGGCACAACTCCACAAGTTTACGGAACGCGGGCGCCGCACCCCAAATCGCACCCGGAGCGGCGAAACCTGCACGGGGACAGGGCAACTCACAGATCCGGCGAGCACTGCATACATGTTGTGCAAACAGATTGTGCAAAGGTATTGTGCAATCCGTGACCACGGCCCCCGACTTCAGCCGCCTCGACCCGACCTCGGTGCGGGTCCTGGCCCACCCGCTGCGCTCCCGCCTCCTGGCCACCCTGCGCCTGCACGGCCCGGCCACCGCGACCGACCTGGCGCGCGAGCTGGGGACCAACTCCGGCGCGACGAGCTATCACCTGCGCAAACTCGCGGAGGTGGATCTCGTCGTCGACACCGGCGAGGGCGACGCCAGGCGGCGGGTCTGGGCGGCGGCGACCGACTCGGCGCAGGTCGTCGCGAGCGACTTCGACGAGGACGAGGATGCCGCGACCGCGATGGGCTGGCTGGAGCGGGACTGGCTGCGGCACTTCACCGAGAAGTTCGGGCGTTGGCTCGACGTGCGCGCCGACTGGCCGAGGCGGTGGCACAGGGGCACGGGGATGAACGACTATCTCCTCGTCGTCACCGCCGAGCAGCTCGATGAGATGCATGCCGAGATCGAGACGGTCATCGACCGCTATCGCCGCTCCGGTGCCGGCAACCCCGAAGCCAAGCGGGTCGCCGCCTATGTCAGCTTCTACCCGGTCGACATGGACCAGCCGCCGCGGCGCTGAGCCGCCGGGTGCGTGCCAGGATGGCCCCGTGATCGAGCTCGCCCTGATTCTCCTGCCCGTGCTGACCGCCGGTTGCTTCCTCTGGTGGGACCGCCGGCGCCGGCGTGACCTGATCTGGGCCGACGTCACCCGAGGGGAGCGACCGCTGCACGCCGACGCCGCGACCCGGCCGGTGGGGCGACGCGGCGACGACACCGTGGCGGTGCGGTTCACTCCCCCGGACGAGATGACTCCGGGCATGGCCGGGACGGTCATCGACGGCACCGCCGATCGCCGCGATGTCGCGGCGACGATCATCGACCTGGCAGTCCGGCGCTATCTCACCCTGCACGCGCACCGGTCGGATGGTGGGAAGACGCAGTGGACCATCTCCCGCACGGACCTCGAACCGTCGCCGAATCAGGGTCAGGCCCTGGAGCGCCACGAGACGCTCGTGTTGAACAGCTTCCGCCACGGCACCGCCGGGACCCGGGTCGATGAACTGCCCGGGGCGCTGATCACGGGGACCCAGCAGGCGCTGCGCGAGGACGCCCACGCGCACGGCTGGTTCAGCCCGCCGCCACGCATCTCCGCGCGCAGACTGGCTGCGCTGTTCGCCGTCCTGGCGATCGTTCCAGCCGCCGTGACGGTGAGCTCGGGAGCAGCCTGGGGTTTGGCGCTGACGATCGGCCTGCTCGGCAGTGCGGTCGTGCTGGCACTCTTCCCGACGCCGGCTGCGACCCGCACGGCCGCCGGCACCGCGACCATGCTCCAGGCGCTGGGTTTCCAGCGTTATCTCGCCACGGCCGAAGCCCGTCAGATCCGACTCGAGGAGGCCCAGGACCTGTTCAGCAGGTTCCTGCCCTGGGCGATCGCCTTCGGTGTCGCCGACCGCTGGGCGAGGACGTTCGCCGAGGCGGCCACCCTCGGCCACGACCGAGGGCTCGACGTCGACTTCGACCTTGACTGGATCGACGGACTCGACCTGTTCAGGACCGGCGGCGACATCGGTGACGAGACACTGGCTGTCCTCGACGCCGGCGACCTCGACGTGTTCACGGCGATCGATGCCATGACCAGCAATCTCGGGGAGGCCGGCTCTGCGCTCGGCGACGCGCTCAGTGGTGTCGTCGAGGGGGTCGGCGACTTCATCCGTGACATCGACATCAACATCGACATCGACTTCTAGGGTCGTCACCGGCGACGTCGGGGACGAGTGGGCGGGCTGGCCTCAGAAGCCTTGCCAGGACGGCTTGGCGGCCCACGCCTCCCGGTAGTAGTCCGTGAGCCGCAGCAGACTCGCCGCGTCCTCGTCGACGATGACGGTCACGTGCGGGTGCAGTTGGACGACCGAGCCGGTGCACATGGCCGTGACGGGGCCTTCGAGTGCATCGCGGATCGCGTGCGCCTTGCCGGCTCCGTTGGCGATGAGGAGCAGGTGCCGGGCCTCGAGGACGGTGCCGACACCCTGGGTGAGGCACTGCTGGGGCACTGCGTCCAGGTCGTCGCCGAAGAAGCGGGCGTTGTCCCGTCGGGTCTGTGGCAGGAGGGTCTTGATCCGGGTCCGCGAGGTCAGTGAGGAGCCCGGCTCGTTGAAGGCGATGTGCCCGTCGGTGCCGATGCCGAGGATCTGCAGGTCGACCCCGCCGGCGTCCTGCATGGCCTGCTCATACGCCGCGCACTCGGCCGGAATGTCCGCCGCTCGCCCGTTGAGCGAGTGGACCTTGTCGTTCGGGATGTCGACCTTGCTGACGAAGTCGCGCTCGATGACCGATCGATAGCTCTCCGGATGACCTTCGGGGAGCCCCACATACTCATCGAGGAGGAATGCGGTGCACTCCTTCAGGGACAACTCACCCTCTCGGATCCGGCGTGCCAGGTCGTCATAGATCCCGACCGGGCTGGAGCCGGTGGCCAGGCCGATGACGGCATCCGGCTTGGAGGCGAGGACCTGGGCGACGACGTCTGCTCCGAGTTGCCCGATCTCCTCGGGGGTGTCGGTGATGATGACCTCCATGGGCACATTGTGCCCACCTCGCGCGGTGCCGCCGGCATGGGCGCGCCGGTCCCGAGCGGGTGTTCTGGCCGGATCGAGGTCGGGTTAGGGTCGCCGTGTGCGACTCATCACGGCCAATGTCAACGGGATCCGGGCGGCGGCGCGACGCGGCGGCCTGGCCTGGTTGCTGGCCCAGGACGCCGACGTCCTCACCCTCCAGGAGGTCCGGGCCAGCGAGGATCAGTTGCGGGCGGCTCTGGAGGAGGCCGGGTTCACGGGCTGGCACGTGGCCCACTCCCCCTCGACGACGGCCCGCGGTCACGCCGGGGTGGCGGTGCTGTCCCGGGTGCCCTTCGAGGAGGTGCGCACCCTGCCCGATGACACCTTCGCAGGCCAGGGCCGCTGGCTCGAGGTCGACCTCGCCGCACCCGCCGGTCCGGTCACGGTCGCGAGCACCTATGTGCACACCGGTGAGGCGCTCACCCCCCGCCAGGACGAGAAGTATGCGTTCCTCGCCCTCGTCGAGGAACGGCTGCGGCAGTGGAGCACGGCCGGGCGGTATGCGGTGCTCACCGGCGACCTCAACATCGCCCACACCGAGGACGACCTGAAGAACTGGAAGGGGAATCTGACCAAGTCCGGGTTCCTCGCCGAGGAGCGGGCCATCCTCGACCGGTGGTTCGACGGGCACGTCGTCGACGTCCACCGCCACCTGCACGGCCCCGGGCCGGGGCCATACACGTGGTGGTCGTGGCGGGGGCGGGCCTTCGACAACGACGCCGGGTGGCGGATCGACTACCACCTGGCGACGCGGCCCCTCGCCGAGCGGGCCCGCACCGCCAGTGTCGGGCGTGCGGACAGTTATGCGCAGCGGTGGAGTGACCACGCGGCCGTGACAGTCGACTACGACCTCGGCGGGATCCGCTCGTGAGGTGGCGGCCGTTCGCCCTCGGCTGCATCGCCGGTCTGCTCGTGGCCGCCCTCGGTGGGATGCTCCTCTTCATCGCGATCACCTCACCGGCCGGGACGCCGCCCCCGGGACGCACGTCGGCACCCGGATTCACCCCGGGCCCGAGCGCGCCCGCCACGGTCGCCCCGGGTGAGACGTGGCTCGGTGACGTCGACCTGAGCAGCAGTTCGGTCCTCACCAGCGACGGTCCGTTGCGCAACGTCGAGGCGACCGGTGCCGGAGTGACGTTGACGGCCGACGGGTTGCAGGCGGGCCGGTTGCAGATCGAGGCGACGTTGCCGTTCGGATCGGCAGCGGAGCAGATCGGCGACGACATCGAGTTGTATGCGGCGGGCACCCTCGCCGGGATGCGCCGGACCGTCGAGATCCTCGGCCGGGAGGTGACGATCGAGGCGACCGGGATCGTGCGCGCGGACCGGGGTCAGCTCGTCATCGAGCCGCAGATGATCGACCTGGGATCCTTCGCATGGATCGACAGTGTCGCGAGCGCAGCGGTACGGGCCTTCGTGACGATCCGGCACACCGTCACTGGCATCCCGGAGGGTTTGCGCCTCGACGAGGTCGAGGTCCGCGGCGACGGCTTCCGGGTGGACCTGTCCGGGCGCAACGTCCGTATCGGGTGAGCGCAATCGCAGGCTGACCACCACCGGCTGGTGATGGTTCAGCCGACCTCGGCCCGCACCTCACGACTCGCACTGTCGAAGGTGATCGTCACCTCGGCGCCGTCGCTCGGCACGCGGAGCGGAATGTTCGGACCGTCCGGCAGACCACCAGCGCCGTAGTTCTCCGCCCAGGACCGGTCGATCGTGATCTTGAACTCCCACGAGCCCTCCGGGATATCGGTCGTCCGCCAGGAGTAGACGCCATCACCGTCCGGGTCGGTGAGCGTCGTGGTGACACACTCGGGCTGCCAGTCGGCGGTGCAGCCGATCTCGTCCTGGAAGCTGCCCGGTGCCGTGACGGTCAGTCCCGGGACGGCTGCGACCGCCGCGACCTCGGGGGACTCGACGACTGTGGTCCGTCCGGCGAGATCGCGAACGATCGCCCGATAGGTCACCGCGTCGCTCGGCAGATTCACGAGCACGCCATACGGAGATGAGTCGTTGGTGCCGAGGACCTCCCAGTCGCCGTCGCCGATCCGCCGTTCGAAGGTGACGTCCACCGGAGCCGTACCCTCGACCTCGACCGACACCGCCCGCCTGATTGTGCCGGGGATGACGAGGCCGTCCCCCGTCAGGGCGAACGTTGCCTTCGGTGGACCGTCGGCGCTCGGCACCGGCTCCGCGCCCCGGAGGACGACAGTAGACAGGCCGGGCACCCGCACCGACAGGGTTGCGTCGGCAGTGGACTGCACAGCGTCGTGCTCACCCCAGACCGCTTCGAATCCGGTGCCCGGCGTGCGCACGTCCACCTCGACGTCGATCGGGTCGCTGGTGTTGTTCGCCGCGACGAGGTACTCGACGTGGGAGTCCCGGTCGATCCGACTGAACGCGATGACGCCCGGGCCGTCCGCCGCATACGAGAACTGCATGATCCCGTCGGCGAGGGCCGGGTGCTCCTCCCGCAGGTCCGCGAGCGCGGCGATGTGCTGATACAGCACGTGGTCGGGGTCGTACCGGTCCATCGATCCGGGTGCGCCGCCAAGAACAGGCTCCGACGCATACTGCTCGGTCTGGGTCGCGAACAGGCTCTGCCGGGCATCCTTGTCGCCGCCGGAGCCGACGAACCCCTGCTCGTCGCCGTAGTAGACGACCGGCTGACCCCGGCTCAGATACATCAACTCGTAGCCGAGCCGGACCCGGCGGAGCCACTGCTCCTCACTGTTCGTGATGCCGCGCAGCAGCATGGCGACCCGGCCCATGTCGTGGTTGCCGAGGAAGGTCGGCAGCGAGTACGCGTTGGAGTGCGGCGTGATGTACCAATCGTCGGCGAGGATCCAGTCGCCCAGGTCGCGCGCACTTCCCTGCCGCAGGAACGAGGTCGCCGCGTGCTGGAAGCCGAAGTCGAGCACCGACGGCAGCAGCCCCTCCGCCGTGTATCGGGACATCGTGAGCGGGCTGTGGTCATAGACCTCCCCGAACATGAAGAAGTCGTCCTTGCCGATCTCGCGGGCATGCTCGAGGATCCCGCGCGAGAACTCCTGCCAGAACTCGATATTGACGTGTTTGACCGTGTCGATCCGGAACCCGTCGATGCCGAAGTCGAGCCAGGTCCGATAGATGTCCGTCATCCCCGAGACGACCTCGGGCCGCTCGGTCGCCAGGTCGTCCAGACCGAAGAAATCGCCGTACTCACTCGACTCCCCCTCGAAGGTCGAGTCACCCCGGTTGTGGTACATCCTCACGTCGTTGAGCCACCCCGGCACCTTGACGGTCGCATCCTCGGGCGTGCGGAACACGGGCGTGTAGGCCGGCTCGCTCTTGGGCCGATACGTGTATTCACCCTCGGCATAGTCGATGACGTCGGCGGTGTGGTTGGTGATGATGTCGAAGAACACCTTCATCCCCCGGGCGTGCGCGGCGTCGATGAGCTCGGTCATCTCCTCGTTCGTGCCCAGGTGCGGATCGATCCTCGTGAAGTCGGTGATCCAGTACCCGTGATAGCCGGCCGACTCGTCCCCTGCCGGACCCTGGACCGGCTTGTTGACGAACGCCGGAGTCAGCCAGATCGCTGTCGTACCAAGGCCTTCGATGTAGTCGAGCCGGTCGATGATCCCGCTCAGATCCCCGCCGTGGAAGAAGCCCTTGTCGGTCGGATCGAACCCGTGGACGAGCCGGTCACCGTCGACCCCACCACGATCGTTGGTCGGGTCCCCGTTGGCGAACCGGTCGGTCAGGACGAAGTAGAACCGCTCCCGGGTCAGCGGCTCCCGCAGCGAGCGCAGCCCCTCACCCGTTCCTGGAACGACATCGCCGGGGAGGTATGCGGTGCTCGTCCGATCGTGCGAAGCGAACCCGATCCCGGTGGCGAGCAGGATCGCGGCGACTCCCCCGGCGAGGACGGCCTGCCAGCGGCGGCGGTCGGTCTCCTTCATCCCGGCAGTATCGCAGCGCGGCCGGGCCGGTGCGCGTCAGCGGTTCCGCAGAACCCGCCCCTCGTCCCACACCGGCTCATCGCTCTCGACGACGCGCCCGTCCGCACCGAAGATGAGGAACCGGTCGAACCCGCGGGCGAACCACCGGTCGTGGGTGACGGCGACGACGGTGCCCTCGAACGCCGCAAGTGCGTCCTCGAGCGCCTCGGCCGAGTGCAGGTCGAGGTTGTCGGTCGGCTCGTCGAGGAGCAGGAGCGTCGCCCCGGACAGTTCGAGGAGGAGGATCTGCAGCCGCGCCTGCTGCCCACCGGACAGGGACTCGAAGGTCTGCTCGGCCTGCCCGGCCAGTCCGTAGCGGTCCAGGGCGCGGGAGGCGAGGTCACGCGGCATCCCGGCCCGGTGGTCATCGCCGCGGTGCAGGATCTCCAGGAGGGTCCGGCCGTGCAGGGCGGGCACGTCGTGGGTCTGGGCGAACCAGCCCGGGCGGACCCGCGAGCCCAGCCGCACCGATCCGGTATGCGCCACCCGCCCCGGCCGGTGATCCCCGACGGGGCGGTGCTCGGGTTCGGGATCGCTGCCTCCAGCAGCGAGCAGGCGCAGGAAGTGCGACTTGCCCGAGCCGTTGGAGCCGAGGACGCCGACCCGTTCGCCGAACCAGATCTCGGTGCTGAACGGGCGCATCAGCTCGCTGCTGTCGCCGGGGTCTCCGGCGCGCAGTTCGAGGTCGCTGGCGATGACGGCCCGTTTGGCGGTGCGCCCGCCGGAGAGCCGCATACTCACCTGCTGGCGGAGCGGGACCGCCTCGGGTGGGCCGGCCTCCTCGAATCGGCGCAGCCGGGTCTCGGCGGCCTGGAGTTTGGGCGCCATGTCGGAGTTGTAGGCGGCCTTCTGCCGATACATGATGACGAGCGCCTTGAGTTTGGCGTGCTCCTCGTCCCAGCGGCGGCGCTGCTCCTCGAGTTTGGCGTTGCGGTCCGCGCGGGCCTGCTCATAGGTCGCGAACCGGCCGGGGTGGACCCAGAGGGTGTTGCCGCCACGGCCGGGTTCGAGGGTGGCGATGCGGGTCGCGACGCGGTCGAGGAGTTCGCGGTCGTGGCTGATGAACAGGACCGTCTTCGGTGAGGCGATGAGTTGCTCCTCGAGCCAGCGTTTGGCGGGCACGTCGAGGTAGTTGTCCGGCTCGTCGAGGAGGAGCACTTCCTCGGGGCCACGCAGCAGGGCCTCGAGGACGACCCGCTTCTGTTCCCCGCCGGAGAGGGTGGAGGTGCGGCGCCACTGGGCCTTGTCGTAGGGCATGCCGAACGCGGCTGTCGTGCACACGTCGGCGAGGACCTCCCAGTCGTAGCCGCCGGCGTCGGTCCAATCGGCCAGGGCCTGCGCATACTCCATCTGGTCGGCCTCGCTGTCGCGCTCCATCATGAGCAGTTCGGTCCGGTCGATCTCCTTGGCAGCCTTGCGGATTCGTTCGGGAGCGACGGAGATGAGCAGGTCCCGGACGGTGGATTCATCGCGGACCTTGCCGATGAACTGGCGCATGACCGCCAGCCCACCGCTGCGGGTCACTGCGCCGTCGTTCGGGTCGAGGTCGCCGGCGATGATCCGGGTCAGGGTCGTCTTGCCGGCACCGTTCGGGCCGATGAGCGCGACCTTGGCGCCCTCCCCGACCCGCAGGTGGACATCACGCAGCAGCACCCGCCCGTCCGGGAGGGTGAAGCCGATGTTGTTCAGGTCGAGATGGCCCACGAGGGTCCAGTCTCGCGGGTCGGGACGGTGGTGTCATCCGGGTATGCGGTGCTCGCCTCGGCCCGTATCGGTTGGGTTGGTCGGGGGTCTGGTCCGGTGGGGAAGGTCTGTCGGTGGCCGTCTCTAGGCTGGACGCATGTTCGGATCAACCGCCACCCCACCGGGGTCTGAGTCGAGTCCTGATCGCAACTCGCCCATCCATGCGGTTCACCGACGACCGGCAGACAAGGGGATCTCCGGAATAAAGGACTTCGGCCGTCCGGTTGGGACTTGTTACGGTGGCCGCCGCCAGCGGCTCCCAGGAAGGACTCCTTGTCGTGCTGATCTACGAACGTCACCTCGCACTCTGTCGTGCGCTGACGCCGTAGCAGCCCCTTTGCGTGGCTCCGTTGTCAGCGTGTCCGTTGACAACTCAGGAGCCCCATGTCGATCACTCACGACCCTTGCGTCATCCTCTCGAACCTGTCCTTTGCGTGGCCAGATGGCACGCCGGTCCTCGACAACATCTCCGGGGTGTTCGGTAGCCGACGCACCGGCTTGCTCGGCGTCAATGGCACCGGCAAGACCACTCTCCTCAGGCTCATTGCGGGTGAGTTGAAGCCGATATCCGGGACCGTCACGGTCGCCGGTCACGTCGCCTATTTGCCACAGCATCTGGTCCTGCGCACCTCGTCCACTGTTGCCGACCTCCTCGGGATCCGGGCACGGCTGGACGCTCTGCGCGCGATCGAGTCCGGCGATCCCGACCCACAGCACTTCGACGCCCTCGACGACGACTGGGACATCGATGCCCGCGCGCGGGCATCCCTGGGGCGGACCGGTCTGAGCAAACTTGACCTCGACCTAGAGGTCGGCACCTTGTCCGGCGGAGAGACGGTCCTGACCGCATTGGCCGGCCTGCGTCTGAGCGGGAAAGAGGTTGTCCTCCTCGATGAACCGACCAACAACCTCGACCGACAAGCGCGACAGGCACTCTATGACGCGATCCTGACCTGGCGGGGCGCCCTGATCGTGGTCAGCCACGACATCGCGCTCCTCGACCTCATGGACGAGACCGCCGAACTCCGCGACGGCTCGCTCACCGTGTTCGGCGGACCCTACAGCGCATACCGAGAACATGTGGAGCAAGAGCAGGCGGCGGCCGAGCAAGCCCTGCGCACGGCAGAACTCAAGGTCAGGACCGAGGAGAAGCAGCGGATCGAGGCGCAGACAAAACTCGCACGCCGGCAGCGCTATGCAAAGACGGACTTCGAGAACAGGCGCAAACCGAAGATCATCATGAACCAGCGCAAGACCGAAGCCCAGGTCTCCGCCGGCAAGCTCCGCAACCAACATGACGAGAAGGTCGAAACTGCCCGCCGTGCAGCCGATGCGCAGGCCGAACGAGTGCGCAGCGACACCCGGATCAAGGTCGATCTGCCTGACCCGGGCGTCCCGTCCGCTCGCAGACTGGCCGAACTGCACGACGATCGCGGGACGACCATCCACCTGCTCGGGCGTGAACGACTGGCGTTGACCGGACGCAACGGGGTGGGAAAGACCCGGTTGCTGGAAACACTGGTCCGTGGGGAAGACGCCAGCGACAACGTTTGGACCGTCAGGCACGCCGATCGCATCGGCTACTTGCCGCAACGACTCGACCATCTCCCAGATGACCTGAGTATTCTCCAAGCAGTGCAGGTCGCGGCACCACGTACACCGCCCGGGGATCTGCGCGCGAACCTGGCGCGGTTCCTCTTCCGTGCTGACACTGTCCATCGCCGCGTGGGTGACGTCTCCGGCGGTGAACGATTCCGAGTCGCGTTGGCGACGCTTCTCCTCGCCAACCCGCCCCATCAGCTCCTCGTGCTCGATGAGCCAACCAACAACCTCGACCTCCACAGCATCGATGAACTCGTGTCTGCTCTCGACTCCTATCGTGGCGGGCTCATCGTCGTCAGCCACGATGACGCCTTCCTCGAGCGGGTGCGCATCGACACCTGGGTCACCCTCGATCGGTACGGCCTGAGCCGTACCGATCACCCCGCCACCAAGAACGGAACAAAGCCATGACGTCCGCTATCCCCAACCCCGATCTGCTCCACCCGTCGACCCGATCAGACCTGGGGAACGTGGTCTTCTTGAAGGCTGCGGTGAGTTCAGCGCTGATCGAAGTCGGCGATTTCACCTACTACGACACCGAAGGCGACACGTCGAGTTTCGAAGAAGCCAATGTCAAGTATCTCTATGGGCCGCAACGGCTCGTGATCGGACGCTTCACAGCGCTCGGCCCCGGCGCAACGTTCATCATGCCGGGCGGAAGCCACCCGATGATCGGCCCATCGACGTACCCGTTCACCATGTTCGGCGGCACGTGGTCGGAGAACACCCTTGAGGTGTTCCGGCAGATCGAGCTGGCCGGCGACACCGTCGTCGGCAACGACGTGTGGATCGGACGTGGGGCGACGATCATGCCCGGCGTGCGAATCGGTGATGGCGCCGTGGTCGGCGCGTGCAGCGTCGTGACCAAGGACGTCGCCGCCTATGACGTCGTGGCGGGCAACCCTGCTCGTGTCCGACGATCTCGCTTCGACCGCGACGATATTGAACGCCTCCTGGCCGCGCGATGGTGGGACTGGCCGATCGAGATGATCACTGAACACGCGGCGACCATCATGTCCGGAACGCCACGAGACATTGAACGACTCGCAGCAGGGATGGAATGGACTGCCGAAGGCACACCCCACTGAAAAGGCTTGAGTCCAAGCACAATCCAGCGACCTGCTGATCGATCCGTCACCCCGCTGAGGCGGTCGCTGATGGTGCGGAGCGGGACGGATCATCCCCGCTGGCGCGGGGCGCACGCCAGCAGCGACGCCATCGCGCGTCCGCCCTCGGGATCATCCCCGCTGGCGCGGGGCGCACCACCGACGACAGGTATTCGAGACTCCCGGTCGGGGATCATCCCCGCTGGCGCGGGGCGCACTCATGTTAGGACTCCTTGGACTTGGCGGACGACGGATCATCCCCGCTGGCGCGGGGCGCACGGCCCCATGAACGACGACGCCACCGAGCCCACCGGATCATCCCCGCTGGCGCGGGGCGCACGCCGCGATGCCGAGCACATCGCCCTCGGTCATGGGATCATCCCCGCTGGCGCGGGGCGCACCCCGCCACCTTCGGTGTTCCCCCGTGGGACGACGGATCATCCCCGCTGGCGCGGGGCGCACGCGGGCGACCTCGGTGGTGATGTAGCCGAACAAGGATCATCCCCGCTGGCGCGGGGCGCACGCGCGACCCCAGCGGAGTTCTCAACTGGCGACCGGATCATCCCCGCTGGCGCGGGGCGCACGCCAAGGATGGCGGCAAGGAATCGCACGTCGTCGGATCATCCCCGCTGGCGCGGGGCGCACTCGAGTTCTTCGCGGATGATGGCGCGGATTGCGGGATCATCCCCGCTGGCGCGGGGCGCACACCCCGCTCGTGGTCACCGACGAGGGCCGCGTGGGATCATCCCCGCTGGCGCGGGGCGCACTCGCCGGTCGGGATGACCTTGCGCTGCTTGACCAGACGCAGACAACGGACTCGTGGCGCGCTCTTCGGCGCAGTGCCAGCACGTCCGATCCGTGGCCACGACTCGAATCCACTCGCGCACCGGACACGTTGGGCCGGTGGTCCTCACCGAGGTCCGCGAGACACTGGCGCTGCTGCTAGATCTCTAGCGACGCGGAGCCTCGAGCGCATGCCGAGGCAGGCGCCCCCTTCCGCCGGGAGCTGGGCGGAACTTGGCGGCTGCCGAGGGCTCGGCGCCGGTGGGGCTTGGTGGCCCCGTGCACGTACTCCACCGTCCGGGGCGCCAGCGGCCTCCCGCCTTGCCCCCGGACTCGAGAAGTTCCCGGTACAGAGCACTGAGATCGGCAGGCCGTAGCGCGTGTAGCCTCATGCGGCCGAGCCTGGGGGCGACATACACACGGATGAGATGCTCGAAATCGGAGCGCGTGCGGGGCTTGACTTCCGGAGAGTGATTGGCGAGCCAGTTGCAGAGGTACTCCTCCAGCGTCAGAGAACTGCGGTCGACGAAGTCGCCACGATTTGCTGCCGTTCGCGCCTCATCCCCGGGCTCTCTTGACTGCCGCCTCGGTCGGGAAGCCTCCGACCCACTTGGGCTTGCTCACCCCCGCCGGTCGGTAACTTGGATCACGTACGACCAGGTGCTCACGCGGCGGATCGCCCCGTTGCGCAGTCGGGGTGCGGCCGCCGGCGGGCGATCATCAGTCACCCGAGGCCGTCCTACACGTGGGCCGAGTCCCTTGAACCAGTTCTGGTACTACGGCCGCCTCATCGAGATCTTCCGGACAACGGGACCGCACCGGTGCTCGTCAGCGGGCTGCGGGACACCTTCGACCACCTGCGACGCAAGAACACCGCCGCTCCTGCCGCGGCCGGAATGGCCAAGGGCGCCGAGGGTGACGCGCCTCAGCAGGACTGAGTCACGTCCTTCCGCGGCTCGGTGACCAAGCGTCCCGCCCGTCGGGCTCAGGCTTGGACGAAGAGCCCCTCCAGCCAAGTCCGCCAAGCCGGCTCCTCGTGCTGCACGTAGTCCGGCGCGTCGGATGAGAAGAGGTATGCGCGGATCCCCGCTGTCGCCTGGTCCTCGCCCATGTCGTGGGCGAAAGCCATGAGCATGCCCGGCACCGGAGCGGTGAGTCGGACCAGTGCCTGACGCTCACCGACCCGTTCGACGGCTCCGGTCGCGCCGCATACCTCGACTGCTGCGCCCTGCTTGCCCACCCCCAGCCCCTCGCTCAGAGTGGACCACAGCGTTTCGGCGTTGGCGGGTCGTGATGCCATGACCTCGAGCTGCGTCGCCTCCTGGCCGAAGAAGTGCGAGAGGTAGAGGCGCAGGTTGTCGAAGTAGGGCATCCAGCCCGCGCCCATGTCGTCCCAGAACTCTGACTCCCAGTCGGCGCCGGTGCCGAAGCCGCTGCTGGTGACGCGCACGACGCAGGTGCCGCCGGACTGCGCCTCGATGAGGAACTCCGAGGTGAGCGGGCTGAGCTCGTCGGGTTCCTTGCCCATGAGGGCGGCCCAGTCCTCCTCGTAGACGAGTCGGCGTGGAGGATCCCACTCGGTGACGCGGCCGTCCGAGCCCATGTCCGGACCCATCGAGATGTGCAGTGACCCGCCCTGGCGCTCCTCGATCTCGGTGGGCAGGAACCAGGCAGTCATGCCGTTGCCGGTGGCGATCGCCTGCCAGACCTGTTCTGGCGTGCCGGGGACCTCGACGCTGAACTCGAGCCGGTACGGGACGTTCGGGGTGGTGCTCATGGGGTCTCCTCGGGACGTGGGTGGGCGGCGACGACGAGCCGGTGCGGGCGCCCGTCGTCGTGGTGATAGCGAGCCGCGAGGTCCAGTACGGCGGCGGTGAGCTCATCGGCGAAGGCAGCCCGGTCCTCGGCCGACCGGAAGCCGATCTGGGTGTCGATGGTCAGGGTCGGAAGCCGTGACCCGGACGCACCCGCCCGGCGTGCGAGCGCGCCGACCTCGCGCACCAGCCGTCCGGCCAGGGCGACGAGATAGCCCGCCGAGAGGCGGTCGGCACTGGTGTCCGGGTCGGCCGCCGACGAGGTGACAGCCGCCGGCGACACCACATACGAGGCGGCCGATGCCTGGAGGACGCGTTCGGTGATCCCACCGTGCCGGCGTTCCTCGGCCAGCTCGACCAGGCCGTGCGCCTCGAGGGACTTTAGGTGGTAGTTCACCTTCTGGCGTGGAATGCCGACCCGGGACGCGAGGCCAGCCGCCGAGGCCGGGACTGCGAGCTCGGCGAGCAGCCTCGCCCGGACCGGGTCCAGGGCGACGGCTGCCGCTTCTGGGCGCTCGATGACTTCGACGTCCTGCATGATTCAAGAGTCCTCTTGACAAGAAATATTGTCAAGAGCTAATCCGGTCCCCCGAGCGAGCTTCAGCTGTGGGCGTGGGCGAGCGCATTCACCTCATCGAGGAGAGCACCGGAGAGTGCCTCGGCTCTCATCCGGCTGCCGAGCCGCTCGGCTGCGGCGGCGATGTGGGGGTCGGTGACGAGGCGCTGCAGGTTCTCGGCGATGCGCTCAGGAGACGCTTTGACCGAGAGGCGGAGACCGGCGCCGGCCGAGACGACGCGGGCGGCGTTGTCTCCCTGGTCCCGGCCCAACGGCATGACCGTAGCGCGTCGTCCGGCTGCGAGGGCCTTGGTGACCGTCCCGTGCCCGCCATGCGTCACGACTGCGACGGAGCGCGGGAACAGCTGGGCGTGCGGTGCCGCGGCGAGGACCTGGATCCGGTCGGTGCCGGACTCGACGGGCTCGAGCATGGGGCCGGTGGTGACCACTGCGCGCAGGTCCGTGAGGAGCAGCGCCTCGATGAGGTTGTCTCGCAGGTGGTCGGCCCCCTTGGTCAAGGCCGAGGACAGACCGACGGTGACCAGCGACGCATCACCAGGCGGCAGGTCGATCGGTGCTTCGACCCACTGGGGGTCGTCCAGGACGGGGCCGACATACGTCGTGTTCCTCGGCAGCCGCACGGGGAAGTCGAAGGCCGGTGAGGACAGGATCAGGACCCTGTCGGCCAGGTCCCACTGCTCCCACACACCGGTAAGCTCCGGCAGTCCGTAGGCGGCGCGGGCCGAGTTCAGTGCCGGCAGCCCGTAGTTCCACACCCGGCCCATGACTCGCGGGACCACCTGGTCACGAAGCCGGCCGAGTGGACCTCGACCGGGCGCCAGGCCGAGACCGAACGGCGGAGTCCCCGGGGTGGGGCGCGCATAGATCCCCACGTGGACGACCGCGTGCGGCAATCCAAGGGACTGTGCGCCCACCAGCGCGCCGAGGATCGCGCTGTCGACGAGAACGACGTCACAGCCTTTCGAGTGCACGGCGGTGCGTACGTCCTCGGCGAACAGGGCGGCCGGGCCGGTCACCAACCGGTCCAGCACTCGGTGGAACAGCTTGACCGGGTTGTGGACCACCTCCCAGTCCTTGAGCAGGTCGCCCTCGACGTCGGCGGAGAGCCGCTGCGGGGCCCGTACCCACGGACGGAAGTACGCTCCGGCGTGCAGGACGCTGGTCTCCAGCGTGATGTCGCCGATCACGGTGACCTCATGACCCGCCGCCAACAGCTGGCGAATCACACCCATCTCTGCAGGGACGGTGCCACCGCCGTCCCAGGTGGCGAACAGAATTCTCATCAGGGCACCTCCTCGGTACCGGTTGGATCACGCAGGGCGCCGCGAATCAGCGCCTGCATAGCGGCCGCCGTGCGGGGCTTCGACAAACCCAGGTCACGCCGGAGCAGCTTCCACGTACCCACGTCGGTAGCGGCATACAGGGCATCCAGCACCACCGCTCGCCGGTGCGGCTCGGCGGGGAGATGCCGCCCGAGCGTGGTCGCCAGCCAGGCCCGGTGCTCCCGGCGCGCGCCCTGAAGGAGGTCGGCGGCATTGGGCACCCGCTCCGCAGTACTCACCAGGCGCCAGTTGGCATCGCCGAACCTCTCGTACCCCCGCATGAGGGCCGCCACCATCGCCGGCACATCCCCCTCGGGCACGGTGGCGCGATCCCTCCCCAGCTCCTCACCGTGCCGCCGGGCCACCTGCTCGAACAGGGAGGCCTTGTCCCCGAAGTGCGTGTGGAGCGTCTGTGTCGTCGTCGCCGCGTCACGAGCGATGTCAGCGAGGCGGATCGCGTCGAAGGGCTCTCGCAGGAACCACTCCCGGGCCGCCGTGAGCAACCGCTCCCTCGTCTCCTGCGCGCGAAGGGCCCGAGCCTGCTGCCGGTACTGACGTACCTGATGAGCCATCCTCCGAGCATGACTTTCACTTGATTACTAGTCAAGCGAAATCGTGGAACCCGCGGGCGCGCTACTAGAGCGCCGGGGATCGCGGTCGGCCGATGAGAAGCGGCTGCCCTCTGCGCCGCTTTCGCCCGGTCGATCGCGGGAGCGTTCTCCACGGTCTGGTCCGTGTAGATTTCTGTCCACATCTGGGCAAGGAGGCCACGTTGGTGTTGAAGGTGGATGTCCCCGCGAGCCTGATCGGCGGTGACGTAGCCGAGGGGTTCGGGCCGGTCGCGGACGCCTTCCGGGCGAACTTCGTAGAGCGCGGCGAGATCGGTGCCGCCTGTGCGGTGTACGTCGACGGCAAGCCCGTGGTCGACCTGTGGGGCGGATACCGCGACGGGGTGAAGCGTCTGCCGTGGGAGCGCGACACGCTGGTGCCGATGTTCTCCACCACCAAGGGCGTCAGCTCGGTGGCGCTGGCCCATGCGCATGCCCGTGGGCTCCTCGACTACGACGCCACGGTGGCGTCGTACTGGCCCGAGTTCGCAGCCGGCGGCAAGAGCGAGATCACCGTCCGCCAGCTCCTCAGCCACCAGGCCGGGTTGGCGGTCGTCGATGTCCCAATGGACCTCGAGGTGCTCGCCGACCCTGACAAGGTGGCAGCGGCCATCGAGGGCCAGGTCCCCGCCTGGCCGGCCGGCACCCGGCACGGCTACCACGGGATCTCGCTGGGGTGGTACGAGGGCGAGCTGCTGCGGCGCGTCGACCCGCAGCACCGCACCATCGGTCGCTACTTCGCCCAGGAGGTTGCCGCGCCACTGGACGCGGTGTTCCACATCGGGGTGCCGGCCGAGGTGCCGGCCGAGCGGATCGCGACGATCCACGGCTACAAGCCGATCGAGATGGTGCTGCACCTGCGCGAGCTGCCGCCGCGCTTCGTGGCCGCGTTCATGAACCCTCGCAGTGCCACGGCCAAGGCGTTCGGCAACCCCCGCGTGCTTGGCGTCCTGGACAACTACAACCGGCGCGAGGTGCTCGCCGTGGAGTCGCCGGCGTCCAACGGCACCGGCGAGGCCCGCGGCGTCGCCCGCGTCTACTCCGCCCTGTCGTGTGGAGGTCAGGACCTCGGCATCGGCCCCGAGACCCTCTCGCAGCTCGAGGATGCGGCCACCCCACCGACGCACGGGTTGCGCGACGAGATCCTGCACGTCGACACCTCCTTCTCGCTCGGCTACATCAAGCCCTTCCCGAGTCTCCGGTTCGGAGGGGGCCAGTGGCGGGCGTTCGGCACACCGGGCGCGGGCGGGTCGTTCGGCTTCGCCGACCCGGAGTACCGGGTCGGCTTCTGCTACGCGATGAACCGCTCCGGCTTCCGCCTCTGGGACGACGAACGTGAGCGTTCCATCCGCGACGCCCTCTACCAGGTCCTCGGCGGGCCACACCAGCGCCCGGATGGGTCTGCTCGTCGGGCGCGCGTCGGGGCGGCGTCGTGAGGATCACCGGCGCTGTCCTCGAGGAGATCGGCCGGCCCGGCCCCTGGGCGCAGACCCGGCCGCTCACGGTGAGCGACCTCGAGCTCGACCCGCCCGGACCGGGCGAGGTCCTCGTGCAGATCGAGGCGGCCGGTGTCTGCCACTCCGACCTCTCCGTCGTCAACGGTGACCGGCCCCGCCCCGTCCCGATGCTGCTCGGCCACGAGGCGAGCGGTCGAGTGATCGAAGTAGGCCCCGAGGCCTCCGCCCTCGTTGCGGGTCAGCGGGTCGTGATGACCTTCCTCCCCCGGTGCGGGGAGTGTTCAGGGTGCGCGACGAACGGACGGATGCCGTGCGTTCCCGGCTCTGCGAGCAACGGCGCCGGTGAGCTCCTGGGTGGTGGTCGCAGGCTGCACCGGGACGGCCAGCCCGTTCATCACCACCTCGGGGTCTCCGCCTTCGCGACCCACGCGGTCGTGGACGCCCGGTCCGTCGTCGCGGTCGAGGACGACGTGCCGCCGGAGGTGGCGGCGGTCCTCGGGTGCGCTGTGCTCACGGGTGGTGGCGCGCTCCTCAACGCCACCCCACCCGAGGACGGACAGAGCGTCATGATCGTGGGTCTCGGTGGCGTCGGCATGGCCGCGCTCCTGGCCGCTGTCGCCCTCGGGAAGGGTGAGATCGTCGCTGTGGACGGGGTCGCGGCCAAGCGGGAACGTGCTCTCGGGCTCGGAGCCACCCGGGCCATCGACCCGGTCGAGCTGGCATCGAGCGGAGTGCGCTGTGACGTCGTCGTGGAGGCCGCGGGGAACGTGCGCGCCTTCGAGGCCGCACTGGCGGCGACCGCGCCCGGCGGCCGGACCGTCACCGTCGGGCTCCCCCACCCGGATGCGCGGGCCAGCATCTCGCCACTTCAGCTCGTCGCCGAGGCGCGGACCGTCATCGGCAGCTATCTCGGCTCCGCGGTGCCGACCCGCGACATCCCTGTCTTCGCACAGTGGTGGCGCGAGGGACGACTGCCCGTCGAGTCCCTCGTCTCGTCCCGGATCGCGCTCGACGACATCAATCTCGCGATGGACGAGCTCTCATCAGGCCGGGCACTGCGCCAGATCATCCAGTTCTGAACGGGATTCGCCTCAGGGTCGTTCTAGCCTCCGGCGCAGAGCTCACCCAGCCTCCGGCGGGAGGTATGCGTCGCCCCGGCCAGCGCATACGCGGGCCGGGGCGGGCACGGGGAGGCGAGTCCGGTCGACCTGGCGGCCAACCGCTGACTCGGTCCGGAGAGGCTAGGCGATGACGGCGTCGATCGTCTTCTTCAGCGCGCTCGGCTGCTCGGGGCGACGAGGGGCGGTCTCCTTGGCGGCGGCGAGCTCGTCCCCGATCTCACGCAGCTGGGTGCGGCTCAGGCCCTCCCGCACCTTGGGGAACCACTCGTCCTCCTCCTCGTCGATGTGGTGCTCGACGTTCTCGATAAGGACGGTGGACTTGGCCTCGAAGCGCTCGTCCTTGTAGGTCATCCCCATGAGCTCCATGACGAGCAGGTCTGCGACGTGGTGCTCCTCATAGGACTCGAGCACGTCGTCCTCGAGCTCGGGAAGCAGAGCCCGCACCCGAGGGTACATGACCTCGTTCTCGATGTAGGTGTGGACGGTGAGAAGCTCGATGACCTTCTCCATGATCTTGCCCTTGCGGGCCGGGGTGGTCGAGGACTTCCGGAACTCGCGGAAGAGCGCCTTGACCTCCTTGTGGTCTTCCTTGAGCATGACGATCGCGTCGCGGGACATGGGTCCTCCTAGGGTGGGTGGGTGCCGTGTTGATGGCTCCGAACACAGCCGACGCTAAGGGCTGTCCAGCCCTCCCGACGAGGATCAGTCCTGTGGCTGGGTCGGGCTGACCATCTCCACGATCGAGTGCCGCTCCCGGCTCCGGCGGGTCCCTGACGGGGCGTTCCGCGGGGCGATGGCGAGTCCGGACGACGACTTCGACGCGCTCTTCCGCGTCGTGGCCTTCTTCGTCGCCGCCTTCTTCGCGGCTGCCTTCTTGGTCGTCGTCTTCGCCGCAGGCTTGGCCGCGGTCTTCCTGGCCGCGGTCTTCTTGGCCGTGCTCTTGGCGGCAGTGCTCTTCCTGGCTGCCGACGTCTTCGCCGTCGACTTCGTCGCTGCCGCCTTTGCCGGGGTCGCCGTCGCCCGTGTCGAACTGCGTTCGGCCGCAGGCTTCTTCGCTGTCGACTTGGCGGCAGCCTTCGTCGCAGTGCTCTTCTTCGCCGCGCTCTTCTTCGCGGTCCCCCCGGCGGGCGTGCGGGGAAGCGACCGCTTCGGCGCGGCCTTCGTCGTCTCGGCCTTCTTCGAGGCACTCGCCTCAGGCCGTCGGGGCTCGATCTCCTCGTTCGCCAGGTTCGCGGCATCCACCTCAGCGGGGCTCAGCGCCTGGGTGGCGTTGCCGTCGATCACCGCCGGGCCCTGCGGCCAGCGGGCGAGGGTGTCGGCGAACATCTGACGGACCTGCGCGACCCGCTCGCGGATCTCGGAGTCCTGCCACTCCGAGACATCGATCGGAGGGAGGACGGCGACCTGGACGACCCCCGGCTTGAGGGTGTAGGAGTCGCGCCACATGAGCTCGCCGGCGTTGCGGATGACGATCGGGACGACCGGGACTCCGGCCTCCCGGGCGAGGTGGAACGCACCGGTCTTGAACGGACCGAGGGTCGGCGTGAGCGATCGGGTCCCCTCGGGCGCGAGAGCGATCGAGACACCCTCACGCAGCTTCTCCACCGCGGGCGCCAGCGCCTTGCGCGGGTGCTTGCCACCCTTGCGGTCGACAAAGGCCACCCCGGCGAAGCGGAACGGCAGTCCGACAATGGGGTCGTTCTTGAGCTCCTGCTTCGCCACGCCGGTGAAGCCGTGCCGGAGGAGGTAGGCCATGATGGCGAGGTCGAGCTGGCTCTGGTGGTTGAAGATGAACACGGCCGGACGGTGCGACCAGAGGTACTCCTCGCCCTGCACCTCGACCTGGATGCCCGCCAGGGCGAGGGAGATCTCCGACGACAGGGATGCCATCGAGTCGATCGCCCGGCGGCGGGAGCGATTGAAGAGCCCGAAAGCGGCGCCGGCCACGATGCCGGTCGTCAACCCACCGAAGGCGGGGCGGTCGGTGACAAGGGGATCATCCCCGCTGGCGCGGGGCGCACGAGGACATCCTCGCCGGGTCGGCGCGGCGGGCGGGATCATCCCCGCTGGCGCGGGGCGCACATCGGCGGGTTGTGGCCGCACGGACTCACCCCGGGATCATCCCCGCTGGCGCGGGGCGCACGCCACGGCGTTCCCCTTGAAGTCAATGTCGACCGGATCATCCCCGCTGGCGCGGGGCGCACGAGGCGAGCGGGGAGCCGTCCCACTCCTTGACCGGATCATCCCCGCTGGCGCGGGGCGCACCCGACCTCGGGGCAGCGGGTCGGCGCGGAGGACGGATCATCCCCGCTGGCGCGGGGCGCACGACGTGCTCGTCGTGGTGTTCACGGCGGAGCGGGGATCATCCCCGCTGGCGCGGGGCGCACCCAGAGGACGGCCGATTCGGCGTCGCTGACTGCGGATCATCCCCGCTGGCGCGGGGCGCACACGCCGCCGGGGCACACGTCGCGCAGGCAGCAGGGATCATCCCCGCTGGCGCGGGGCGCACTCGGCCAGGCGCCGCCCGAGCGTGCGGGAGGAGGGATCATCCCCGCTGGCGCGGGGCGCACCCGCCGACCCGGCCCAGCGGCTGCCCCGAGAACGGATCATCCCCGCTGGCGCGGGGCGCACGCGCCGATGAGCTTCACGGTCTGCTCGTTGTCCGGATCATCCCCGCTGGCGCGGGGCGCACTCCCGGAACCGCCCGCCCGCGCCCTCGCCGTCCGGATCATCCCCGCTGGCGCGGGGCGCACCGGCATGGGTTGGGCGGATGCGCATTCGCTGCCGGATCATCCCCGCTGGCGCGGGGCGCACTTTCAGGCCGGCGCCGTGGAGATTGAGGCGACCGGATCATCCCCGCTGGCGCGGGGCGCACCCATGCCGCTCACCGACACCGACCTGGAAAAGAGGATCATCCCCGCTGGCGCGGGGCGCACTGGCTCGAGGTCCCGGCGACCCCGGAGGGTGCGGGATCATCCCCGCTGGCGCGGGGCGCACGCCGGCAAGGCTCTCTACAACATCGGCGCGACGGGATCATCCCCGCTGGCGCGGGGCGCACGCCTCCTTCGACACGAGGATGATGCCCGCGAACGGATCATCCCCGCTGGCGCGGGGCGCACCCTCGCCACGGGACGAAGTCGACGAGGCGGTCGGGATCATCCCCGCTGGCGCGGGGCGCACCCGTTGCGTGTGCCGAGGCGGCCCTGGAACGTGGGATCATCCCCGCTGGCGCGGGGCGCACCACGTCAGTCAGTTCCCGAAGTTGGGTCGGTTGGGATCATCCCCGCTGGCGCGGGGCGCACGCTCCGCGCCAACGCCGAGCGTCGCATCGTCCGGGATCATCCCCGCTGGCGCGGGGCGCACATGTCGCGCTGGTCGACGTAGGTTCCAGGGAAGGGATCATCCCCGCTGGCGCGGGGCGCACGCGGTGGTGGTGGTGGTGGTGGTCATGATCTGCTCCGGATCATCCCCGCTGGCGCGGGGCGCACTCGATCGAGGTGGCAAAGCCCCAGGTGAGGCCCGGATCATCCCCGCTGGCGCGGGGCGCACTTGCCGGCCCAGGACCAGCGAATGGGAGAGTCGGGATCATCCCCGCTGGCGCGGGGCGCACTGGTGTCGACGGCGCTTGAAAACTGGACAGTTTCGGCGGTCGAAAAGTGGACGGTTTGGTCAGTCTAGTGAGCCTTGCTCGGCCTTGATGCTGGGCAGGGGGTCGATGCCTCGGTCGCGTAGCCGGTAGGAGGCGCCCTTGAGGGCGATGACGTCGGCGTGGTGGACGATGCGGTCGATCATCGCGGCCGCGACGACCTGGTCGCCGAAGACGCCGGCCCAGGAGCTGAACGGCAGGTTCGAGGTCAGGATGAGCGAGGCGTGCTCGTAGCGTGAGGAGACGAGTTGGAAGAATAGGTTGGCGGCGTCCTGCTCGAACGGCAGGTAGCCGACCTCGTCGACGACGATCAGCGGGTAGCGGCGCAGCCGGGCGAGCTCGGCGTCGAGGCGGCCGCGCTGGTGGGCCTCGGACAGGCGGGTGACCCACTCGCTGGCGGTGGCGAACAGCACCCGGTGGCCCTGCCGGGCCGCGGTGACCGCGAGGGCCGCGGCCAGGTGGGTCTTGCCGGTGCCGGGCGGGCCGAGCAGGACGACGTTGCGGTGCTCGACCAGCCAGGCGCCTGAGGCCAAAGCCTGGATCGGGGTGCGGGCGGCGGGCTGGTGGTCGAAGTCGAAGTCCTCCAGGGTCTTGCCCGGCGGCAGCCCGGCGGCGCGGATGCGCAGCTCGGCCCCGGAGGCGTTGCGGGCGGCGACCTCGCGTTCCAGGACCGCGGCCAGGTAGTCCTCGTGGGTCCACCCGGCGTCGCGGGCGTGCTCGGCCAGCCGGGCCGCGGACTGGGTGATGCGCGGCGCTTTGAGGGCGGCGGCCAGGTGGGTGATCTGCTTGAGCGCCTCGCTCGCCGGGGTTGTCTTGGTGTTCACAGCGAACCTCCGGCCTGGACGTCGAGGCCGAACGCTCGGTCGTAGTCGGCCAGGTCCCGCATCAGCTCCCCGGCCACCTCCGGCACGGCGTGGTCGCGTTGTTGGTACGCGCGGCGCAGCTCGGCCGCGGCGGCCACGTGGGCAGGGTCGGTGACGGTCATCCCGCGGGCCCACCGGCGCGGGTGCTCGGCGACCAGCCGGCCGCCGTGGCGCACCCGGACGACGTCCAGGTCAGCGGCCACGTCGACGCGGCCGCCGATCGCCGAGGGGTGCACCGAGTAGTCGTTGGTGTCGATCCGCACGTAGTAGTCCCGGCCCAGCCGGAGGTGGTTGCGCCAGCCCAGGTGCAGCACCGCCGGCGGCAGCGGCAGCATCGCCTCCTTGTCGGCGGCGAGCAGGTCCACCGGGCGGGCCTTGATGGTGCGCACCACCCGCGCGTTGGCGCCGGTCAGCCAGTCGGTGAACTGAGCGTTGAAGTCGGCCGGGGACTCGAAGACCCGGCCGGGCATGAAGGAGGTCTCGAAGAACCGGTTGCGCCGCTCGACGACGCCCTTGGACTCCGGATCCCGCGGCGGCAGCAGCACGATCTTGGTGGCCAGCGTGCCGGCGAACACCGCGGCCGGCTCGGTCAACTTCCCGTGCCCGATCCCGGCTTCGTTGTCCCAGATCAGCCGGCGCGGCACGCACCCCAGCTCGGAGAGCAGGGCCCACATCGCGAGCAGCAGATCCTGGGTCTTGCGGGTCGGGATCATCCGGGCGAGCATGAACCGGCTGTAGGCCAGCGTCATCACCAGCACCGGCAGCAGCCCGCGGGAGCCGTCCTCGAGCAGGATCTTGCGCGGCGGGAACCACAGGTCGCACTGCACCACGTCGCCAGCGGCCCAGGTCAGCCGGTCCGCCGGGTCGATCGGGCGAGCATCAGCCCGTACCCGGTTCACGTTGTCCCGGAACCACCGGATCGAGCCGGTCCACCCGACCCGCTCGGCGAGCACCGTCGCGGGCATGTCCGGGGTCTCCGCCAGCAACGCGCGTACCTGAGCCTCGAACGGCGTGAACGACGTCGGCCCGCTCTTGCGGACGTACCGCGGCGGCCCCTCGGAGTTGACGGCCTTGATGACCGTAGTCCTCGAGATCCCCAGCTTCCTGGCGATCGCTGCCTTCGGCACACCGTCCCGAGCCAGCCTCCTGATCAGCGCCCAGTCCTCCATAGTGATCACTCTCCAATCGTTGTTGGGGTGTCCACTTTTCGAGCGCCGTTACCGTCCAGTTTTCGAGCGCCGTCGACACGAGTTCGTGACGGAGCCGGGCAGGGCTGATCAACCGCCCGGCATGGATCCGGAGGCGGAGAGCGTCACGATGGAGTGCTGCTCGCCGCCGTCAGCGGCTGCGCAGACGGACCGAGGCAATGCCCAGAAGCACCATGTCTCCACGGTAAGAGAAGGTCAACGGCG
>DUPF01000155.1 GCA_012838445.1 Intrasporangiaceae bacterium | reverse complement strand
GGGGGTCGCCGTGCTCGTCCTGGCGCTGCTGCGGATCCTCGTCGTCGAGACCTTCACCGTCACCTCCGACTCGATGCAGCCCACCCTGGAGCACGGTGACCGGCTCGTCGTGCTCAAGACGACCCGCATCGACCACGGCGACCTCGTCGTCTTCGACGGCACCCACCTCCTCGGTCCCGCCCCCGCCGGCGGCAACCGCGCCGGCGACGCCCTGGCTCGACTCATCGGGGCCGACCCGGCCACCGCCTACGTCAAACGGGTCATCGGACTGCCCGGCGACCACGTCGCCTGCTGCGACGACGACGGCCGACTGACCCGCAACGGCGCACCCCTGGCCGAGCCCTACCTGACCGGACCCACCGACCAGACGATCTTCGAGGTCACCGTCCCGAAGGACCGCTACTGGGTCCTCGGCGACAACCGGGCCGACAGCGCCGACTCCCGCAGCGCGCTCGGCCGACCCGGCGGCGGGATGCTGCGCAGCAGCGCCGTCATCGGCGAAGTCGTCTGGCGCTACTGGCCGACCGGGCGGGTCGGTGCACCCGGGCGAGCACCGCATACCACCGCTGTCAGTGGGATGGGGGATACTTCCGGGAGTTCCCTGTCGACCCCGGAGCGCGAGGAGTCTGTGCCGTGACGGACACGCCGCCGAAGGCGGCTGCCGGCGACTCCGCGCAGGAGGAGCCGCAGCCGCGGGGGTTCTTCCGTTCCATCGGGTATGCGATCCGCGAGGTCGTCGTCGTCCTCGCCATGGCGAGTGTCCTGTCCCTCGTTGTCAAGACGTGGGTCGCCCAGGCGTTCTACATCCCGTCCGGGTCGATGGAGCGGACCCTCCAACTCGGCGACCGGGTCATGGTCAGCAAACTGCACAAGAAGTTCGCCGGGATCGGCCGCGGGGACATCGTCGTGTTCCAGGACCCCGGCGGGTGGCTGCCCGAGCGGGGCATCACCGCCACCCGGGGCGGGGTGCTCGGCACGATCCAGGAGGGCCTGACGTTCATCGGTCTGCTGCCCGACCCGGCCGATGAGCACCTCATCAAACGGGTCATCGGCGTGGCCGGGGACCGCGTCGTGTGCTGCGACGAGGACAACCGGATCACCGTCAACGGGGCACCCATCAGCGAGCCCTACATCTATCCCGGTGACCCGGCATCGACGTTGAGGTTCGACATCACCGTCCCGCAGGGGTCGGTGTGGGTCATGGGGGACCACCGCTCCGACTCCCAGGACTCGCGCTACCATCCCGTCGACGGCGACGGCACCGAGGGCTCGGTGCCGCTGGAGCGGGTCGTCGGACGCGCCGTCGTCACCGTCTGGCCCCTGACCCGCATCGGGTCGCTGTCCGATCATCCCGACGTCTTCTCCGGCGTCCCCGCACCCTGACCCGCCATGCCCCCATCTCGTCGAGCCGGACCCTCCCGCAAACCCTCCCTGCGCACCGAACGATCGCTGCAGCGGGACGGATATCGGGTGCTCGCCGGCATGGACGAGGTCGGCCGCGGCGCCCTCGCCGGGCCGGTCACCGTCGGCGTGGTCGTCATCGACGAGACCTGCCGCAGCGCCCCGACCGGTGTCAAGGACAGCAAACTGCTCACGGCACCGGCCCGGGAACAGATGGTGCCGCGGATCGAACGCTGGTGTGTCGCATACGGAGTCGGGCATGCGGGACCGGAGGAGATCGACGCCGTCGGGATCATGGGTGGGTTGCGGCTGGCCGGGCGACGGGCCCTGGCGCTCCTCGGCGTGGTCCCGGATCTGATCATCCTCGACGGCAACCACGACTGGCTCACCGAGCCGGAGGAGGTGGGGCTGCTCGCCTTCGCGGGTGGGCAGGAGGGGCCGTCGATCCCGCCGGTGCGCACGATGATCAAGGCCGATCTGCGCTGCTCGTCGGTGGCGGCCGCCTCGGTCCTGGCGAAGGTGGCCCGGGACCGGCTCCTCATCGAGCGGGCGGCCGAGTTCCCGATGTACGGCTGGGAGGGCAACAAGGGATACTCCGCCCCCGAGCACTTCGAGGCGTTGCGGGTGCACGGCCCGTGCGACTACCACCGGCGGTCGTGGCGACTGCCCGGGCTCCTCGATGGCGACGCCGTGCCCGAGCCCGTGATAGGACAGTGACATGAGGATGGTGGACCGGTGAGCTCTGAGGATCTCGAGAAGTACGAGACCGAGATGGAGCTCGCGCTCTATCGCGAATATCGCGACGTCGTCTCGCTGTTCAGCCATGTCGTCGAGACCGAGCGGCGCTTCTATCTGTGCAACTCCGTCGACGTCAAGGTGTGCGGCGAGGGGGCCGAGGTCTACTTCGAGGTGACCATGCAGGACGCCTGGGTCTGGGACATCTACCGGACCGCCCGGTTCGCGAAGCAGGTGCGGGTGGTGACGTTCAAGGACGTCAATGTCGAGGAGCTCGCCCGGCCCGAGCTCGACATCCCCAAGGGCAACTTCTAGATCCTCCAGGGGTTTTCCCCAATGCCCGGCCCGGTCGGGTGTGTCGTCCACAGCGGCTGAATCCGGGCTGCCCCGGTGGGGGTATGCGTCGGCAGGCTGTTCGTCATGGAGACAGCAGCAACGGGTCAGGTGGGTCACGACGACCGGCGCACTCTCGGTGAGGTGGGCGAGACCCTCGTCGCCCGCTACTTCCGGGAGCGGGGTGCCCAGGTCCTGGAACGCAACTGGCAGCGGATCGAGGGGGAACTGGACCTCATCGTCCGCGAACCCGCCGGGGCCGTCGTCGCGGTCGAGGTCAAGACTCGGCGCGGACTCGGATTCGGTGAGCCGCTCGAGGCGGTCACCCCGGCGAAGCAGGCCCGGCTGCGGCGCCTCCTCGGGCTCTGGCTGCGCGAACACCCCGACGTCGGCGCCGGCGATGTGCGCCTCGACGTCGTCGGGGTCCTCATCCGACCCGGTGCGCCGGTGCACCTGCGGCACCTGACCGGGGTCGGCGGATGAGACTCGGCTCGACGCTCTCGATCGCGCTGAGCGGGCTCGCCGGCACCGTCGTCACCGTCGAGGCCCATGTCGCGCCGGGCCTGCCTGCGTTCTCGATCAGCGGACTGCCGGATGCGGCGTGCGCGCAGTCGCCGAACCGGATCCGGGCCGCAGCGCTGATGGCCGACCATCCGGTGCCGTCGGACCGGGTGTCGGTCAACCTGTCGCCGTCCTCGATCCCGAAGCGGGGCAGCGGATTCGACCTGCCCATCGCCGTCGCACTACTGGCCGCCCAGCGGGTCGTCAGTGATGCGCGGGTGCGGGAGGTGGTCCACGTCGGCGAGCTCGGACTGGACGGCACCGTGCGGGAGGTGCCCGGGGTGCTGCCGGCCGTTGCGGCGGCGGCCCGGGCGGGGGTCTCCCGGGTCGTCGTGCCGCCGGGGAACGCACGGGAGGCCACCCTCGTCGACGGGGTCGACGTGCACACCTTCGCCACCCTGGCCGAACTCATCGACGCCTATCGCACGCTGCCGTTCGAGGACTTCCCCGACGCCCGCCGTGGTGTCGTCGGTGGGGTCGTCTCCCGCAGCCACGGGGATCTGGCCGAGGTCGTCGGTCAGGACACCGCCCGGCTCGGCCTGGAGATCGCCGCGGCCGGGGGCCACCACCTCATGCTGTCCGGGCCGCCCGGTGCCGGCAAGACGATGCTCGCGGAGCGGCTCGTCACCGTCCTGCCCCCGCTCACCCGGGAGGAGGCGCTCGGCGTGATGTCGGTGCGGTCCGTCCTCGGCGAGCTGGGCGAGGACCCCGAGCTCGATGTCACGCCACCGTTCGTCGCCCCGCACCACAGCGCGTCGATGGCGGCGATCATCGGCGGCGGTGGGGGTGCCCACATCCGGCCGGGAGCGATCTCCCGCGCCGACCGGGGAGTGCTCTTCCTCGACGAGGCGCCGGAGTTCCGCAAGGACGTCCTCCAGTCGCTGCGGCAACCGCTGGAGTCGGGCCGGGTCGTCGTGGCCCGGGCCCGGGAGAGCATCACCTTCCCGGCTCGGTTCCAACTCGTCCTCGCCGCGAACCCGTGTCCGTGCGGGAACGCCTACGGCAAGGGTCTGGACTGTCGCTGCCAGCCGCGGGAGGTGCGCTCCTATCTCGGCCGGCTCGGCGGACCGCTGACCGATCGGGTGGACCTGCACATCCAGGTCGCCCCGGTGAGTCTGGCAACGTTGAGTGCCGCGCCCGGGGAGAGCTCTGCCGTCGTCGCCGCCCGGGTCGAAGCGGCCCGGGAGGCGCAACGTCAGCGGTGGTCTGCCCACGGGATCTCGCTCAACGCCTGGGTGCCGGGTCGGCTGCTGCGCCGCGGCACACTCGCGCTGCCGCCGGAGCGGCTCGTCGACCTGCACCGGGCGCTCGACCGGGGCTGGCTGACGCTGCGTGGCTTCGACCGGTGTCTGCGGTTGGCCTGGACCTTGAGTGATCTGCGCGGGGGTGCATCCCCGACCCGGGAGGACATCGGCGTCGCCCTCGGGTTGCGGGGTCGTGGGGCGGTGGCGGCATGAGCGGCGGAGTGCCGACAGGGGAACGGGAGGCCCGGATGGCGTTGAGCCGCCTCGGCGAGCCGGGACACGCCGGCATCCGCGACGCAGTCCGGCAGTGGGGTGCGGTCGAGGCACTGGACCGGTTCGTTCGCGGTGCGGCCACCATGAACGGTGTGCATCCGCAGCGGTTCTGCGCCGAGCAACTGGCCCAGGACCGGCGGCACGGGGAGCAACTCGGGGCCCGGGTCCTCATCCCGGGGGATACCGATTGGCCCCGGCAGCTCGCCGACCTCGAGGCGCCGCCGCTGTGCCTGTGGGCGCGCGGACCGCTCGACCTGGCCGCCGCGACCGAACGCAGCGTCGCCCTCGTCGGGGCCCGCAGCGCCACCGCCTACGGCACCCAGATCGCGGCCGACCTGGCCGTGGGGTTGAGTGAGCGGGGCTTTGCGATCGTCTCCGGTGGTGCCTATGGCATCGACGCGGCCGCCCATCGCGGGGCGTTGGCCGTCGGGGGTGACACGGTCGCCGTCATGGCCGGCGGTATCGACCGGCTCTACCCGGCGAGCCACACCCAGTTGCTCGGCACCATCGCCACCCACGGCGCGGTGCTCACCGAGCAGCCGCCCGGAGTGGCCCCGATCGGCAGCCGGTTTCTCAGCCGGAACCGGATCATCGCGGCCCTGTCCAACGGGACGGTCGTCGTCGAGGCCTCGCTGCGGTCCGGGTCGCTCAACACCGCCGGCCACGCCGAGCGGATCGCCCGCCCGGTCGGGGCGGTCCCCGGCCCGATCACCTCGATGCAGTCCGCCGGCTGTCACGAGTTCATCCGCGACATGCGCGCCGTCCTGGTCACCGACGCCGGGGAGGTCGCCGACCTGATGGGCACCCTCGGTCTGGACCTGGCCCCGGTCAAACGCGGCGAACACCGACAGACCGACGACCTGGAGCCGGACGACCGGACGTTGTTCGAAGCGCTCCCGGTGCGTGGGCACGCCGATGTCGCCACCCTCAGTCGCGCCGTGAACAGCACCGACCGGGCCGTACGGGCCGGTCTGGGGCGACTCGAGTTGCGTGGCCTGGCCGAGACCGACGGGGGCCACGGCTGGCGCAAGGCCCGGGACAACACGCGAGGCAGCACCGGGCCGGGTCGTTGATCCGGACCCGTCCGTTTGCGACCGTGGGGGAGTGAACTCCTCTCCTGCGCTGCCGACGGCCGGTGCCGATGCCGGTGGTGAGGCTGGTCGCGCTGGTGGTGGCGCTGGTCGGGGTGGTGGCGCGTCGGGGCAGGCGATGACTGACTTCGAGGCTCACTTGAGGCAGGAGAAGGGCCGCTCACCGCATACCGTGCGGGCGTATCTGACCGACCTGGACCACCTGCGCGGATTCCTCACCGAGCGCGGCGGTGACCTGCTCGACGTCACCCTGGCCGACCTGCGGGCCTGGCTCGGCGCCCAGGCCGGCGCAGGGGTCGCCCGCAGCACCCTGGCCCGGCGGGCCGCGGCGGTGCGGACCTTCTGCCGGTGGGCGACCCGTACCGGGCGGATGGCTGCCGACCCCAGCCTGCGGCTCGTTGCGCCGAAACGTCAGGGAACCCTGCCGGAGGTACTCGCGGCCCGGGACGCCGGAGCGTTGCTCGAGATCGCCGCGGTCGCCAGCGACGACGAGGACCCGGTCCACATCCGGGACCGGGCGATGCTCGAACTGCTGTATGCGACGGGCATCCGCGTCGGTGAACTCACCGCCCTCGACCTGGACGATGTCGACGACGAACGCCAGGTCATCCGGGTGATCGGCAAGGGCGACAAGGAGCGGACCGTGCCGTTCGGGGTTCCGGCCCGGGAGGCGTTGGAGCAGTGGCGCCGGATCGGTCGCCCGCAGCTCGTCATCGACGGCAGCGGACCGGCCTTGTTCCTCGGCCGGCGTGGACGTCGGATCGACCAGCGTCAGGTGCGGACCGTCGTCCACTGGCTGCTCGAGCACGTGCCGGATGCCCCGGATCTCGGACCGCACGGCCTGCGGCACAGCGCGGCGACCCACCTGCTCGAGGGCGGTGCCGACCTGCGCGTCGTCCAGGAGCTGCTCGGCCACGCCTCCCTGGCCACGACGCAGATCTACACGCACGTCTCCATCGACCGACTGCGGGACTCCTACCGTCAGGCGCACCCCCGCGCCTGAGTCGCGTCGAGGGGTGGCGATTGGTCGGTTTCGGGGCGGGGAATCGACGGTTTGCCGACCTTCGCGGTGGTGGGTGCACGGTTTGCCCACCTTGGCGGTGGTGGATGCGCGGTTTGCCGACCTTGGCGGTGGTGGGCATGACGGCGTCGGTGGCGGGACGCGGCGAGGGGTGGCGATTGGTCGGTTTCGGGCCGGGAAAACAACGAATTGCCGACCTTCGCGGTGGTGGGTGCGCGGTTTGCCCACCTTCGCGGGGGTGGGCGTCGCGGCGAGGCAGGGCGGGACCGGGGCGGGGACGGGGCGACGGCCACCGAGCCGCCCCCACCCACTCACGCGATCTCAGCCGTCCGGCAGCAACGGCAGCAGGATGATGCGCACCCGGGTGAGGAGGAGCAGGGGGTCGAGGTAGTCCTCACCCAGGCGCGCACCAAGATGCAGGCAACCGGCACAGTGACTGCCGGTCCCGAGAGTCCCGAGCGTCGCACCGGCAGCAACGGCCGAGCCCTCCTCGATCCGTTCGTCGACCGGCTCGTACGTGCTCCGGATGCCGCTGCTGTGCAGCACGCTCACGGTGCCGCGTCCGGCGATGACCCCACTGTGGGTCACCACTCCGTCAGCGACGGCGAGCACGGGCTGCCCGGGCGACCCTGCCAGGTCGATGCCACGGTGCCCGGGTCCGTATGCGCTGCTCGGCTTCTCGAACGGCCGCACCACCTGCGGCAGCGGCGCCAGCGGCCAGGCCCACACCCCGGCATCGCCGCGGCCCGCGACCGCGGACGCTTGGGCGGCAAGGCCGACCGTCGGTTGGGCGACGCCGCGCGGTGCTGCCGCGAGCAGGAGCGCGAAGGCGACGAGCCAGACGAGCACTGCTGCCGCGAGCCGCATCGGAGTGCTCAGCCGCGGCGGAGCACCGAGCCGCACCGATGTCGTGAGGCGCTGTGGGTGGCCGGGGGATCGCATACCTCACCCTGGGGCGGCGACCCCAGCACCGACCAGGTCCGGACCGCGCACTGTGGACGACACACCCGGGAGCGGCACCCGGTGTGGATCAGCGCAGCGCACGCAGCCGCCGCACCGCCTCCTCCAGGACCTCGTCACGCTTGCAGAACGCGAACCGCACGAGGGTGCGTGCCGCATCCTTGTCGTCGCAGAACACCGACACCGGGACGCACGCCACCCCGGCCCGCTCCGGCAGCGACCGGGCGAACTCCACCCCGTCCGAGGCGCCGAGCGCCGCAGCATCGGCGATAACGAAGTACGTCCCCTCCGGAACGGACACCTCGAGCCCCGCCTCGCGCAACCCACCGACGAGCAGATCCCGCTTGCGCTGCAGGGAGGAGGCGAGCGTCGCATACATCTCGTCACCCAGACCCAGCCCGAGGGCCACGGCGGGCTGGAACGGGCCGGAGCCGACGAAGGTGAGGAACTGCTTGACCTCCCGCACCGCCGTCACCGCCTCGGCCGGTCCGCTCACCCAGCCGACCTTCCAGCCGGTCGTCGAGAAGGTCTTCCCGGCCGAGGAGATCGTCAGGGTCCGCTCCCACATGCCCGGCAGGGTCGCGACGGGGATGTGCTCGCGGCCCTCGAAGGCGAGGTGCTCATAGACCTCGTCGGTGACCACCCAGGCGTCGAATTCCTTTGCCAGTGAACAGATCAACTCCAGTTCAGCGCGGGTGAACACCTTCCCGGTCGGGTTGTGCGGCGTGTTGAGCAGCACCATCCGGGTACGTTCCGAGAACGCCGCCCGCAGCTGTGTCTCGTCGAGCTCGAAGTCGGGGAACCGCAGCACGGTCGTGCGCCGCACCCCGCCGGCGAGCGCGATCGTCGCCGCGTAGGAGTCGTAGTAGGGCTCGAAGGTGACCACCTCGTCCCCGGGTTGGACGAGCGCGAGGACCGTTGCGGCGATCGCCTCGGTCGCCCCGACGGTGACGAGGATCTGGCTGCGCGGGTCGAGGTCGATGCCGTAGAACCGGTGCTGGTGCGCGGCGATCGCATCGAGCAGCTCCGGGAAGCCCGGGCCGGGCGGGTACTGGTTGCGGCCGGTCGCGATCGCCTCCCGCGCCGCTTCGAGGATCTCGGCCGGTCCGTCGGTGTCCGGGAACCCCTGGCCGAGGTTGATCGCGTCGTGCTGCAGCGCCAGCGCCGACATCTCCGCGAAGATCGTCGTACCGAAGGGTGCCATGGCGGGGTGTCCGGGTGGTCGGGCCATGAGGAGAGGGTATGCCGCGCTCGCCTCGGCCGGGTCCGGAACCGCGTGGTGCGGGTCGGGTGGGGGCGCTCGTCGGTGCTGTTGGGATGGCGGACGCGCGCTCGAGCGCACGGTGGGGATCCCTGCGGCGTGGATGGCCGCGGAAAACCGTTCGTGTCCTGTCAGTGCGCGGTCGTAGTCTGATTCGGCTATGCGCGACTTCCCACCCCTGGTCACTGCCTGGACCGACCGGTCCACGGGGGCCGACGACCCGACCGTCCCGGACACCCGGTCCGCGGGACGGTTGCTGTGGTGGTTCGTCAAGAACCAGGGGTGGCTGTTCGTCGCGTGCATCGCGCTGAGCCTGACGTGGGTGCTGCCGGGTGCGCTCGCGCCGTGGGTGCTCGGCAAGGCGGTCGACGAGGGCATCATGCCCGGGGACAGCGGCCGGCTCGTGTTCTGGGTCGTCGTCCTGCTCGCGATCACCGTCGTCGGAGCCGGCAGCGGGGTGCTCTACCACACGACCGTGGTGCGGTCCTGGCTCGTCGCGCTCTACGGCACGATCTCCCTCGTCACCCACAAGAGCGTCCGGCTCGGGCACATCCTGCCGCGCCGGGTGCCGACCGGTGAAGTGCTCTCCGTGTCCGGCAGCGACAGCAACCAGTTCGGGGCGTTCATCGAGGTGACCACCCGCGCCATCGGTGAGCTCGTCGCCCTCGTCGTCGTCGCCGTCATCGTGCTGCGGATCAACCTCGGCCTGGGCACGATCATCCTCCTTGTGGCACCACTGCTCGTGCTGACCTCGGCGCCGCTGCTGCGCCCGATGGGCAACGCCCAGACCCGGGAACGCACCCGGGACTCCGAGCTGACCGGCCGGGCCACCGACATCGTCGCCGGGCTGCGGATCCTGCGCGGCATCGGCGGCGAACGCACCTTCGGTGCCAACTACGCCCGCCAGTCCCAGCGGGTCCGGGAGGCCGGCGTGCGCGCGGGGGCCTGGCAGGCGCTCGTCGAGTCCATCGGCGTGCTGCTCTCCGGGATGTTCGTCGTCGTCCTCATGTGGCTCGGCATCCAGGAGGTCCGCGCCGACCGGCTGCTCATCGGTGAGCTCATCACCTTCCTCGGGTATGCGCTGTTCCTGCTCACCCCGATCCGCACCTTCTTCTTCCTGGTCCAGAAGGC
>DUPF01000154.1 GCA_012838445.1 Intrasporangiaceae bacterium | reverse complement strand
GACCGCGGCCCGGATCAGCGCCGACACCTACGAGTCCGAGGTCCCGGTCGCATACATCACCTCCGGACGCGACTTCGCCGATGCCCTCTCCGGTTCACCAGCCGCGGCAGCCCAGGACGGGCCGATGCTCCTGACCGCGCCGAACGCGATCCCGGAGACCACCGGTGCCGAACTGGCACGACTCCGTCCCGAACGGATCGTCGTCCTCGGCGGCGCGGGCGCAGTCCACGACTCTGTCGTGACCTCGCTGCAGCGCTTCACCGCCGGAACCGTGACCCGACTCGGAGGCAAGGACCGCTACGAGACGTCCGCGCAGATCAGTGCCGCCGCCTTCACCCCTGCGGCTCCCGTGGCCTACCTTGCCTCCGGTCGGGACTTCCCCGACGCTCTCTCCGGGGGGCCAGCGGCATCTCGCGGACCCGGACCGATGCTGCTCACCGGAGTCGACCAAGTGCCGGACGTCGTCGTCGCTGAACTGAAGCGGTTGCGCCCCGAGCGCATCGTCGTGCTCGGCGGGACGGGAGCGGTCAGCTCCGCGGTCATGGAGCAACTGCAGGCGCTCCGCTGGCCCTAGCCGGAGGCGTGTCCCGGCACCTCACCGGGCACCCCACCGCCACCACACCGACACCACGACTCCCCGTGCGGGGCTTGTTGCGGCGCGACCTCAGCAGATGCGCGGAAGTTGCTCCCCGAGCGGCAGCCCGATGACCCGGGTGGCGCCGAGTCCGGTTCGGGCGACGACGACCCCGGGGTGGTCGTCGATGACCCGGCCGATCTGCTGGGCCCGGGCACCGAGCGGCATGGCCCGCAGGATCGCGAGTGCCTCGTCGGCCTGCTCCTGGGGCACGAAGGCGAGGAACTTGCCTTCGTTGGCGACCTGGAGCGGGTCGAGTCCGAGCAGTCCGCAGGCGTCGGAGACCTCCTGCGGGATCGGCAGGGCCCGCTCGTCGAGTTCGATGCCGACCCCGGCCGCGGCGGCGATCTCGTTCGTCGAGGCGGCCACCCCACCGCGGGTCGGGTCCCGCATCGTGTGCACGTCGATACCGGCGTCGAGGAGGGCGGAGACGAGTTCGTTCACCGCGGCGGTGTCGCTCTCGATCGCAGTCCCGAACTCGAGACCCTCCCGCTGACTCATGACCGCAACCCCGTGCAGCCCGATCTCACCGCTGATGAGGACCGCGTCACCGGGCCGGGTCCGGCGCGGATGGACGTCGACTCCGTCGGGCACGACGCCGATGCCGGCGGTGGTGACATACACGCCGTCACCGCTGCCGTGGTCGACGACCTTGGTGTCGCCGGTGACGAGCTGCACCCCGGCCGCCTTCGCCGCCTGACCCATGACCTCGGCGATCCGGCCCACCTCGGCCATCGGGGTCCCCTCGGCGAGGATGAACGCCGTTGACATCCACAACGGTCGGGCCCCACTCATCGCGAGGTCGTTGATCGTGCCGTTGACGGCCAGGTCGCCGATGCAGCCGCCGGGGAAGAACATCGGTTTGACGACATACCCGTCGGTGGAGAACGCCAGTCTCCCGCCGCCGGGCACCTCCAGCACCGCAGCGTCCCCGAGGTCGTTGCTCGCGGCAGCCCCGAAGCTCGGCAGGAACAGGCTCCCCACGAGGTCGGCGGATAGCTGCCCGCCACCACCGTGACCGAGGACGATGTTCGGGGTGTCCCGCAGCGGCAGGGGGCAGCTCCAGCTCTCGAAGTCCAGGCTCATGTCACTGCGCCACCGAGAGTCGCCGATAGTTGTAGTACGCCGCGCAGGCCCCCTCGGAGGAGACCATCGTCGCCCCGAGCGGGGTCCGCGGAGTGCATTCCTTGCCGAACGCTGCGCACTCGGTCGGTTTGATCAGACCCTGGAGAACCTCGCCGGAGCGGCACAGCGGAGACTCCTCGGTGCGGATGCCGGAGACGTCGAAGCGGTGTTCGGCGTCGAACTGCGCCCATCCGTCCGCCAGACGCCACCCGCTAGCCGGGATCTCCCCGATCCCCCGCCAGGTGCGGTCGGTCACCGTGAACACGTCGGCGAGCACGGCCTGGGCGGCAGGGTTGCCGGCGTCGGGCACCGCCCGCGGATAGGCGTTCTCGACCTCGTGGCGCCCCTCCTCGAGCTGGGCGACGGTGCGCCGGATGCCCTCGAGCAGGTCGAGCGGTTCGAACCCGGTCACGACGATCGGGACGCCGTATTTCGCTGCAAGCGGGTGGTATTCAGCCGTTCCCATGACACTGCAGACGTGCCCGGCGGCGAGGAACGCCTGGACCCGGCACGTCGGGCTCTCCATGATCGCGGCGATCGCCGGCGGCACGAGGACGTGCGAGACGAGGAGAGAGAAGTTCTCGATCCCGAGCCGGCGCGCCTGCACCACCGTCATCGCGTTCGCCGGGGCGGTCGTCTCGAACCCGATCCCGAAGAAGACGACCTGCCGATCCGGGTTCTCCTGGGCGAGTTTGAGCGCATCCATCGGGGAGTAGACGACCCGCACGTCCCCACCCTCGCTCTTGACGGTGAACAGGTCGTCGTGGCTGCCGGGCACCCGGATCATGTCCCCGAAGCTGCAGAAGATGACCTCGGGCCGGCGAGCAATGGCCAGGGCGCGGTCGATCACCTCAAGGGGAGTGACGCATACCGGACAACCGGGTCCGTGGATCAACTCGATCCCGTCCGGCAGGAGCTGATCGATGCCGTGCCGGATGATCGAGTGGGTCTGCCCGCCGCACACCTCCATCAGGGCCCACTGGCCGGTGGTCGCGTCGTGGATCTGCTCCAGGAGCCGCTTGGCCAGGTCCGGGTTGCCGAACTCGTCGAGATACTTCATGACCGGACCTCCGCAGTCGGGCCGTCCGGGAGGTCCGGTTCGGCGAACTCCTCCTCGAGGATGCCCATCTTCTCGAACATCTCGAGGGTCTCCAGCGCGGACTTCTCATCGAGGCGCTGGATCGCGAATCCCACATGGACGATGACGTATTCGCCGACTTCGGTCTCTGGGAGGTATGCGAGGCACACCTTCTTCTGAACCCCGCCGAAGTCGACGTCGGCCATGAGGGTGCCGCTCTCGTCGAAGGTGGACACGACCTTGCCGGGGACGGCTAGACACATGGGTGGATCTCCTTTGAATCGGCGGTGGTCGGGTGGGTGGGTGCGGCTGGTGGGTGGTCCCGCAACCATTGCAGACCGACGGCGGCCTGACCGAGGGCCAGTCCTCCGTCGTTGGCGGGGACGTGCTGGTGGGTCAGGACGGTGAGTCCGTGCTCGGTGAGGGCGCGGGAGGTGGCGGCGAGGAGGAGTCGGTTGACGAACACGCCGCCGGTGAGTCCGACGACGGTCGTCCCGGTGCGGGCGGCGGCGTGTGCGGCGAGGTCGGCGCTGCCGCGCGCGATCGCCTCGTGCGCGGCCGCGGCGAGCACCGGAACCGGGGTCCCCGTCCGCACGTGCCCGACGAGGTCGCGCACCAACTCCCCCGGGTCGAGGGTGGCCGTCTGACCTTTCCCGCCATTGGCGGGAAACGCCAACTTCAGCACGGAACGGTTCTCTGAGATAGTTCCCGTTTTCCGCCATTGGCGGGAAACGCCACGGGCCGCCGCCTCGAGTTCGATGGCGGCCTGGGCCTCGTAGCTGACGCGGTGACAGATGCCGAGCACGGCGGCGATGACGTCGAAGAGGCGGCCCATACTTGTCGTCTCTGTCGTCGCCAGACCCCGTTCATGCGCGGCCCGAATCACTTGCGCCTCAACGGGACTCAACTCGTCGGCGATCGGCGTTCCGTCCCACGTCAGACCGGCGTCGAGGAGGGCGAGCGCGGCGGTGCGGACGGGGTTGCGGACCCCGGCATCACCGCCGGGCAGCCGGACCGTGCCGAGGTGGCCGAGCCGCTCGGCGCGGGCGCCTCCATCGACGAGGTGGAGCAGTTCCCCGCCCCAGATCCCGCCGTCGCAGCCATATCCGGTCCCGTCGAAGACGAGCCCGAGCAGCGGCTCCCCGAGTCTCCCGTGCTCGGCCGCGAGCGAGGCCAGATGCGCATGGTGGTGCTGCACCTCGACGACCGGGATGGACAGCTCGGCGGCATAGTGCCGGGCCCATTCCCGCGAACTGTATGCGGGGTGCAGGTCCGCCACGACCGCTGCGGGGCGGCTGCGGTGGAAGGCGAGCAACTGGTCGGTGACCTTCTGATGCGCGCGCCGGGCCGACAGGGTCTCCAGGTCCCCGACGTGCGCCGAAATGTGCACCCTGCCACCGGAACCCACGGCGACGGTGTTCTTCAACTCGGCCCCCGCTGCCAGGACAGTATGCGGCCCCGCCTGCCCAGATCCGTCCACCTCGAGCCCGGGGTCGGGTGAGGTGCACTGCATCGGGAGCGGCGCATACCCCCGGGAGCGGCGGACCGGGACGACCCCGGTGGCGGCGGACCAGGCGACGACGCTGTCCTCGACGGGGACGACGATGTCGCGGTTGTGGCCGAGGATGCCGTCGACGAGCGGCCCGAGGTCCCGGTGGGCGTCCTCGTCGCGATAGGTGAGCGGCTCGCCGGAGGCGTTGCCGGAGGTCATGACGAGCACGGCGGGGCGGCCGGTGCGGGACTCGAGGTCGGTGAGGATGAGGTGGTGCAGCGGCGCGTAGGCGACCATGACGCCGAGTTCCCCGAGCCGGGGCGCCACCGCCGCACTCACCGGCGCGTCCGCACGCTGGGGCAGCAGGACGATCGGCCGTTGCGGACCGAGCAGGATCTCACGCGCTGTCGGATCGTCACAGTCGGCGATGGTCTGGGCCCCGACAAGATCCCGCACCAGGACGGCGAACGGCTTGTCCGGGCGCATCTTCCGCCCCCGCAACTCCTGGACCGCAGCGTCGTTGCCGGCATCGCACGCGAGGTGATAGCCGCCGATTCCCTTGATTGCCAGGATCTTTCCCGCCGCGAGCGCCTCGACAGCGGCAGCCAGTGCCGCCTCTCCCCCAACCTCGACCCCGTCAGCAGACGACCCAGCAGAACCTACAGACCACCACACCGTCGGGCCGCAGTCGTGGCAGCCGATCGGCTGGGCATGGAAGCGCCGGTCCGCGGGGTTGCGATACTCCCCCTCACACCGGGCGCACATCGGGAAGTCCACGAGCGAGGTCAACGGCCGGTCATAGGGCAGGTCATAGGTGATCGAGAGTCGTGGCCCGCAGTTCGTGCAGGTGATGAACGGGTGCCGATACCGCCGATCATCCGGGTCGCTCATCTCGGTCAGGCAGTCCGCGCAGACCGCGGTGTCCGGCGGGAGCAGGGCCCGCACCCCGGCAGCCGGACCGGAGGCGTCGATGACGAACTCCGCCTCCCCTCGGCACGGCACAGCCGCACTCGTCAGGGTGTCGATGCGGGCCAGCGGCGGCAGCTCGGTGACGAGCCGGTCGACGAAGGCGGACACGGCCTCAGGACGGCCCTCGACCTCGAGGACGACCCCGGCGGTCGTGTTGCGGCACCAGCCGACGACAGCCAGGTCGGTCGCGATCCGGGCCAGGTGCGGACGCATCCCGACCCCCTGGACGACACCGGTCACCTCCACGTGTCGCCGCTCCACCTGCACCTGCGACGCCACGCTCATCGCCGCTCCCACAGCACGACCCGGTTGTTGCCGGAGTCCGCGACGGCGAGCAGCTCGCGCGCTCCACGGTGCCAGTGCAGCCCGTAGGGCCAGCACATCGTGTCGGGCCCGACTGCGTCCCAACGGTTCTCACCGTTCGCGGTCAGGTCGGGCTGACCGAGGGAGAGCGTCGGGTCGAGCGCTCCGACCGGAAGCCGGTCCGGTGTCGGCTGGAGCAGGACACGGTTGTTCGCGGTGTCCGCGATGGCCAGGTCGCCGTCCGCGCTCGCCAGCCCGTAGGGGAACCGGAACCGGCGCTCCTGCGGGACGTAGGGGAACTCCTCGCCGGAGGTGAAGTCCGGTTGGCCGAGGACCCGGTCCGCCGGCCGGTCCTGGGTCGGGTGCGCGTCCCAGCCGAGTATGCGGTGGTTGCCGGCGTCGGCGACCCACAGCCCGCCGGTGCCGTCGGAGGCAACGGCGTGCGGCCACCGGAACGAGTCGGCCGCGACGGGGCCGCCGCGGTTCTCCTCGCGGGAGCGCGAATCGGGTTGTCCGAGAACGATATCGGCGGGCTGCCCCGGCTCGGGGATGCCGTCGGTCCAACACAGGACCCGCCGGTTGCCGGTGTCGGTGACATAGCAGCGCCCGTCGACGAGGGCGATCCCGAACGGCCAGTAGAACGTGTCGGCGCCTGCCTCCCCGCCGGCGTTCGGGTCGACCGCTTCGGGGTCGGGTTGTCCGATGACGGCATCCGGTGGCGTGCCGGTGTCGGTCGGGACCTCGTCCCAGACGAGGAGTCGGTGGTGCCAGGCGTCGGCGATGACGAGGCGTCCGTCCGAGACGAGAATGCCGGTCGGCAGGTACATCCCGTTGGCAGCCCCGCTCCCGCCGGCGGCCGGTCCCTCGGTGATGGCGTCGGGCTGCCCGAGGACGACGTCGGCCGGGGCCCCGTCCTCGGTCGGGAGCCCGTGCCAGATGAGGACCCGGTGGTTGCCGGTGTCGGCGGCGATCAGCAGGTCGTCGTCGATCCACACGCCCCGCGGCCCGTAGAGATGCCCCGCCGTGGGCGTCGCCGACGGCAGCATCAGCCCACCCTCTGACGCTGCTCCGAGGACGGTGACCGGCGCCCAGTCCTCATAGGACAGGGGCGGATTCTGTGATGCTGCATACGGATTCGCCGATCCGGATGCGTCGGGGGACAGGATGGTGACGCGGACCATGACTAACCCTCGGGGCGCACCCAGACCGTGTCGTCGACGATCTGCACCGGCAGTTGCTGCAGGGTGGCACCGGGCAGCGAGCGGCACTCGCCACCCTCGGTGACGTCGAAGGACAGTCCGTGTCCCGGGCAGGTGATCGTCATGTCACCGGCGTCGAGGAGGGCGTCGTCGAGGCGGCGGGCCTGGTGGGCGCAGGAGTTGACGAAACTCGTGATCTGGCCACCGAGGTGGACGACGATCGCCTCGACCGCCGGTCCGTCGGCGGGCTGCAGGGTCACCGCCCGCAACTCCCCGTCCGGGACCTGGGAGCGTCGCACCGCCCGACACCAACCCGCCGACTCCAACTCGGCCTCGCGGGCGGCCACCTCGTCACCACCGGCGGGCCGGACCCGGATGCTCTCGACCGGGATGACGGTCGGGGTCGGGTCGTTGGGCAGCACCTCGACCGCGGTCAGCGACGGGATCGCGGCGCGCAGTGACTCCTCGACGAGGTTGCGCAAGGTGACCGAGGACATGCTGCACCCGTTGCAGGCTCCGGTGAGCCGCACATACGCAATCTGCTCCTCCAGGTGGGACAACTCGACGTCCCCACCGTGGGAGTGCAGCGTCGGTCGGATCCGGTCAAGAGCCTGGGCGGCGAGCGTCATCGGGTCCGGGCGGATGATCCCGTGGACGAGCAGCCCCATCCGCACGACCGGATCGTCGACGAGGTCGAAGAGCAGCTCGCGCCCCCGCTCGTCGGCCCGCAACCTCCGGACCAGGGTGGTCAGCGTCGATGTCGTCAATGACTTCAGTGCTTCGGCGAGTTCCTCGGCGGCGGCCCGAGCCTTCGGGTCGAGGTCGCGCACCGCGCCCTCGGCGGCGTCGAGTCGCTCCGCGATCCGCTCGACGTCAGTGGCCTGCTCGACCGTCGTCATGCCTCATCCCCCTCCACCTCACCGAGCAACCCGCCTGCTTCAGCACTATCACCGACAGGGGTCGGCCGGGTAGCGGCGTCGAGGATGGTGACGGTCGCCTTCGGTGGCGGGGTGGAGTCGATCCCGCCGGGCAGTCCGCCGCCGACCCGCACCCCCATCCCGGAGTTGAACGATGTCGGCTGCGGCATCCGACCCATCTGCTCGGCCTGCTGGGCGAGATCGGCCAATTCGTCGTCCGGCTCCTCGACCTGGGCCTTGCGGACCTCGTCGAGGATGGCGCGCACGGTCAGCGCCCCGTCATGATCGAGGTGGGTCTCGAAGAGGTACCGTGCCTCGGCAAGATCAGCATGGGCGTCGTCGAAGGCACCGGCATGAGCCAGGGCATTGCCCCGGTTCGTGAGCAGCCTGGCCCGGGCGAGGTCGTCCCCGGACCGCACCCCGCTGGCGAGGATCTCGTCATAGAGCCCGATCGCCTCAGCGAGGTTGTCGCCCTGGTGGGTCGAGGGCGAATAGACAAGAGCGTTCGCGAGATTGAGCGTCGCACTGGCCCATTGCGCCGGCGCCTCCTGCGGGGTGAACACCCGCCGGCAGGCCCGCAGCGACTGCATCGCAACCCCGAGTCGGAGCTGGTCCCCGGCCTGGGTCATCGGCGCGGACAGGTGGGCGGTCGCGAGGTTGAGGTTGAGCGAGGCCCACAGGAACGGCGCACTCTCCTCATCGACGGCATGCAGCCCCGCGTAGTAGTGCCCCATCGCCTCCTGCAGCCGCTCGCGCATCTCGTGCTCATTGCGGGCACCGGCGGCAGCCTCCTGGCTGATCGACCCGAGCCGCAGGGCGACGTCGGCGCGCACCTCGGGCAGGTCGGTCTCCGTGAGGTCGGCGAGAGCGCCGGCGAGTCCGGCCGCGGCCCCGGCACCGTCGCCCGCATCGTGCCGGATCATCGCGGCGGTCGCGGTGAGCACCGCCGCGAGGGCAGGCACGGTTGCGGCAGCGGTCTGCGCGGCGGCGTGGAGCCCGGCCAGTCCGGCATCGAGGTCGCCGCGTCCCAGCGCCTCGGTCGCCTGGGCGGCCCGGGCCAGTGCCCGGATCTCGGCGGAGGCGTCGTCTCCGACCTGCGGTGCCGGACCCTGACCGGTCGCGGCCAGGACGATGTCGACAAGGGCGCGCACCGACTCGGGCAGGGAGCCCCGGACCGCGTCGGCCGCGCCGGGGTCCGGGTCGAGCACCCAGGAGTGGTATGCGGTGAGCGGCTCTCCCTCGAACAGCACCTCACGCGCTGCGTCGAGGTTCCCGGCGTGGACGAGTTCGTGGAAGCGCAGGTCATCCGGCCACTGCCGGGGCAGGCGTCCGGCGACGAGGTCGTCGTGGGCAGCTGCCACGGCTGGGCTGCCGGTGTCCGGGACGAGGAGAAATCCGGCGGGCAGCCCGAAGACCCCGACCGGCTGGGGGTGACGGAGTTGGCGGGTCATCGGGGTTCACTCCTGTCGTCCGGGGTGGGCGGGCGCCGCCGGGCCACGGTGCGACGCACGGCGTCTGCGGCGATGTGGGCCTGCTGCTGCGTGGCGTGGTCACCAAGCCGACGTCGCTCGACTCCGTGCTCGGTGAGGACGATGAGGTCGACGACCCACCGGCCGGCCTCCTCACGGACCTCGGTCATGACCTCGGCAGCACTGCTCATGACGTCCATCATCGGACAGTCCCAAGGTCGATGGTCAGTGTCGCGAGCCCCGGATCGACGGTCACGGGGAATTCTCCGCAGACCCCGTCTGGGAGCAGATCGGACAGGAGCACGGAACGGTCACCGGCGAGGTTGCGTTGTTTGAGGATGCGCCCCCCGTGCGCTGCGGAGGCCAGGGGCAGCAGGATGATCGCGTCCCCGTCCCGGCGCACCCCGACGGCGTCACTGGGGATGTATTCGGCGGCGAGCGCCACCGGCAGATGAAGGTAGCCGGCGTCGGTGATCTCGACCACCAGCTCCCCCGCCGCGCCACCACCCCCGGCCCCCACCGCGCCCATCTCTCCCGCCGCGCCACCACCCCCGGCCCCCACCGTTGACGGATGGTTCTGGACCCGCTTTTCGCCCAAAAGCGGGCCCAGAACCATCCGTCGACTGGGGTGGGGGGAGCCGACGGATGGTTC
>DUPF01000153.1 GCA_012838445.1 Intrasporangiaceae bacterium | reverse complement strand
GCTGCGCGGTCTGCTCGCCCGCTCGGTCGTCGTCCTCGACGAGTCCGGCAACGTCGTGCACACCGAGGTCGTCCCAGAGATCACGACCGAGCCGGACTACGACGCCGCGGTCGCCGCGCTGAGCTGAGGACCGTTCGCCGTCTGGCTGCTAGGTGGAAGAGGCGGCCGAGACGGCATCGCCGACGCGCAGCGTCCCGGCCGACCGCGGGATGAGCTGGAGCCCGAACCACGTCTGGCCGTCCCACGCCCGGTGCCGGGCGAGGGTGCGGATCGGTTCGGGCCCTCGCTCGCGCGTATCCGGGTGGACCGTCGTGAGCACGCACCGGTCGATGAGCTTGGCGACGTCGAACTCGATCTCGCCGATGCTCACCGTGCGCCATGAGTCCTCGACGAATGGTTCCAGGTCGGCGCCGTCGATGACGAGGTTGGGTCGGAACCGCTCGATGCCGATCACGGCAGGCTCCTCGCCGCGCTCCAGCGCGGCCTCGGTCACCCAGTCCTGCAGCCGCCGCAGCGACGCCAACGAGCCGAGGGTGACGGGATAGGCGTCGGCGAACCCGGTGGCGTCCCCCGGCTGCGAGTAGGCCGGATTGAGCGGGCGGGCCCGGCCCAGGTGGACCAGCCGGATGTCGTCGCGGCCGATGACCCCTCGCACCCACTCGGTCGCCTCCGGCTCGGCCGGTATGCCGTGCAGCGCCCGACCATGGACGGTCACCGGGGTGAGAGGTCCGGTCGGTGTGGGAACCGAGATCTGTTCACTCCCGGCCCGCAGGTGCAGGCCGTGCGGCGTGGGAGTCGCGCTGATCCGGAGCAGGTTCTGGTTGGTGCGTGCCGTGAGGCACTCGCCGTCGGACTTGGCGACCATCCAGCGCCGGTCGTGTGTCAGCCCGAGGGGCTCGACGACTGCTTCCTGGAGCACCTGCCCGGACGTGCTCTTGACCGGGAAGACGGTGATCCGGCTGAGACGGACCGTCACAGGTCAGCGGCGGGGGTCAGCAGCCCGGTGTCGACGTCGTACATGAAGCCGCCCACCTCGGCGCGACCCTCGATGAGGGGATGGGACTCGACGGCGGCGACGTCGGCGAGCAGAGCCTGCTTCTGATCCGCGACGACGTGGAACCCCTGCCAGGCCGCACTCTTGCCGGCGGAGGCGCCGATCTTGTCTCGCAGCTCCTGCTCGGTCGCCGAGGACATGGCGCACCGTGTGTGCGGGACGATGAGGATCCGGTCGACATTGAGCAGGTGCACCGCCAGCACGAGCGCCTCGAGGGCGGCGCTGGTGACGCGGCCGCCGGGGTTGCGGAAGATCTTCGCATCACCCGGTCGCAGGCCGATCATGCCGAGCGGGTCGAGCCGGCTGTCCATGCAGGTGATGATCGCCACTCCGGCGTGGGCGACGCCGTCGAAGCCGAGGATCTTGTTGGTGGTGGCGTATTCGCGATTGGCCTCGAGGAGGTCGGCGAAGCCGGGGTCGGCCGTGGTGGCGTCCGTCATACTCCCCACAATACGGCCCGGCTCACGAGGTGGCCGGCGCGTCCAGGCCGGGCCGTCGCGAGATGGTGAACGCGACCGGCTTGGTCACGGCGGCGAAGAAGTCGTTGCCCTTGTCGTCGACGACGATGAACGCCGGGAAGTCCTCGACCTCGATCTTCCAGATCGCCTCCATCCCGAGCTCGGGGTATTCGAGGACCTCGACGCTCTTGATGCAGTCCTGCGCCAACCGGGCGGCCGGGCCACCGATCGAGCCGAGATAGAACCCGCCGTGCGCCTGGCACGCATCGGTGACCTGCTGGCTGCGGTTGCCCTTGGCGAGCATGACCATCGACCCGCCGGCTGCCTGGAACTGCTCGACGTAGGAGTCCATCCGACCGGCGGTCGTCGGCCCGAACGATCCGCTCGCCATCCCGTCCGGGGTCTTGGCCGGACCGGCGTAGTAGACGGGGTGGTTGCGCAGGTAGTCCGGCATCTCCTCACCGGCGTCGAGGCGTTCCTTGATCTTCGCGTGTGCGATGTCGCGCGCGACGACGAGCGGACCGGTCAGCGACAGGCGGGTCTTGACCGGGTGCTTGGTCAGCTCGGCGAGGATCTCCGGCATCGGCCTGGTCAGGTCGATCTCGACGACCGCACCCTTGCCGGTGGAGGAGGCGCCGACCGCTTCCGCGCCGTGTGCCTCGAGCGACTCGTGGGTCTGCTCCGGCAGGAACCGGGCCGGGTCGGTCTCGAGCTGTTCGATGAACACCCCGTCCTTGGTGATCTTGCCGAGACACTGCCGGTCCGCCGAGCACGACACCGCGATCGCGACCGGCAGCGAGGCGCCGTGACGGGGCAGCCGGATGACGCGGACGTCGTGGCAGAAGTACTTGCCGCCGAACTGGGCACCGATCCCGAACTGGCGGGTCAGCTCGAGCACCTGCTCCTCAAGCTCGGTGTCCCGGAAGCCGTGCCCGGTCGCCGGATCCCCCGCCTTGGGGAGGTGGTCGAGGTACTTGGCCGACGCATACTTTGCTGTCTTCAAAGCGAATTCAGCACTCGTGCCGCCGACGACGATCGCCAGGTGGTAGGGCGGGCAGGCAGCCGTGCCGAGCTCGCGCAGCTTGGTGTCGAGGAAGCGGATCATCGACTCGGGGTTCAGGATCGCCTTCGTCTCCTGGTACAGGAACGACTTGTTCGCCGATCCGCCGCCCTTGGCCATGAAGAGGAACTTGTAGCCGGCCTCATGCCCGGGGGCGGTGTCCGCATACAGCTCGATCTGGGCGGGCAGGTTGGAGCCGGTGTTCTTCTCCTCCCACATCGTCACCGGCGCCATCTGGGAGTAGCGCAGATTGAGGGTCGTGTAGGCGTTGTAGACGCCGCGACTCAGGTGCTCCTCGTCGTCACCGGCGGTCAGGACGTGCTGGCCGCGCTTGCCCATGACGATCGCGGTGCCGGTGTCCTGACACATCGGCAGCACCCCGCCGGCGGAGATGTTCGCGTTCTTGAGCAGGTCGAGGGCGACGAACTTGTCGTTGTTGCTCGCCTCCGGGTCGTCGAGGATGTTGCGCAACTGCTGCAGATGCGCCGGCCGCAGATAGTGGGCGATGTCGTGCATGGCGGTCTCGGCGAGGAGGGTCAACGCCTCGGGAGCGACCGAGAGGAACTCACGCCCGTCCGGTCCGGTGACGACCTCCACCCCCTCCGTCGTCAGCAGCCGGTAGGGGGTCTCGTCGGCGCCGATGGGCAGCAGGTCGGAGTAGGCGAAGTCAGCCATGACGGTCCTCTCGGGAGTATGCGGTGGTCAGGTTCACAGGTCCTCCGGACTGGGTGCGTAGGCGCCGGCCCGGCCCACGGTGACCGCGCTCGTGGCCAGGCCGCGCTCGATCGCCGGGCGGACGTCCGCGCTCGTGGCGGCACGCAGCGCGGCCCGGGCGGACGGCCCGCCGATGAGGCCGAGGTCGAGCAGCCCGGACAACAGTCCGGCCATGAAGGAGTCACCGGCGCCGACGGTGTCGACGACGGTGGTCGCCGGGGCGGGTGCGGTGTGCAGCTCGCCGGTGACGGTGCGGTATGCGACCCCCGACCCTCCCCGGGTGATCACCATGAGCGCCGGGCCGAGGGTGAGCCACTCCTGCACCGTGTCGCTGATCGGCCGGCCGGGGTGGAGCAGGTCGAGGTCGTCGGCGCTGGCCTTGACGACGTCGAAGAGCGGGACCAGGTCGTTCACCTGGCGGCGCACCTCGTCGAGGTCGCCCATGATGCCGGGGCGGATGTTGGGGTCGTAGGAGAGGGTGGCCTGGTCGCGGTGTGCGATCAGGGCGTCCCGGCAGCGGTCCGCCCCGGGGGGCAGGATCGTGGCGATCGAGCCGGTGTGTACGTGGGTGATGCCGTCGTCGACGGGGATGTCGGCGAGGTCCCAGTGCAGGTCGAAGGTGTAGGTCGCGTTGCGGTCGGCGTCGAAGCTGACCAGCGCCGTCGAGGTCGGGTGGGCCGTGACGCTCTGCGGGGTGAGCGCGACGCCGTGCCGGTGCAGGTGTTCCTGGATCCGGGTGCCGCGCTCGTCGGAGCCGATCGCGCTCGCGAACCGGACCGGGACTTGAAGCCGGGCCAGGCCGACGGCGACGTTGGCGGGGGAGCCGCCGACGTGTTCGACCCGCTCGTGGCCGGGCTCGTCGACGATGTCGACGAGAGCTTCACCGATGACAAGGGTGCGGGGCTGGGACATCATTGGGAGCCTTGGGGTCGGTGATCCGTGGGTGCTGATCCGTGGGTGCGGGGCCGCGCTGACAGCCGCGCCGGACACCTCGAATCCTAGTGGGGTCCTGTTTGGCGTGCGGCATCGGTGACAATGGACGCGTGAGTGAGCATCTCCCGGCATCGAGCGAGCCCCCGCAGCAGCACCCTGCCCAGAGTCAGGGCGGTGGCCGCTCCCCGGGGAGTATGTACGCCCAGGGTTCGGTGGCGAACATGCTCCGCTCACTGCTCGTCATCGCCGCGATCATGAGTCTGTTCGTCCTCGTGTTCCCGAGGCTGCAGCCGCAGGCGCCCGGCATCGATGTCGCCGAGACCGCCCACCAGGTGGAGCAGTCGACCGGCTGGGACGTCTCGGCACCGGGGGGCCTGCCGGAGGCCTGGGTGCCGCTGCGGGCGAACTATCACCGCATTGCGGACCTGATGACGTGGCAGGCCGGCTTCGAGACCGCCGAGGGGAACTATGCGGCGTTCGCGCAGACCCTCGACGCCACCGACACGTGGGTGGAGCAGTCGGTGGCCCGCTCTCCGCGCCTCGACGCGGTCGAGATCGGCGGTGCGAGTTGGGAGCGGTATGACCGCATCGACGGGAAGGTGCAGCGTTCCCTCGTCCAGCGCGGGGCGACCGGTGAGTTGACGACCGTCGTCACCGGCACCGCGTCCTGGGCCGAACTGGAGACGCTCGCCGGCTCGCTGGCCCCGGTCGCCGACCGCTCCTAGGCGGTGTTACGAAAGTGACGGGTGGGGTTTGAGCGTGTCGCGTGCGTGAGGCGAGGCCGCCCCGGTATCGCTGGTGGTGTCTAGTCACGTCACGATCACGAGGAGGCCTCGTGTCCAGCGGAGACGCCGCCGGCCGGCCGGGAGAACATGAGAAGCTACTTCGGCCTTCTGTCCGACCCGCGCTTCGCTGTGCTCAGTGTCGGTCAGATGGTGAGCCTGCTTGGCGACGTGATGTTCCCGCTCGTGGTCTTGTTCGCTGCACTGCAAAGTGGGGCGGATGCTGCCCAGGTCGCGGTGCTTGTCGGCACGGTCTACGCGGTGCGTTTCACCGCCCTGGCCGGCGTGGTTCTCTTCTCCGGTGGGTTTCTCGACCGCCTCAACCCCGTCCGTAGCGCGGCCGCCGCGGACTCGTTGAGGGTCGTCGCACTTCTCGCCCTGATCCTGTGGTGGGACGGCGGGCTCGGTGTGCTCATCCTGTTGGTCGCGGCCACTGTGGGGGGCCTGCGAAGCCGTGAGCGAACCCGCGATTCTGGTCATCGGTCCCAGGGTTGTCGAGCGAGGGGGCGACCAGCCGAACGAGGAGCGCGCAGACGCAGCAATCGGCCTGCTTGAGGCCCTGCGGAACATCATGGGTGTTGCTGGCCCGCCGGCGGCGGCACTGCTTCTGGCGGCGGTCGGGTACCGCGCTGGGTTAGGAGTGTGCGCTGCGGTGTTTGCGGTGTCCGCGCTGGCCACACTATGGGCGGGTGCGGTGAGCCACCCGACGCTTGTTCGTGATGAGACCGTCTCGGCTGATGCTGCCGCGGCGAACGCCACAGCGGCTGAGAGCCTGGTCGAGACGCAGGAAGAAGACGATGAAGAGGGCGCGCTGGCAAGGGAGGCCTTGACGGGTCTGGGCATCATCTGGCGACGCCCTTGGCTGCGCTACGTCCAGATGCTGGCCGTCGCGCAGGTGTTGTTCGCTGTCGGGCCGTGGATGGTGGCCCTTCCTGTCGCGATTACGAACGCCGATGTCGAAGGCGTCCAAGACTACAGCCTGGTCCTTTCGGCATTCGCGGGCGGAGCTATTGTCGGTGCACTCCTGGGCGGCAGGATCAAGGTCGCCAAGCCGGGCCTGACCGCGCTTCCATGCCTGGCAGTATTCGGAGTGGCCTCGCTGGCCACGGGACTAGCAGTCGACACCCTCCTACAGATCGTCGTGTACGCACTCGCTGGGGCGGGCACTCAGGTCTTCGACGTGCTGAAGCTGCGGGGGATCCGGAGGACGATCCCTGAGAACGAGCATGGTCGGGCGTACAGCGCTGACTTCTTCTTCTCGTTCGCTGCCCTACCGCTGGGCCAGTCAATCGGGGCGGCCGTGCTGGCCTTCGTGAGTCCCGAGGCCGTTCTGGTGTTTGGCGGCTTGTTCGTACTCGCAACCGGTCTGCTGCCGTTGTTGAGTCGAGAGGTGCGTGACTTCGGCACACGAGATGAGCAGGCGGGAGTGACACCAGCAGACGGCGCCGAGGAAACGGAGCGGAGCCGGGAGCACACGTGATCGACACTCTCGAGGAGCACAGCGAAGTTGCTGCCACCTGGTCTGGGTGATGCCCGGGGCGTTTCTAGGCGTCGGCGTCCTCGTCGAGCGCGTTCTCGACAGCCGCCTGGGCCTGGTCCAGCCACTGGCTGCAGTGCGCGGCGAGCGCCTCACCCCGCTCCCAGAGCCGCATCGACTCCTCGAGGGAGGCCGAGCCGCTCTCCAACGTGGCGACGATCGCAGTCAACTCCTCCTTGGCCTGCTCATAGGTCAACTCGGCGATCTCGCGCCCCTGCTCGTCGGCCGCGCTCGTGTCCTCAGTCGGGCTCATCGGATGCTCCTTCATCGGTGGGGTCGGTCAGGTCTGTGCTCGTCTGTTCGTAGCCGGCCACCCGCACCCCGAAGTCACCACCGGCGACCCGAACGCGCAGCAGTTCCCCGGGGCTGACCTGGTCCGGGGCGGTGACGACGTGGTCGTCGACCCGGGTGAGCAGCGCATACCCCCGCTCGATCGTCGACGTCGGGGACAGCACGCGGGCCGAGCGGCGCAGGTAGGCGATCCGGTCCTGGTCGCGTTCGATCCGGCGGTGCATCGTCTCACTCGCGCGGTGCCAGCGGCGCGTCAGATCCTCGCGCTGGACGTCGAGGAAGGCGGTCGGTATCGCCAGGACCGGGCGGTGCAGGAGTTGGTCCAGGGTGGTCTGCTCGTGCCGCAGTCGCAGCGTGAGTGCCCGGCGCAGCCGCTCCCGGGAGGTGCGCACCGTCTGGTTCTCGTGGGCGGCGTCCGGCACGATCGCCTTGGCGGCGTCGGTCGGGGTGCTCGCCCGGTGGTCGGCGACATGGTCCAGGAGCGGGGTGTCGACGTCGTGGCCGATCGCGCTGACGACGGGGGTGCGGGCGGCGGCGACCGCGCGGATGAGGGCCTCGTTGCTGAACGGCAGCAGGTCCTCGACCGAGCCGCCGCCGCGGGCGATGACGATGACGTCGACACCGTCGGTCGCATCGAGCGCCTGGAGCGCCGTCATTACCTCCGGGACGGCGTTGACTCCCTGGACAGCGACGGTGCGGATCTCGAATCGCACTGTGGGCCAACGGCGCCGGGCGTTCTCGACGACGTCGCGTTCGGCGGCGCTGCCCCGGCCGCAGATGAGTCCCACGGTCCGCGGCAGGAACGGCAGCGGACGCTTGCGGCGCGGGTCGAACAACCCCTCGGCAGCGAGGTTGGCCTTGAGGTACTCGAGTTGGGCGAGCAACTGGCCGATGCCGACCGGCCGGATCTGGCGGGCGTCGAGGGACAGGCTGCCGCGCGGTGCCCAGAACGCCGGCTTGACCTGGGTGACGACCCGGGCCCCCGGCTGCAGCGGCGGCATCGCGTCGAGCGCGGTGACCCGGATCGCAACATTGAACGACATGTCGACGTCGGTATCCCGCAACGTCAGGTAGGCCGTCGACGACCCCGGACGACGGTTGAGTTGGACGACCTGCCCCTCGACCCACACGACCGACATCTTCTCGATGTACTCGCCGACCTTCATCGACAGCAGCCGCACCGGCCACGGGTGCTCGGCCGTCGTGTCCGCGGCCCGCTCGGGTAGGGCCGTCATCGCTTCCCCCAGTGCCACGTCGGCGTGGTCAGCATGCCCTGCCCCTCGATGCGGGTCTCGCCGAGGTCCTTGGTCAGGGTGATCGAGCGGATCGCGTCGGCCAGGTCCGCGTCCGCGGCGGCAGCGATCGCCTCGACGAGCGGGGCGGAGTGGGTGACGACCACGAGTTGAGTATGCCGCGCCGCCCCCGCGATGAGCCGCGCCAGAGCGGGGATCAGGTCCGGGTGGAGGCTGGTCTCCGGCTCGTTGAGGACCATGAGTTCGGGAGGGCGCGGGGTGAAGAGTGCGGCGACGAGGAGCAGGTAGCGGAGCGTCCCGTCGGAGAGCTCGCCGGCCCGAAGCGGCCGCAACATGCCCGGCTGGCGCATCCCCACCTCGCACAGACCGCCCTCCCAGAGGACGTCGACCTCGGCGCCGTCGAAGGCATCGGTGACGGCCTCTTGCATCCCGGCACCGTCGCCGACCTCGAAGACCGTCTGGATCGCCGCCGCCAGATCGTGTCCGTCGCCGGAGAGCACCTCGGTACGGGTACCGACCTGGGGTCGGCGCGCCGGAGCGTCGGCATCGACCCGGAAGCCGTCATAGAACCGCCACGCCCGGATCTGCTCCCGCACGGCGAGGATCTCCGGCGCCCGGCGCGGATCGGCGACCTCGCGCAGCATGCTCGTCGCGGGGGAGAGCCCGATGGCCAGATCGAACCAGTCCCCACCCTCCCGGGCCATGACCGCCTCACCCCTGCGCCGGACGAGCACCGACCCCGGCCGGGCCACCTCACCGGCGAAGACCACCTCCCGCTTGATCTGCGGGTCCCGGTTGAACGCCGACCGGTGCTGCGGCACCGGCAGGCCGAGGTCGATGAGATAGCCGAACCCGTCACCTGCTCGAGCAGAGGGTGAGGTGCCGGTCGGGGGAGAGGTGCTCGTCGCATACCCGAGCAGGAGGCTGACCGGGCCGGTGCGACGGGTGCCCTGCACCGGCGCACCCCGGCGCGCTGCCGTGAGGGTCTCCGGGCCGGCCCACAGGACCGACTGCAGGCCACCCTCGCGGGCGAGGGACCCGACCACCCGGCCGTCGGCGCAGTCCGCGAGCAGCCGCAGCGACCGGTAGAGGCTCGACTTGCCGCTGCCGTTCGGGCCGGTGACCACGGTCAGCCGCCCGAGCCCGACGACGACGTCGCGCAGGGAGCGGTATCCGCTGACCGCGAGGGTGGTGATCACGCAGGCAACTCTAAGGACGACGGGTGACAACGTCCCGAGTCGGGCGTGTCGTCCACAGCCACGCATCTGACGCTCGCCGTGTCGCATCCGCACTGTGATGCTGGCGAGAACTCATGGAAGGACCGACAATGGAGGCTATGACCCTTGTCCTCGACGACCGCGAGTGGACCCTCGCTGAGCGGGACGCCCTGCCCGACGACGGGCATCGCTACGAGCTCATCGACGGGGCTCTCGTCGTGACGCCGTCGCCGGGGGCCGATCACCAGCGGGCTGTGCGAGGACTGTTCTTGGCACTTGATCGGGCTTGCCCTGCGGAGTTCGAGATCTTCTTCGCACCCTTCGATGTCCTGCTCGATCCCAAGACGGCCATGCAGCCGGACCTGCTCATCGCCCGCCGTGAGGACGTCGGTGAGCGCGGAGTGACGGCTGCACCGGTGCTCGCCGTCGAGGTCCTCTCGCCGAGCACCCAGGTGATCGACCGCAACCTGAAGTTGCAGCGGTTTGAGAGGGCCGGGATGCCGAACTACTGGCTCGTGGACCCGAAGCGGCTCGTGCTGTCGGTGTATGAGTTGGCGGGCTCGCGGTATCAGCACATCGCCGAGGTCGCCGCTGACGAGACGTGGGCGACCGAGCGGCCGTTCCCGGTCACGATCGAGCCGGGCACGCTCCTGCGCTGAGCGACAGGCCGGGTGCGCTCTGGCACCCACGTACGATGGTGGACATGTCTGTCACGTCTGACCAGCCGACCAAGCGGGTTCTCCTGGCCGCCCCGCGCGGATACTGCGCCGGCGTCGACCGGGCCGTCGTCACCGTCGAGAAGGCCCTCGAACTGTATGGGCCGCCGGTGTACGTCCGCAAGCAGATCGTCCACAACAAGCACGTCGTGCAAACCCTGGAGAAGCGCGGTGCGATCTTCGTCGAGGAGACCGACGAGGTGCCCGAGGGTGCGCTCGTGATCTTCTCCGCCCACGGCGTCGCCCCCGTTGTCCACGAAGAGGCTCGTCAACTCAACCTCAAGACGATCGACGCGACCTGCCCCCTCGTGACCAAGGTGCACCGCGAGGCGATCCGCTTCGCCGACGACGACTACGACATCCTCCTCATCGGACACGAGGGCCACGAGGAGGTCATCGGCACCTCCGGCGAGGCGCCCGACCACATCACTCTCGTCGACGGCCCCGACGACGTCGAGAACGTCGAGGTCCGCGACCCGGACAAGGTCGTCTGGCTCTCCCAGACGACGCTGTCCGTCGACGAGACGATGGAGACCGTGCGCAGGCTGCGGGAGAAGTTCCCCAAACTGCAGGACCCGCCCTCGGACGACATCTGCTACGCGACCCAGAACCGCCAACTGGCCGTCAAGCAGATGGCCCCGGACTGCGACCTGATGATCGTCGTCGGCTCGACGAACTCCTCCAACTCGGTGCGCCTCGTCGAGGTCGCGATCGAGAACGGCGCCAAGGCCGGACACCTCGTCGACTTCGCCGACGAGATCGACGAGGCCTGGCTCGACGGAGTGCGCACCGTCGGCGTCACCAGTGGTGCGTCCGTCCCGGAGATCCTCGTGCGTGGAGTGCTCGACTATCTCGCCGAGCGTGGGTATGAGGACGTCACCCCGATCATCGCGGCTCAGGAGACGCTGACGTTCTCCCTCCCCACCGAGATCCGCCGTGACCTCAAGGCCGCCGGGATGTCCGACAAGATGACCCACGACGCGAGCTTCGCTAGCTCGCTGCACTGACGGTCGGGGTGGCCGGACCGACGGGTCGGTCGGCGTCATCCGTAGCGAGTCGCGCCCGACGTTTGTCGGAAGGGCCGCCCGTGTCAGAACACGACGATGGGTGCCTGGCCCGCCACCTGCGCTGCGCGTGCGAAACGTCGGTCACTCGTCACCAAGGTGGCGTCCAATACCTCGGCCAGCGCCAGGTAGGCCGCGTCATAGGCGGACACACTGTGGCGCAACTGCCAGACCCGATCGAGGACGAGTTCGTCCGGCCACACCGTGCACCCTAGGGCGATGAGGTCCTTCAAGCTTGCTGCTGCCCGGTCGTCGCTGATCCTGCTCCGCAACGTCAGTGCACGTAATGCCGAGGTGCACTCGATCCGGAAGTGACTAGGCACCTGGAGGTCGGAGTTGAGTCCCAGGAGGAAGTCAGCGATTCGCGCACCCGTCGGCGTGGGTATGAGCATGTCGATTGCTGCCGAGGCGTCGATGACCATTCGCACTTGTCAGTCACCGCGCTGATCGAGCCCTGGGTCGAGGAAATCCGCCCCGAGATTGGCCGCGAGGAGCTGGGCATCCCGCGCATCACGGGCCTCCCGGACGACGTCAGCGGCATCGATGTCTAACGGCGATCGGTGGGAGATGCGCTCGGTCAGTTCCTTTAAAGTCGGCCGGTTCGCGAGCACGGTTACCTCGCCAAGCAGGAACTCGCTCAGCGACTGCCCCTGAGCAGCCGCCATCGCCTTCAGACGTCGGCTGACGTGCTCTGGGACATTGCGGATCTGGATCGACGCGCCCATGCATTGAGCATGAGTCACATGCAAAGTGGCGTCAAGTGGTGGGAGTGGTTCAGCCGACATCACGATGATCCCCGGCCACACTGTCCTGCCTCGGGCCGTCGAGCAGCAGTTCGGGGCGCGTCTCGGCGACGGTCTCGAGCAGTTCGATCGCGGTCAACTGCCGCGGTGCTGACGTCAGTGGATCGACGGTGCCCAGTTCGTCGGTGACCAGGTCCAGGTCCCGGAACTTGCGGGCCGTGACGAAGACCCGGGACTCGAGGCTGCCAACGAGGCGGTTGTAGGCCTCGATGCTGCGGTTCAGCGAGCCGCCCATCGTGCTGACGTGCGACCCGAGGGTGGCCAGTCGCGCATACAACTCCTGTCCGAGCGCGAGCAACTCGCGGGCGTTCTCGGTGAGCGCTTCCTGCTGCCACGTGAACGCGACGGTGCGCAGGAGCGCGAACAGCGAAGCGGGCGACGCGAGCACGACCTTGGCGCGCAAGGCGCTCTCCAACAGGGCCGGGTCCGCCGCGAGCGCCTGGGCGAGCATCGCCTCGCTCGGGACGAAACAGACCACGAACTGCGGGGTCGTCTCGAACGCCGACCAGTATTCCTTCCCGGCCAACGCCTTGACGTGAGCGGTGAGGCTACGGGCGTGCTCGTCGAGCAGGCGGGGCCGCTCATCGGGAGCGAGGTCGTCGGCATGCAGGCGCAGGTAGGCCGTCATCGGGGCCTTGGCATCGATGACGAGGACCTTCTCGCCCGGCAACTGGACGACCGCATCGGGACGCAGGCTCTGCCCGTCCGCGCCGGTGACCGAGACCTGGATGTCGAAGTCGCATCGCGCCAGCAGTCCGGCATCCTCGAGGACCCGTCGCAACTGGACCTCACCCCAGGCGCCACGAACATTCGCCGACTGCAGGGAGCCGGCGAGGGACTGGGTCGTGCGACCCAACTCACCGGTCGTGGCCTGCACGTGCTCCATCGTCGTGCGCAGATCCGCGAACTGACTCACCCGGTCCAGCTCCAACGCCTTGACCTGGTGCTCCACCCGACCGAGGGCATCACCGAGCGGGCGCAACGCAGCCGCGGTCTGGGTGTCCTCGGCCACCGTCGCCTCGAGGTCGTCGATCCGCTCGCGGAGCAGGTTGCGCTCGGTCTCGACTACCGCGAGGTCCCGCTCGGCCCGCATCCGCATCGTCCACCACGTCACCACAGCGGCGAGCAGGGCAGCCACCAGAGAGGTCGTCGTCAGCGTCATCCACGTCATGGCTCCTACTGTGGCAGGCAGGTCTGACAGTGCTCCGACAACGCGGTGGCGATCCCCGGCGGATATCGGTTCGCAGTGAGGGATCGACGTCGTGCGCTCGATGACGCGGTGGCAATCCCAACTGTCACCGCCGCAACCCCCGGGGATGGCTACCGTGCGCTCGACAGCGCGGTGGCGATCCCCATGGCCCAGCGCGCGCCCACCCAGGGCAGACGACTCATTCCATTGCCGCCCGAGGCCATTGCGACGAATCTGTGACCTGATATCCGACACGACGATCGAAAGCGTCAGTAGGTTGGCCTCAGCGCCACCAAAGCGCCAACGACCAAAGCGCCAACGAAGACGCCACACCCAGAGAGGAGTCGAGCGTGACCTCGGCCGCGACCGGAGCTGTCGACCTGGCGGGTGTGACCAAACGATTCGGTGAGCACACGGCCGTCGACCGGCTGGACCTGGCCATCGAGCCGGGGGAGTTCATCGCACTGCTCGGGCCGTCCGGTTGCGGCAAGACGACGACACTGCGGATGATCGCCGGGTTCGAGCAGCCCGATGAGGGGGAGATCCGGATCAGCGGGGAACCGGTCCACGGGGTGCCCCCGCACAAGCGCAACGTCAACACCGTGTTCCAGAACTACGCGCTGTTCCCGCACATGAACGTCGCCGAGAACGTCGCCTACGGGTTGCAGCAGCGGCGCACCGGCAAGGCCGAGATCCGGCAGCGGGTCGCCGAAGCACTCGACATGGCGCAGATGCGCTCGTATGCGGACCGCAAGCCCGCGCAGCTCTCCGGTGGGCAGCAGCAGCGGGTCGCGCTGGCCCGGGCGCTCGTCAACCGGCCCGCGGTGCTCCTCCTCGACGAGCCGCTCGGTGCCCTGGACCGGCAGCTGCGCGAGGAGATGCAGATCGAGCTCAAACTGCTCCAGTCCCGGCTCGGGACGACGTTCGTCTTCGTCACCCACGACCAGCACGAGGCGTTGTCGATGGGGGACCGGATCGCGATCATGCGCGGCGGCCGGCTCGAGCAGCTCGACACCGCGGACCGGGTGTATGCGCACCCCGCCTCCGCGTTCGTCGCCGGCTTCGTCGGGCAGCAGAACTTCCTTACCGGCGCGGCCGGCGCCGGCGGACTGATCGAGGCCGGGACGGTGCGGGTGCGCAGCAGTCGTTCCGGGACGGAGGGGGTGAGCGGGCCGGTCCGGGTCGCGATCCGGCCGGAGTACGTGTCGCTCACGGCGACAGATGCGACCGAGTCAACGGGGGCCGCGATGACAGAGCACGAGAACGCCGTCGTCGGTCGGGTCGTCGGGATCGCCCACCTGGGGGAGACGATGCAGTTCGTCGTCGACATCCCCGACCAGCCGAGTCTGCTCAGCCGGATCCCCACGCCCATCGCCCCCGACCTGCGCGTCGACGACCTCGTCCGGGCGTCCTGGTCCCCGGACAGCGTCCACGTCTTCGCCGAACCCACCGAACCCGCCGACCAGTCCGTTCCTGCGCCCGCCTGACCACCGCATACCCCTCCCGTCCCGGAACACACCAAGGAGTCCCGATGTCCCGCACCCAGCGTCCGGTCCGCATCCTCGCCCCGGCTGCCGTCGCTCCCCGCATCGCGGCCGAGTTCACCCGCCGCCGCTTCCTGACCACGGCTGCTGCCCTCGGCGGGGTCGGCCTGCTCACCGCCTGCGGTGGCGACGGGTCGAGCAACGGAGGGTCCACCGGTGCCGCCGGGCCGGCGACCGCGCGAGCCACCGGAGGCGACCTGGAGAGCGCCGTCTCGATCTACACGTGGGGGGACTACGACAGCCCCGACGTGCTCGAGAGCTTCACCTCCGAACTCGGCCCGACCGTCCAACTCGACGCGTTCAACTCCAACGAGGAGATGATCGCCAAACTCGTCGCGGCCCGGGGCACGAGCGGATACGACATCGTCGTCCCGACCGGGCAGTTCATCCCGCAGATGATCGAGAACGACCTGCTCGAGCCGATCAACAAGGACCTCATCCCCAACCTGTCCCACATGGACGAGCAGTTCCTCGGCCTGGACTGGGACCCGGAGAACAACTGGTCGATCTGCAAGGCGTGGGGGACGACCGGGTTCGTCTACGACAACACCGTCATCACCCGGGAGCTGAAGGACTGGAACGACTTCATCGACTGCGCCCAGAACGAGGCGAGCGGCAAGACCTCCCTCCTCGACGACCCGGCCGAGTTGACCGGAATCTACTTCTGGGCCAACGGGATCGACTGGACCACCGAGGACCCCGACCAGCTCCAGGCCGCCGAGGACTTCCTCATCACCGAACTCGCCCCGCACATCACCGCCTTCGACTCCTACCCCGGTGGCGCGGCGATCCCGCAGGCCTCGCACGTGCTCATGCAGGTGTGGAACGGTGACGCCCGGCTCGGCATCATGGAGAGCCCGGACCCGGAGCGGTGGACGTGGGTGCTCGGCGCACCCGCGACCGAGTTGTGGATGGACAACTGGTGCATCGCCAAGGGCGCCCCGAACATCGAGGCCGCCCACGCGTTCATCAACTACGTCCTCGCCCCGGAACAGGTCATCGAACAGACCGACTACATCGGCTACCACACCGGCGCCAAGGACGTCGAGACGATGGCCGAGGAGGCCGGACTGGAGATGCTCGACCTGATCTTCTTCACCCCCGAGCAGATCGAGACGATGCAGGAAGGTGCCGTCAACTCGGCCCAGCAGCGGATCGTCGACATCTGGAACAAGACCAAGGCCGCCGCCGGGGCCTGAGCCTCCCGTGCCCCGACCCAGATTCCTCCTCGCGCTGCCGGCGTGGGCGTGGCTCGCGGCGTTCTTCGTCGCGCCGGTGGCGATGGTCGTCTACTTCAGCTTCGGCTACAAACCGGGGCTGTTCGGGACGCACGCGACCGATGTGCTCTCCCTCGATCGATACCGCGAGGCCCTCTCCCCGACGTTCTTCACGACGTTCACGAACACGTTGCGGGTCGGGATCGCCGGCACCCTGATCTGTCTGCTCATCGGCATCCCGATGGCGTACTGGATGGCGGTCAAGGTCTCCCCGACCCGGCGCGCCTTCCTCCTCGCTCTCGTCATCGTGCCGTTCTGGACGAATTTCCTTGTCCGCACGATCGGCTGGCAGGTCATCCTCGCCCCCGAAGGGTGGCTGTCCGGGCTGCTCCAGGCGCTCGGGATCCGGCAGGACCCGCTCGCGATCCTCTACACCCGCTCGGCCGTCCTCCTCGGGGTCGTCTACAACTACCTGCCGTTGATGATCCTGCCGCTGTTCGTCGCCTTCGACCGGGTCGGGCCGGAGTTGCGGGAAGCGAGCAAGGACCTCGGGGCGGACCGGTGGCGGACCTTCACGCGAGTCACCCTGCCGCTGGCCCGGCCCGGCATCGTCGCCGGGGTGCTCCTCGTCTTCATCCCGCTCATGGGCGACTACATCACCGCCATCGTCCTCGGCGGCGCCCGCGGCAACATGGTCGGCCAACTCGTCGCGAGCCAGTTCCAGGCCGCCCAGAACTGGGCCCTCGGATCGGCGATGGCCGTCCTGCTCATCCTCATCATCGCGGTGAGCGTCATGATCGGGGCGGGGATCGCATACCTGCTCACCTGGCCGGTGCGCACGAGAAGGCGACTCGGTCTGGCCGACCTGCCGAGCACACCCGACCCGCAGCAGGTGCGGACATGAGAGCGCACCGGTCGCTGACCGACTATCTGCTGTATGCGTGGGGCGTCCTCGTCTTCGCCTTTCTGTTCCTGCCGATCGTCGTCATCATCGTGTATTCGTTCAACGAGGGCCGCCTGCTCGTCTCGTTCACCGAGTTCGGGGTGAGCCCGTTCCGGGCGATCGTCGACAAACCCGCGATCCGCAACGCCGTCTGGGTCTCGATCCAGACCGGCGCCATCGCGGCCGTCATCGCCACCGTCCTCGGCACCCTCGCCGGGGTCGCAATGGCCCGCCGGCCGGGGCGGTGGGTGGTCTGGTACATCGGTCTGTTGCTCCTCGTCTCCGTCACCCCCGAGATCGTCGACGCCGTCGCACTGCTGCCGTGGCTGGTCTTCCTCGGCCAGGACGCGGGCCTGGGGATCTTCAACGACGGGGTGGCCCGGCTCGTCGTCGGGCACTCACTGTTCTCGACCGCGGTCGTCTCCTACATCGTCCGGGCCCGGCTCGTCGGACTCGACGCCCAACTCGAGGAGGCCTCCGCGGACCTCTATGCGACGTCGTGGACGACGTTCCGCCGGATCACCCTGCCGCTCGCGATGCCGGCGGTGCTGTCCGGCGGGCTGCTCTCGTTCACGCTCAGCCTGGACAACACGGTCATCTCCGCGTTCGTCCAGGTGTCCGGGACGACCCCGTGGCCGGTGTACGTCCTGTCCGCGTTGCGCAGCGGGCTGCGGCCCGAGATCGCCGCCGTGTCGACGATCATGCTCCTGCTCACCCTGCTGTCGCTGACGCTGGTCTGGCTGGTGCTGCGCCGCGCCGGCGACAGCTCCAGCCAGATCGCCGCGACGATGACGGGGAACTGATGACGACCGCCGACCTGATCTTCCGTGGTGGACCGGTGTTCACCGCCTCCGCGACCCGGGAGCGCGCCACCGCCGTCGCGGTGCGCGGCGACCGGATCATCGCCGTCGGCCACGACGGGGATCCGTGGGTGGCGGACCTGACCGGGCCGCGGACCGAGGTCGTCGACCTTCGCGGCGGACTCCTCGTGCCCGGGTTCGTCGACGCGCACGTCCACCCGGTGTGGGGCGGGCTCGATCTGATGCGCTGCAACCTCGCCGACGACAGCACCGCCGCCGACTATCTGGCCCGGATCGGGGAGTATGCCGCGAGCCATCCGCACGCCGAGTGGATCCTCGGCGGCGGGTGGGCGATGGCGGCCTTCCCGGGCGGGACCCCGACCGCGGCCGCCCTCGACGCGGTTGTCGCCGACCGGCCGGTGTTCCTCGCCAACCGGGACGGCCACGGGGCGTGGGTCAACTCGGTGGCGCTGCGGCTGGCCGGCATCGACCGGGACACCCCCGACCCGGCGGACGGGCGGATCGAGCGGGACGTCGCCGGTGAGCCGACCGGGTGTCTGCACGAGGGGGCGATGACACTCGTCAACCGACTGCTGCCACCGACCTCCGCCGACGAGATGCGCCAGGCACTCCTCCTCGGCCAGAAGTATCTGCACTCCTGCGGGGTGACCGGCTGGCAGGACGCGATCGTCGGCGCCTACGGGGACGCCGGGGATCCGGCAGCGGCCTATCTCGCCGCCGCCCGGGACGGCGAGCTGACCGGGCGGGTCGTCGGCGCGCTGTGGTGGGACCGCGGCGCCGGACTGGAGCAGCTCGAGACGCTGCGCGCCCGGCGGGACGAGTTCTCCCACGGGCGGTTCCGGGCGAGCGCGGTCAAGATCATGCAGGACGGGGTGGCCGAGAACTACACGGCGGCGATGACCGAGCCGTACTGCGACGGGCACGGGCACCCGACCGACAACTCGGGCATCTCCTTCGTCGACCCCGACCTGCTCCGCTCGGCAGTCACCGCCCTGGACGCCGACGGATTCCAGGTCCACTTCCACGCGATCGGGGACCGGGCGGTGCGGGAGTGTCTCGACGCCGTCGCCGCTGCCCGCCAGGCCCACGGATCGAACGACCGGCGCCACCACATCGCCCACCTCCAGGTGATCCACCCCGACGACATCCCCCGCTTCCGCGCCCTCGGCGTCGCCGCGAACCTGCAGATGCTCTGGGCCGCCCTCGAACCGCAGATGGTCGACCTCACCCTGCCGTTCCTCGGCACGCTCCGCTCCTCGTGGCAGTACCCGTTCGGCGACCTGCTCCGCTCCGGTGCCGTGCTCGCCGCCGGCTCCGACTGGTCGGTCTCCACCCCCGACCCGTGGGCGGCCATCCACGTCGCCGTCAACCGGCAGGGACCGCCCGGTCACATCGAGCCCGGAGCACCGGACGGCGGCTACGAACCCTTCCTCCCCGAACAGGCGATCGACCTCGGGACGGCGCTGACCGCATACACCGCCGGATCTGCGTGGGTGAACCACCTCGACCAGTGCGGCCGGATCCAGCCCGGCGCGCTCGCCGACCTCGTCGTCCTGGACCGGGATCCCTATGCCGCGCCCGCCGCCGAGATCGGGCTGACCCGGGTCGAGCGGACCTATGTCGGTGGGCGGCTCGTGCACGCGTCCAGGTGAGTGGCGGCCGGCTGCGTTTTTCGCCATTGGCGGGAAACGTCAACCTGGCACCGGAACGGTTGCCTCCTGAAGTTGACGTTTCCTGCATGAAGCACGCGGCTCGTCACCGGCTGACCCGGCGCGAGGCCCAGGCGCGGGCCGTGCGATAGCCGAGCCGCGCATACAGGCGCAGCGCCACCGTGTTGTCCGAGAACACCCCGAGTGTGCACACGCCGTACTCCGCGATCGACCACCGGGTCAGCCCGGCGGTGATGACCTCGCCGATGCCCTCACCGCGACGGGCCCGCTCGGTGACGATCCCGGCGAGGTGCGGCACCCCGCTGTCCTCCCACTCGGCGCCGCCGACACCGATGAGGTCGCCGTCCGGGCCGCGCAGGCCGAGCCACTTCTTCATCCGACCGGTGCCGATCTCGGTCCACACCCGCGGATTGTTGCGGTACGTGAAGCGGCCGATCTCGTCGGCATCGGCCGCATCGTCGAGTTCGACGAGGTCCGCCTCCCGCGGGTCGCGCGGCGGCGGGGTCGTGGTCCACATCCAGTCCCAGTCGCCGCCGTCGGCCAGGTCGAGGACCTCCTCGGCGACCGCCAGATGCTCGCGCGGCACCGAGACCGAGACCGTCTCCAGCGCGTCCAGCTCGCCACTGCCGACGAGCCACTCCAGCGCGCTGCGCAGCTGCGGCGCACTCGCCGTCCCGTGCAGCGGCGTCACCCAGAACCCGGGCCGGGTGCTCAGCCGCCGGATCAGCGCCACCTGCCCGTCGGACCAGACCTCCTTCGGCAGCGACGCCGGCAGACCCCACCGGATCCACGGGTCGTTCGCGGCGAGCCGGACCAACTCGCTGTGGGACGGAATGCGCTGCACGAAGTCAAGCCTGCCATCATTCGATAGGTTCACAGGTATGCCCGACGAGCTCCGCGACGACCTGACCTCCGCGTCGCCGGAGGCGGAGAAGAAGCGCCTCTCCTTCATCCGCATCCTCAACTCCCGCCTGCCGAAGAAGCGGGTCATCGGTCAGGGACTGCTCCGGGACGAACACGGCCGGGTGCTGCTGTGCCAGTTGACGTACAAACGCGACTGGGACCTGCCCGGCGGGGTCGTCGACCCCTCCGAGAGCCCCGCCCACTGCGTCGTGCGGGAGGTCCAGGAGGAACTCGGACTCGACGTCCAGGTCCGCGGCCTGCTCGCCGTGAACTGGCTGCCGCCCTACCGCGGCTGGGACGACGCGCTGCTCTGCCTCTTCGACCTCGGCATCGCCGAGGCCGCCGTCGTGCACTCGATGACCCTGCTGCGCCGCGAGATCAAGGACGCGCACTGGGTCGAACCGACCGATCTGGCCAACCACGTCGCGCCCTACACTGCAGCGATGCTCACCGAGGTGCTCGCCCAGCTCGACGCGCAGGCGAGGGGGGAGACCGAGGCGAGCACCGCATACATCGAGGACAGCCGGCGGGTCGACTTCGGTGACTGACAGTGGGGCGGACCTCCTGCGCGATCGCGTCGGCGCGAGGGTGCAGGAGCCGTTCTGTGCTGTCCTCGTCGAGGCCGGCGAGACGACGGTGGCGGTGCACGACGTTCCTCGGGACGGTGATGTTGAGTTGGGGTCGGTGAGCAAGGGGATCACCGGCCTGCTCCTCCATGATGCGATCGATCGGGGTGAGGTCACTCTCGGGACCCGGCTCGGTGACCTCCTCGACGTCAACTCCGACGTGGGTGCCCTCACGCTGGGCCGCCTGGCGACGCATACCTCCGGACTGCCCCGGCTGGCGCCCGGAACCCCCTTCAAGAAGACCTGGCGGTGGCTCGTGCATGCCGAGAACCCCTACGGCGAGAGTCTCGATGAGCTGTTCGAGCAGCTCCGGACAGTTCGGCCGAAGGGGGATCGCGCGTCGTACTCGAACCTCGGGTTCATGTTGCTCGGTCACGCCGTCGCTGCTGCCGCCGGGACGGGGTATGCCTCGCTCGCCCGCTCCCGACTGTTCGAGCCGGTGGGGATGACCGGTGCCTACGTCGCGGACTCACCGGAGGCGTTGACGTCGACTGCGGTCCGGGGCCACACCCGACGGGGGCAGGAGGCCGAGCCGTGGACCGGGGAGGCGCTGGGCCCCGCCGGTGGCGTTCGCGCGACGGTCGATGACCTCGCGCTGTTCGTGCGGGCGCTGCTCTGCGGCGCCGCCCCTGGGATCGCGGCCCTGACTCCGGTGCGGGACTTCGCCGGGGAGGCCGTCCGCATCGGCGCCGGCTGGCTGACGTCGGCGGTCAAGGACCGTCACATCACCTGGCACAACGGCGGGACGGGCGGCTTCCGCAGCTACGTCGGCCTGGACCTGGAGAACCAGCGCGGTGTCGCAGTGGTCCGTGCGAGCCCCCGCTCCGCCGACCGCGTGGGTCTCGACCTGCTCGGCGGCCAGTAGACTCTTGCCCTTGTGGCCCTGACTATCGGAATCGTCGGACTGCCCAATGTCGGCAAGTCCACGTTGTTCAACGCACTGACCAAGAACACCGTCCTCGCGGCGAACTATCCGTTCGCGACGATCGAGCCCAACGTCGGTGTCGTCCCGCTCCCGGATGCGCGACTGCCGCGGCTGGCGGAGATCTTCGGTTCGGAGCGGATCCTGCCGGCGACGGTCTCGTTCGTCGACATCGCCGGCATCGTCAAGGGTGCCTCGGAGGGGGAGGGGCTCGGCAACAAGTTCCTCGCGAACATCCGTGAGGCGGACGCGATCTGCCAGGTCGTGCGGGCCTTCGAGGATGGTGACGTCGTCCACGTCGACGGCAAGGTCTCCCCGAAGGACGACATCGAGGTCATCGAGACCGAGCTCATCCTCGCCGACCTGCAGACCCTCGAGAAAGCGATCGCTCGCCTCGAGAAGGAGGCCCGGATCAAGAAGGAGTCCCGCCCCCTGCTCGAGGCCGCCCAGGCCGCCCAGCAGGTGCTGGAGTCGGGGACGACGCTGTATGCGGGGGGAGCCTCCGGTGGGGTCGATCCGGATCTCGTGCGCGGGCTGGGGTTGCTGACGACCAAGCCGTTCATCTATGTCTTCAACCTCGACGAGGACCAGCTCGCCGACCCTGATCTGCACGCCCGGCTCGCTGAGTTGGTCGCGCCGGCCGATGCGGTGTTCCTCAACGCCAAGCTCGAGGCGGATCTGATGGATATGGAGCCGGACGAGGCGCTCGAGTTGCTGCAGTCCTTCGGGGCCGAGGAGTCCGGCCTGGACCAGTTGGCGCGGGTCGGGTTCCACACGCTCGGTCTGCAGACCTACCTGACCGCCGGGCCGAAGGAGGCCCGGGCCTGGACGATCCGCCAGGGGTGGACCGCACCGGAGGCGGCCGGTGTCATCCACACCGACTTCCAGCGCGGCTTCATCAAGGCCGAGGTCGTCTCCTTCGAGGATCTCGATGCTCTCGGCTCGATGGCTGCGGTCAAGGCCGCCGGCAAGGCGCGGATGGAGGGTAAGGACTACGTCATGGCCGATGGTGACGTGGTCGAGTTCCGGTTTAACGTCTAGCGTTATTGACGCCATGCGTTAGGTTTGACATGCTCGATATGTGATCAGATCGTTCGGCGACCGCGACACCGAACGCGTCTGGTTGCGCGAACCGGCTCCCAAACTCGATGCCCGGATCCACAAAGCGGCCAATCGGAAGTTGCATCAACTCGACGCGGCGACCGACCTCAACTCTCTCCGCGTCCCGCCAGGCAACCGATTGGAGGCTCTGAAGGGCGATCGATCGGGCCAGTACAGCATCCGCGTCAATGACCAGTGGCGCATCTGCTTCGTCTGGACTGAGGCCGGTCCTGAGAACGTCACCATCGAGGACTACCACTGAGGTGCACCATGACCGAGAAGCTCTACCCGCCCATCCATCCAGGCGAGATCCTCCAGGAGGACTTCTTGGACGGCTTCGGCATCACGCAGCACAAGCTCGCCGTGTCCATCGGTGTGCCGCCGCGGAGGATCAACGAGATCGTGCACGGCAAGCGCCGGATCTCGGCCGATACCGCTCTGCGCCTCGGTCGCTACTTCGGCATGAGCGCGCAGTTTTGGATCAGCCTGCAGGCGCGCTACGACCTTGAGGTCGAGATGGACGCCCTCGGGGACTCGCTCGACAGCATTCAGCCGCTCCAGACCGCGTGAGGGTGGGCGGTCTTCGCGGCCGAGTGGCGCTGGTCTCGGGTGTCAGCCGCAGGCAGGGGATCGGCTTCGCCATCGCATCGAGGCTGGTCGCGCGCGGCGCAGACCTGTTCCTGACGCACCACCGTCCCCATGACGAGGAGCAGCCGTGGGGTGGGGACGACGTGGAGGCTCTCGTGGAGGAGCTCTGGGAGAAGGGCGACGTTCCCAGCCAGCGCATCGTCGACATGTCCGTCGACCTCGCCGGGGACGGGGCGCCCGAAGCCGTTGTGGAGCGCGCCGTCGCCGAGTTCGGTCACGTGGACGTGCTCATCTGCAACCACGCCCGATCCGGTGGTGACGGGGCCCTCGGCGAGCTGACTGCCGCGATGCTGGACGCGCACTGGTCGGTCAACACGCGGTCATCGCTCCTGCTGGTGCAGGCCTTCGCTGCCCAACATGACGGACGCCCTGGAGGTCGGGTGGTGCTGATGACCTCCGGCCAGGGGCTCGGACCGATGCCTGGGGAGGTTGCTTATGCGGCCAGCAAGGCAGCTCTGGCTGGGGTGACTCTGACGCTGGCTGATCAGCTTGCCGATGCGGGCATCACCGTCAATACAGTCAACCCGGGGCCTGTTGACACGGGCTACATGACGCCGGAGACCATGGCTGCGGCCGCACCCATGTTTCCGTTCGGGCGTATGGGTGAGCCGGATGACCCAGCGCGGTTGATCGAGTGGCTGGTCTCGGACGAGGGTCAGTGGATGACCGGGCAGGTCCTCAATACCGAGGGCGGGTTCGCGCGCTGGAGGGCTCGCGCCGGCCGTTGAGTAGACCAGATCGCCAGCCACCCCGTGTTGGGATTCGGCTCCGGAACGTGGTCGAGTTCCGGTTTAACGTCTAGCGCGGAATCGCTTCATACTCCCTCTTCGGGCGAGGCGCGATGAACCGCGCACCGGCCGGCGACTGAGCAACCGCCGGGGCGTCAGTTGGAGTGTGCGGGCATGGGGTCGAGCACGGACTGGGCCTTGACGGTGCGGTAGCGCAGGAGCAG
>DUPF01000152.1 GCA_012838445.1 Intrasporangiaceae bacterium | reverse complement strand
GTCTCCACCAACCGACCCCTGTCGTCCGTCTTCGGGTGCAGCGCAATCGGAGTCCCGGAAGGGAAGAGCCCCGCCCTGTAGGAGTTGAACAGATCGACATCGAACTGAGAGCCTAACGCTGGGATCTCCCCACATGCGTACAGTGCCCGAAAAGATCTTAACTGGTCCCACACCTCGCGGACGGACGTCGGATGTCCCAGTGGCTTCACCACACATGACTCTTCCACATGCAGTGCATCGAGAAAGGCGTGAGCAGCCCCCTGCGCATGCAGCAGGCTGATCTGCCGGTCCTCGATGGAAGGCCGCTCGTTCCGGATGAGCTTCTCAATGAAGGTGGCAACGAAGGAGTTGTAGTTGGGCCGACCGTGTTCCCCGAACAGGTTAGCCTCGGGATTTCATCTGGCGGTGTCCTGAGGGGTGGTTAGAGACGGCGAAAGTGCTCCTGGCTTGGGAGAATGGTGGTGTCTAGTCACATCCCTACCCGCACCAAAGGAGCACCTTCTCGGTGAAGTCTACCGCCACGATCTATCCGCCAGTCCGTGTGGAATCCGGCCCCTGCAAAGCGGTCGGGCAGGCCGGTGGAGTGCTGTTGACCAAGACCGTCGCCGCCGCCGGCCTCGATACCGCCCTGGCCGAGGCGCTGGGACCGTGGCAGCAGCCGTTGGCGACCCATACCCCGCACAAGATCCTGCTGGATCTAGCGGTGATGCTCGCCCTGGGTGGGGACTGTCTGGCCGATCTCGCCCTGCTGCGTAGTGAGCCGGGGGTCTACGGCTTGGTGGCCTCCGATCCGACGGTGTCACGGATGATCAGCCGGCTGGCTACCGATCCCGAGGTGCTGACCGCGATCCACCGGGCCCGCGCGATCGCCCGGGCGAGGGTGTGGGACCGGGCGGGCACCGCCGCGCCGAACCATCAGATCAGCGCGCAGCAGCCGTTGATCATCGACCTGGACGCCACGCTGGTGACTGCGCACTCGGAGAAGGAAGAAGCTGCGGCCACCTACAAACGCGGCTTCGGGTTTCATCCGTTGTGCGCGTTCGTCGACCACGGCCAGACCGGCACCGGTGAACCCGTCGGACTGTTGCTGCGGGCCGGAAACGCTGGCTCGAACACTGCCGCGGATCACCTCACCGTGCTGCGCCACGCCCTGGCCCAACTCCCCGGATACCGGCCCGGGGTGCGGCCGGGCCGCAAGATCCTGATCCGCACCGACGCAGCCGGCTGCACCCACGACGTCGTGGCCTGGCTCAGCCGCCAACGCCTGTCGTACTCACTGGGGTTCACGCTGCCGTTCCACACCGCTGAACTGCTGGAGAAGATCCCCGCCAATGTGTGGACCCCCGCCCTCGATGCTGACGGCGAGATCCGCGACGGCGCGTGGGTGGCCGAACTCACCGGGCTGCTCGACCTATCGAAATGGCCCGCGGGGATGCGGGTGATCGCCCGCAAAGAACGCCCGCACCCCGGGGCACAGTTGCGGCTGACCGATGTCGACGGGCACCGGATCACCGCCTTTGCCACCAACACCCCCCGCGGCCAACTCCCCGCTCTCGAACTCCGGCACCGTCGCCGGGCCCGGGCCGAAGACCGGATCCGGATCGCCAAAGACACCGGACTCACGAACCTGCCGTTACACGGCTTCGCCGCCAATCAGTTGTGGTGCGCCCTGGTCGAACTCGCCCTCGACCTGACCGCCTGGTGCCAACTGCTCGCACTGACCGACCACCAGGCCCGTCGGTGGGAACCCAAACGTCTCCGGCTGCGGCTGTTCACGATCCCTGCGGTGCTCATCCACCACGGCCGGCGGGTCTGGCTCCGGATCGCCGACCACGCCCGCTGGGCCAACCTCGCCACCACCGCCGTCGAGCGGCTCACCGCCCCCACCTGACCCGCAGTGCCGACCGCCCGAACCAGCCAGCCGTACCCGGAACTTGTGGAATCCCGCCCCGCCCCGTGCGACACCGGGCCCACTGTCACACCCACCTGTCAGAATCAGCCCCAGATGCTGATCCTCAAGACATCACAACGACTCCCGGCCCACAGACGAAAGATCGAGGCTAATGGGG
>DUPF01000151.1 GCA_012838445.1 Intrasporangiaceae bacterium | reverse complement strand
GTGCATTCGCCGATGTTCGTGCAGCCGCCGAAGCCCTCGGCGTCGTGCTGGTTGACCATCGCGACCACGCGCGCGTCCCGCTCCGGCTGGCCCTGCGGCAGTTCGCCGAGGTGGGTGACCTTGGCGCTCATGAAGAGCATGCCGGAGGCGTTCGGGCAGGCGGCCACGCAGGCGCCGCAGCCGATGCACTCGGCGGCGACGAAGGCCCGGTCGGCGTTCTCCTTCGGGACGGGAGTGGCGTGGGCGTCGGGGGCGGCCCCGGTGTTGACCGAGATGAAGCCACCGGCCTGGATGATCCGGTCGAAGGCGGACCGGTCGACGACGAGGTCGCGGATGACCGGGAACGGCTCGGCCCGCCACGGCTCGACGGTGATCGTCTCGCCGTCACGGAACGAACGCATGTGCAACTGACACGTCGTCGTCCTCTCCGGGCCGTGCGCCTCGCCGGAGATCATCAGACCGCAGTTGCCGCAGATGCCCTCGCGGCAGTCACTGTCGAAGGCGATTGGCTCGGTCCCCTCGGCGATGAGCTTCTCGTTGAGGGCGTCGAGCATCTCGAGGAACGACTCATCCGGTGAGACGTCGTCGAGCTGGTAGGTGACGAGGCGACCCGAGTCACGCGGACCGTCCTGGCGCCAGATCTTCAGCGTGATGCGCATTACTTGTAGCTCCTCTGCTTGAGCTCGATCGCGTCGTAGACGAGGTCTTCCTTGTGCAGCACCGGCGGACCCATCGCGCCGAACTCGCCGTTCGTGCCGTCACCGCCGGTGAACTCCCAGGCCGCGACGTAGAGGAACTGGTCGTCGTGGCGCAGTGCCTCACCGTCCTCGGTCTGCGACTCGGCCCGGAAGTGCCCGCCGCAGGATTCGGCCCGGTGCAGTGCGTCGATGCACATCAACTCGCCGAGCTCGAGGAAGTCGGCGACGCGGCCGGCCTTCTCCAGGCTCTGGTTGAGCGTGTCGGCGGACCCGAGGACCCGCACGTTGCGCCAGAACTCCTCCCGCAACCCGCGGATGAGGTCGATCGCCTTGGTCAGCCCCTCCTCGGTGCGCTCCATCCCGCAGTACTCCCACATGATGTGGCCGAGTTCCTTGTGGAAGGAGTCCACCGAGCGCTCACCGTTGATCGAGAGCAGCCGTTGGGTGCGTGTCTCGACGGACTCGCGGGCCTCGGCGACGGCCGGGTGGGCGTCGTCGAGCTTCTCGAACGGTCCCTTGGCGAGGTAGTCGCGGATCGTGTTCGGCAGCACGAAGTAGCCGTCGGCCAGTCCCTGCATGAGTGCGGAGGCACCGAGGCGGTTCGCGCCGTGGTCGGAGAAGTTGGCCTCACCGGTGACGAACAGGCCCGGGATGGTGGACTCGAGGTCGTAGTCGACCCACAGCCCGCCCATCGTGTAGTGCACGGCCGGGTAGATCCGCATCGGCACCTCGTAGGGGTTCTCGCCGGTGATCCGCTCGTACATGTCGAACAGGTTGCCGTACTTGGCCCGCACCGCGTCCTCACCCAGCCGGGAGATCGCGTCGGCGAAGTCGAGGTAGACCCCGCGACGGAAGTCGCCGACCATCGGGCCGACGCCGCGACCCTCGTCGCAGACGTTCTTGGCCTGCCGGGAGGCGATGTCCCGCGGGACGAGGTTGCCGAACGCCGGGTAGATCCGCTCCAGGTAGTAGTCGCGGTCCTCCTCCGGGATCTGGCGGGGGTCCTTGTCGCAGTCCTCGCGCTTCTTCGGCACCCAGATCCGGCCGTCGTTGCGCAGCGACTCCGACATCAGGGTCAGCTTCGACTGGTGGTCGCCGGAGACCGGGATGCACGTCGGGTGGATCTGCGTGTAGCAGGGGTTGCCGAAGTAGGCGCCCTTGCGGTGAGCGCGCCAGTTCGCGGTGACGTTGGAGCCCATCGCGTTCGTCGACAGGAAGAACACGTTGCCGTAGCCACCACTGGCCAGGACGACGGCGTCGGCGAGGTGGGTCTCGATCTCACCGGTGACCAGGTCGCGGGCGATGATGCCGCGGGCCCGGCCGTCGGCGACGATGAGTTCGAGCATCTCGTGGCGGGCATACATCTCGACGGTGCCGGCCGCGACCTGCCGCTCCAGGGCCTGGTATGCGCCGATCAGCAACTGCTGACCGGTCTGGCCCCGCGCGTAGAAGGTCCGCGAGACCTGGACGCCACCGAAGGAGCGGTTGTCGAGCAGACCGCCATACTCGCGGGCGAACGGGACACCCTGGGCGACGCACTGGTCGATGATGCTCGCGCTGACCTCGGCGAGCCGGTAGACGTTGCTCTCCCGGGCGCGGTAGTCGCCGCCCTTGACGGTGTCGTAGAAGAGGCGGTAGACCGAGTCGCCGTCCTCCTTGTAGTTCTTCGCGGCGTTGATCCCGCCCTGGGCGGCGATCGAGTGGGCACGGCGCGGGGAGTCCTGGAAGCAGAAGGACTTCACGTGGTAGCCCGCCTCGCCGAGGGTGGCCGCGGCGGCGCCACCGGCCAGGCCGGTGCCGACGACGATGATGGACAGCTTGCGGCGGTTGGCCGGGTTGACCAGGGCGGCGTCGAACTGGCGGGTGGTCCACATCTGCTGGACCGGAACCTTCGGCGCCTTGGTGTCGGCGATCTTCTCGCCTTCGGTGTACAGGCCGTTGATCAGACTCATTGCCGGGTCTCCTAGGTCAGTTGCCGATGAGGCGGAAGAGGATGGCCAGCGGCGGCAGCGCGAAGCCGACGACGATGAGCGCCATCGTGGCGTGTCCGATGCTCTTGGCCCGCCGGTAGGCGCGGGCGGTCTGGGTCCATCCGAGGGTCTGCTGGACGCTGAAGATCCCGTGCGAGAGGTGCAACCCGAGGGCCACGAGCGCGGCGAGGTAGAGCAGCGTCATCCACCACAACTGGAAGCTCGCGACGACCATCGCGTAGGGGGAGGCGGCGATCTCGCTCGCGGAGACCGAGCTGTTCAGCGCCGGCTTGCCGATGGTGAAGTGGAACAGGTGCCACAGGATGAACAGCAGGATGAACACCCCGCCCCAGCGCATCGTGCGGCTGCCGAGGCTGGCCGCACCGGCCTTCTTCACCGCGTACCTGGTCGACCGGGCCCCGTTCGCTCGACTCCACAAGGTGAGCGCGGCATACAGATGGCCGACGATCGAGACGAGGAGCACGATCCGGACGATCCACAGCAGGCCGCCGTACGGCAGCAGCGGATCACCGAAGGTGCGCAATCCGTGGGCGTAGGCATCGAAGGCCTCCTGCCCAGCAAAGATCTTGAGGTTGCCATACATGTGCAGGAGGACGTAGCCGATGAACACAAGTCCCGTCACAGCCATGATGAACTTCAGGAAGACGGTCGTGCCCCGGGCAGTCGTCCCCCGCTTCGCGGGAGCTGTCATCGTTGCCACAGTCTCAACCTACTAGGTTCCGCTCCCCGTGGTGCGGTTGGGTTGGCTGATTCAGGTGTGAAATTCGCCCGGTGCTAGCGGGTTCGGGCCACGTAGGCGTCATAGAGCGCCTTGCTCGACAACCCGGTTGCGGCCGCGATCTCGGCGCAGACCGTCTTGAGCCGCTCCCCGGAGTCGACCCGCTCGGCGATCTCGTCGAGCTGCTCCGCGGCGGAGGTATGCGTGGGCCCGGCCCCGCTGACGACGAGGGTGATCTCGCCACGGGTGCCCTCGCGAGCCCAGTCGGCGAGCTCGCCGAGACCGCCGCGCACGACCTCCTCGTAAGTCTTCGTCAACTCCCGGCACACGGCCGCGGACCGCTCCGGACCGAAGGCGGCGGCGAGGTCGGTCAGGGAGTCGGCGAGCCGGTGCGGCGCCTCGAAGAAGACCATCGTGCGCGGCTCGCGGGCGAGCGCGGCGAGCGCCCGGCGCCGCTCGCCCGCCTTGCGGGGCAGGAACCCCTCGAAGCAGAACCGGTCGACCGATAGGCCGGAGACCGCCAGGGCGGTGAGCACGGCGCTGGGTCCGGGGACGGCGGTGACCCGGTGGCCGGCGTCGATCGCGGCCCGCACGAGTCGGTAGCCGGGGTCGGACACGCTCGGCATACCCGCGTCGGTGACGAGGACGACCCGGGCGCCGGCGTCGAGCCGCTCGACGAGGTCGGCGGTGCGGGCGGCCTCGTTGTGCTCGTGGTAGCTGAGCACGGTCCGGTCGGATCCGGGGCGGTTCGGGACGTCGAGTTCGCGCAGCAATCGCTGCAGGCGTCGGGTGTCCTCGGCGGCGATGACGTCGGCACGGGCCAGTTCCTCGGCCAGCCGGGGCGGGGCGTCGTCGATCCGCCCGATCGGGGTCGCCGCGAGGACGACGACTCCTGCACCCGTGTCCGCAGCCATGATCCCGGGAGCCTAGCCGGGTGCAGTGCCGCGCGGCCACGGCCACGGTCCCGACGTGCTCCCTGCGCTGGGAACCGCGAACCCGGACACGGCCCTCGCCCGTCACCATCCTCCGCCGCCACCCTCACCTCCGGCGAAGGTGGGCGATCCGTCGAAAAGTGCCCCCGAAACCGACCAAACGCCCACCCTCACCGAGCGGACGGCGGGCTCGGGCCCAAGAGCGGGGAACCGGACGCACGAGGTGGAGGCGGGGCACGCATACGATGGCGCGCATGACCCGGACCGAGGAGCTGCGCATCCGCCTGCTCGGGTTCCGGCCCACGGACCGGCTCTGGGGGTGGCTCGGCCCGCTCGCGATGGCGCTCCTCGGGGGGATCCTGCGGTTCTGGTCGCTCGGGCGGCCGCACCAGTTGATCTTCGACGAGACCTACTACGTCAAGCAGGGTCAGTCGCTGCTCGAACACGGCGTCGAGATGCGGGTCAAGGAAGGTCTGGAGAAGCCGGACGAGTTGTTCACGGTCGGCAACCTCGACGTGTGGGGCACGACCGGCGACATGGTCGTCCACCCGCCGGTCGGCAAATGGGTCATCGCGTTCGGGCAGTGGATCTTCGACCCGACGTCCTCGTTCGGGTGGCGGTTCTCGATGGCACTGCTCGGGACGCTCTCGATCCTCATGGTCGGACGAGCCGCCCGCCGCCTGTTCGGCTCGACCCTCCTCGGCACGATCGCCGCCTTCCTCCTCGCCTTCGAGGGCCACCACTTCGTCCACTCCCGCACCGGGCTGCTCGACCTGACGGTCATGTTCTTCGCCCTCGCGGCGTTCTGCGCGCTGCTCATCGACCGGGACGCCAGTCGCGAGATCCTCGCCCGCAAGGTCGGTGCGTTGCCCGCGGGGACGCGGATCGCATACGGACCCTGGCTCGGCTGGCGGCCGTGGCGCTGGGTGGCCGGACTGATGATGGGTCTGTGCATCGGGACGAAGTGGTCCGGGCTGTACGCGCTGGCGGTCTTCGGACTGATGACCGTCCTGTGGGACATGGGTGCCCGGCGGGCGGTCGGGGTGCGGCACTGGATCCGGGCCGGGCTGGTCAAGGACGGGCCGTATGCGTTCCTCGCCATCGTCGGGACCGCTGCGGTCGTCTATGTGGCCTCGTGGGCCGGCTGGTTCCGCAACCCGGCGGGCTATCGACGCACCTGGGCGGCGGAGCATCCGTCGGAGAGTTTCGGGTGGGTCCCGGAGGCGGTGCGCTCGCTGTGGAAGTACCACCAGGACGCGTACGGCTTCCATGTCGGGCTGCGCAGCGAACACAGCTATATGTCGAACCCGTGGAGCTGGCTGGTCCAGGCCCGGCCGACGTCGTTCTTCTACGAGAGCCCGGACCCGGAGGCATGCGGGGCGGCGCAGTGCAGCAAGGCGATCACATCGCTCGGGACGGTCCCGATCTGGTGGCTGGGGACGGTCGCCCTCGCGTTCCTCCTCTATCACTGGGCGCTGCGGCGGGACTGGCGGGCCGGCGCGATCCTCGCCGGGTTCGCCGGGCTCTACCTGCCGTGGTTCATGTACCAGGAGCGGACGATCTACTCCTTCTACTCCGTCGCGTTCGTGCCGTGGGTGGTGCTCGCCGCCGTCTTCGTCCTCGGCCTCGTGCTCGGACCCCCGCAGGCGTCCTTCCGACGGCGTCAGATCGGGCTGCTCCTCGTCGGGCTCTACTGCCTGCTCGTCCTGCTCGTCTTCGCGTACTTCTGGCCGATCTACACCGCCCAGGTCATCCCCTACTCCGAGTGGCACCACCGGATGTGGTTCCCGAGCTGGGTGTGAGGACGACTATCCGGCCCGCCGCACGTGGGTGTGAGTGAAGTCGGCACCCCTGAAGAGCAGCGGCTGGTCGGTGTCGACCGCGAGGAACGTCGGTGCGCTGCCCTACAGTCGGAGCCGTGTTCCTCCTCGATGACCGGATCGTACTCAGCCCGAGCGACCTGCGCCTGGCCGCGGAGTGCGAGTTCGCCCTGCTGCGGGCGCTCGACGTGCGCCTCGGTCGGGTCATCGAGACCGAGACCAAGCCGGACCCGATGCTCGAGCGGGTCGCCCAACTCGGCGATGAGCACGAGCAGGCCGAGCTGCGCCGGCTGCGGGCGGCTCACCCCGGACCGGGTGCCGTCGTCAGCTTCACCCGACCACCGCATACCGACGAGGCACTGCGGGAGGCGCACGACCTGACCGTGCGCACCCTCGCCGACCCGAGCGTCGAGGTGCTGACCCAGGCGACCGTCTATGACGGATCGTTCGTCGGGCACATCGACTTCCTCGAACGCACCGTCCGGGACGACGGGACGAGTGCGTGGATCGTCAGCGACACCAAGCTCGCCCGCTCCGCGTCGGTGCCGGCGCTGCTCCAGGTCGCCGGGTACGCCGACACCCTCGCCCGGGCCGGGGTGCCGCTCGCCCCGGTGGCCCGGCTCGTCCTCGGCAGTGGGGTCGTCGAAGATTTCCGTCTCGACGAGATCGTGCCGGTGTTCCGGGCCCGTCGGACCCGCCTGGAGACGATCGCGACCGAGCACCGGATGGGCGGGGTCCCGGTGCAGTGGGGTGATGACCGGTTCGTCGCGTGCGGGCGCTGCCCGGTCTGCGAGGACGAGGTGGCCGAGCACGACGACCTGCTCCTCGTCGCCGGCATGCGCCGACCGACCCGACGTCACCTGCTCGACGCCGGGATCACGACGATGACCGAGTTGGCCACCTCCACCGGCGCCGTCGAGGACCTCTCCCCCGCCCAGCTCGACAAACTCCGGGCCCAGGCGCGGCTGCAGGTCGCCGGACGGGCCGCCGGTGGGGAGCTCACCTACGAGGTCATCGACCAGAGCGTCCTGGCCCGGCTGCCCTGGCCCAGCCCCGGGGACATCTACTTCGACTTCGAGGGGGACCCGATCTGGGTCGAGCCCGGGGATACGACCTGGGGGCTGGAGTACCTCTTCGGACTGATCGAGGTCGACGGGCACACCCCGACGCCGGACGATCCGGCCGCCGGCACGTCCTTCGTCACGTTCTGGGCCCACGACCGGGACCAGGAACGCACCGCCCTCATCGACTTCGTCGACTACGTGACGCGGCGGCGGGCCCGCTGGCCCGACCTGCACATCTACCACTACGCCCCCTACGAGACGGCGGCGCTGACCCGGCTCGCCGCCCGGCACGGGGTCTGTGAGGACGAGATCGACCAGTTCCTCCGGGAGGGGGTCTTCGTCGATCTGTATGCGACGGTCCGGGGGGCCGTGCGCGTCTCGGACCGGTCCTACTCACTGAAGAAGCTCGAGCCGCTCTACATGTCGGCCCGGGACGCCGAGGTGACCAATGCCGCCGACTCGATCGTCGTCTACCACGAGTTCATGGCGGCCCGTGATGCCGGCCGCACCGGGGAGGCGGAGCGGCTGCTCGCCGACATCGCCGACTACAACCGGGACGACTGTGTCTCGACGATGCTGCTCGCCGGGTGGTTGCGTGGGCTGCGCGACGGGACAGCGGTGCCGGCACAGGCGGTGGCTGAGCCGACCGGTTCGGTGATCTCGGACAGGCGGCGCGCCCAACTCGACCTCGAGGCGGCGGTCCGCGCACTGGTCGCCCGAGTCAAACCCGGTGACCGGTCCCCCGACGATCATGCAGTCGCGCTCGCCGCGGCAGCGGTGCTGTTCCATGCGCGGGAGGCCAAGCCGTTCTGGCAGCGCTACTTCGACCGGCTGCGGCATCCGGCGCGGGAGTGGCGCGGCAGCCGGGACGAGCCGGTGTTCGTCGTCGACTCCGGTGAGGTCGTCACCGATTGGGCGCGCACCGGCCGCCAGCTCAAGCCGCGCCGAGTGCTCCGCCTGACCGGGGAGACCCTCGGTGGGATGGCCCTGGAGCCGGGCGCGCCGGGGATGCGAGCGGTCTACGCGACGCCCGCCCCGGACAGCGTCAGCCTCGGACCGGACGCCTGCTACGGCGAGGGTGCCGGCTGCGCTGTCGTCGAAGCGACGACCGATGCGGTTGGCTCGCGGTGGGTCAAGCAGACGCTGATTGTCGAGGAGACCTGCCCGGGCACCGACGGCCACGCAGAGATCCCCGCAGCCCTGGTCTTCGTCGACCAGATCCGGACGGGGTCGCTCGAGGAGGCTCTGTCCGAGATCGCCGAGGAGGTCCGGTCCCGGCATCCGTCGATGCCGACCCGGGCCGGCATCGACGTGCTGCGCCGGGTGCCGCCCCGGCTGCGCAGTGGTGGGGCATTGCCGGTCCCGGGCGCGGGGGACGACCGCTTCATCGTCGCGATCCGGGATGCACTGCTTGGGATGGACGACTCGTATGTCGCGGTCCAGGGTCCGCCGGGGACGGGCAAGACGTTCATCGGCGGGCGGGTCATCGCCGCGCTCGTGCGCGACCACGGCTGGACGGTCGCGGTGTGCTCGCAGAGTCACCAGGCTATCGAGAACATCCTCACGGCCATCATCGACGCCGGGGTCCCGGCTGAGCAGGTCGCCAAGGACACCAGGGCGACCCAGGATCCAGGCTGGACCGACCTGGCCAAGGCGGATGAGTTGCGTCGCTTCATCGACGAGCGCTCGACGCAACATCCCGGTGCCGGTTTCGTCGTCGGCGGCACGGCCTGGGATCTGACGAACACCCGACGGATCCAGCGTGGCGAGTTAGACCTCGTCGTCATCGACGAGGCCGGGCAGTACTCCCTGGCCAACACCCTCGCCGCCTCCGTTGCCGGCGCCCGACTCCTGCTCCTCGGTGACCCGGCCCAGTTGCCGCAGGTCTCCTCGGGCACCCATCCCGACCCGGTCGACTCCTCCGCCCTCGGCTGGTTGCTGCCCGCGGACGTGACCGAGGGTCGGACGCTGCCGGCGACCCACGGCTACTTCCTCGAACGCACTTGGCGACTCCATCCGGCGCTCGTCGAACCGTTGTCGGTGCTCGCCTACGACGGGGCGCTGCTCGCCCAGGAGGGCGTCGGGGATGCCCGCAACCTCGACGGTCTGGCGCCGGGTCTGCACCAGGTGCTCGTCGAGCACCACGACAACTCGACCGCCTCGGTCGAGGAGGCGCACATGGTGGTGCGGATCATCGAGGACCTCCTCGGTGCGCCCTGGCACGACCCGGCCGAAGGACCCATGGCCCGACCGCTGGGCCAACGCGACGTCATCGTCATCACTCCCTACAACCATCAGGTCCAGGTGCTCACCGACACCCTCGCGGCGGCCGGTCTGGACGAGGTCGCGGTCGGGACGGTCGACAAGTTCCAGGGCCAGGAGGCGGCGGTGGCGATCCTGTCGATGGCGGCCTCGTCGCATACCGATGTCAGCCGGGGCATGGGCTTCCTCCTCAGCCGCAACCGGCTCAATGTCGCCCTCTCCCGCGGCAAGTGGGCGGCGATCATCGTCCGCTCCCCGGTCCTGACCGACTTCGCCCCGCGGTCGACCGACGAACTCGTCGCCCTGGGTGCCTTCCTCACCCTGACCGAGAACGCCCACGCCCTCCGACCGGGCGCTGTTGAGACACGGATGTGAGCGACCGGTGCGTGACGATAGGTTGACCGGTATGCGCACACTCACCTCAATCGAAGAACTGGAGTCCCTTGTCGGTCAGCACCTCGGCACGAGTGACTGGGTCGAGATCACCCAGGAGCGGATCGACCAGTTCGCTGACGCGACCGGCGACCACCAGTGGATCCACGTCGATGCCGAGCGGGCCAAGGACGGACCGTTCGGTCGGACGATCGCCCACGGCTATCTCACCTTGAGCCTGTTGCCGCTGTTCTACCAGTCGATCTATTCGATGGAGGGCGTGAAGATGGGGATCAACTACGGCGCCAACAAGATCCGCTTCCTCAATCCGGTCCCGGTCGGCTCCCGGCTGCGCGGCTCGGTCGAGGTCGGCGAGGTCAAGCGACTGCCCGACAACGGCGCCCAGGTCACCTGGAACGTCACCGTCGAGCTCGAGGGCGCGGACAAGCCGGCGTGCTACGCCGAGGCGATGTC
>DUPF01000150.1 GCA_012838445.1 Intrasporangiaceae bacterium | reverse complement strand
GGGCCAGGGTGCGGGCATCGAAGGGGTGCCGGATCCGGGAGGCCGCGACGATGATCCCCACCTGGGCCGCCCCGGTCCGCTCAGCCGCGGCGTTCACCGCGCGCGCCTCGTCGAGGACGATCTCGAGGGCGGGCGTGATGCCGCCGACGAACGGCGCATACGACGTCGGGTCGACCTGCAGTTCCAGCCACCGGGACCCCTCGGCGCCGTCGTCGATCGCGGCCTCACGGACGATGCGGCGCATGTCCTCCTCGTCGCGCACGCAGTGCCGCGCCGCGTCGTAGAGCCGCTGGAAGCGGAACCAGCCGCGCTCGTCCCGGCCGCCGCTCAACCGTGGTGGATAGCCCTCCCGCAACGACTCGGGCAGCCGGATCCGGTGCTTGGCCGCCATGTCGCGGATCGTGTCGACCCGCGCCGATCCGGTGAAGTGGAGGTGCAGGTGGGCTTTGGGCAGCGCCGCGAGCGGGCGGCTCACTCGTCCTCGTCGTCCTCGTCGTCGATGATGTGCACGGCGGCCTCCTCGGCGGAGGCGGCGGCACCGTCGATGCCGACGTCGCGACCCCAGGCCTCGTCCTCGTCGTCGTCGCGCACTCCCTCGTCCGGGGCGACGAGTCGCCCGGCCCGGGTGCGGCCGACCTCGGGTCCGCCGACCCAGTCCTCGTCGGCGTCGATCGCGTCGGGGTCATCGCCACCGATCCGCTCGACGTCCAGGCCGCTCTCGTTGTCGGGGGCGCCGTAGGCGCTGTGCGGGTCGGGGATCTCCTGGGCGATGCGCTGATCGATCGTCTCCTCGTGCCGCTGCTCGTAGGCCGTGGTCCCCCACAGGTGCGGGCTGCGGGCACCGTCCGGCGGCGAGAAGCCCCGGTCGAGGACGTCGTCGACGCCGCCCTCCTCGCTGCCCGCGTCGAGGGTGTCCTCGGGCTGGAGCTGGTCCTCGTCATCGAGGCTGTAGCTGCCGAGTTCGTCCGTTACGTGTTCCCGATCGTCCGACATGACCCAACTCTATGCCTCGACACCGGCCGCGAGGAGGGCAGGTCGGGGCCGGTCAGGCGTCGCGTCCGAGGTGTTCCGCGGCGGCCAGCGCAACACACGTGGCGACCCCGGCCATGGCGGTGCGGACCTCCTCCAGCGGCGGGAAACTCGGGGCCAGCCGGATGTTCGTGTCGTCGGGGTCCGCGCCGTGCGGGAACGACGAGCCCGCCGGGGTGAGGGCGATGCCGGCCTCCTTGGCGAGCTCGACCACGCGGGTCGCCGTGCCCGGCAGGACGTCGAGGCTGACGAAGTAGCCACCGGTCGGATCGGTCCACGTCGCGATCCCCAGACCGGCGAGCGGGGCGAGCGCCTCCTGGACGGCGGCGAACTTCGGCGCCAGGCTCTCCCGGTGCCGGACCATGTGGGCGCGCACCCCGGCGGCGTCGCCGAAGAACTCCAGGTGGCGCAGATGGTTGACCTTGTCCGGACCGATCGAGGCGAACTGCTGGTGCGAGAGCCACCACCGGATGTTCTCGACGGAGGAGGCGAGGAAGGCGACCCCGGCGCCGGCGAAGGTGATCTTCGAGGTCGAGGCGAACATGATCGTCCGGTGCGGGTTCCCGGCCGCAGCGCACAGCGAGAGCATGTCGGCGCTCTTGGTCTCGTGCTCGGTCAGGTGGTGCAGTGAGTATGCGTTGTCCCAGAAGATCGTGAAGTCCGGCGCCGCAGCCGGCATCGAGGCCAGCTCGGCGGCGACCTCCTGGGTCACGGTGGACCCGGAGGGGTTCGCATACGTCGGGACGACCCACATGCCCTTGACGCTCGGGTCCTGGGCGAGCTCGCGGCAGGCGGCGACGTCGGGGCCGTCGTCGTGCATCGGCACGGCGACCATCTCGATGCCGTGGTGGGCGAGCATCGTGAAGTGCCGGTCATAGCCGGGGACCGGGCAGATGAAGGTGACCTTCTCCTCCCGGCTCCACGGTCGCTCACTGTTGACCCCGCCGTGCAGGAGGAGGTGGACGAGCGTCTCGTGCATCATCGTCAGGCTCGAGTTGCCGCCGGCGATGATCTGGGCGAGGTCGACCCCGAGCAGGTCGGCGAAGATCGCCCGCAACTCGGGCAGTCCCTCCAGGCCGCCGTAGTTGCGGGTGTCCACCCCGCCCGGACTCTTCGGCCCGCTCGGCAGGTCGAGCAGTGCGTTGGCCAGGTCGAGTTGGGCGCTGCTCGGCTTCCCGCGGGTCAGGTCGAGCGAGAGCCCGGCCCCCTTGAGTTCCTCGTATGCGGTGCGCTGGGTCTGCGTGAAGGCCGCCAGATCCTGCGCGGAGTACTCGGCCAGGGGAGTGCGGTCGGAGGTGCCGGGGGCGACTGTGTCGGTGCTCACGGTCCCATCGTTCCAGATCCCGGTGCGCGACACATACCCCATCGCCGCCCAGACCGGGACGGTTCGCGTCCGTCCCGCCGGTGCCGTATGCTGGATCCTCGGTTGACTTCTGTCGCAACCCTCCGGGCTGCCCGGATGTCGACCCGGAACGCCCGACCCAGCCTGGACGTTCCGAAGGGCAGTGGCTCAATTGGTAGAGCACCGGTCTCCAAAACCGGCGGTTGGGGGTTCGAGTCCCTCCTGCCCTGCGTAGCCATCACCATCTGACGGACCAGCCAATGAATCGATGTGAACTGTGACCGATGTGAGTGCGCGTGAGCGCGACTCCCGCCAGCGGGACCCCAAGAAAGGGTCGACCGGACCGCTGGCTCGGCTCTCGCTGTTCATCAGCCAGATCCTCGATGAGTTGCGCAAGGTGGTCCGGCCCACCCGTCAGGAGTTGGTGAACTACACCCTCGTCGTCATCGCGTTCGTCGCGGTGATGATGTTCTTCATCTTCGGCGCGGACTGGGTCTTCAGCCGCGCCGTGGCTCTGGTCTTCGGCCAGAGCTAGAGCCCCGTCCCGGGCGGCGCCCACCGCCGACGGGCACCTTAAGCACCACAGATCACGAAGGAAGGTCGTCGACGCATGTCGAGCGAATGGACCGAGAGCACCGACAGCGAAGCCGCGCCGCAGAGCAGCCCCGCGGACGCTGGTGAACTCAGCCCCGCTGACGCGGAGCGGGCCGCCCGCGACGCGGACGCCTTCGTCGCC
>DUPF01000149.1 GCA_012838445.1 Intrasporangiaceae bacterium | reverse complement strand
GGCCCGCCGCTGCAGGGAGGCGAGCGCGTCGGGGCTGGGGTCGAGGACGTGGACGTGGTGGCCCTCGACGGCGAGCGGCACCGCGAGACCCCCGGTGCCACCACCGAGGTCGAGGACGACGAGTGGTCGGCCGAGTTCGCGCTGACGCGCACTGGCCAGGGCGTGCACCGACTCCCAGATCGCGGCGGTCCGCACACTGGTGCTCACGGCGTGACGGCTCTGCGGGGAGTCGGACATGACAGCAACTGTAGTCGGCCGGGCGGTCGGCCCCGGTGTGCTCATCGCCCCGAACTCCCCGGGGAGGCGTGCCACATCTTCCGGGACGGACCCGCGGTCTGGATGTCCGCATACGGCGACTGTCTGAAGCCGGAGGCGTGGAGCAGGACCCGACGGCGCCCGCCGGTGGGGTCCGGGGCAGCGGCGTCGGTGCGGGCGATGCAGTCCTCGACCGCCGGCAACCCTCCGGTCCGCCACGCCTCCTCGAGGCCGGACAGTTCCCACGCACCGGTCGCCCGGATCGAGACACCCCGATCACCGGTGCGGCGCACGACACCGCGCACGAGGAGCATCCACGAGTGGAAGAGCACCTCGGCGTAGGGCCCCTGGACGTCCTCGAAGAAGGTGGCATCCGCCGGGCCGGTCCCGTCGTCGATGGTGAGGAAGACGACCCGGCGCCCGGAACGGATCGGTGGGGTCTGGGTGGCGACCTTCGTCCCGGCCAGCCACACCGTCGAACCGCTGCGGCACGAGAGCAGGTCGGCGGCGGGGGTGACCCGAAGGGCCCGGGTCAGCGGCCGGTAGAAGTCCATGACGTGGGCGCTGGCGTCCAGGCCGAGGATGTCGAGTTCGGCCCGGACCCGCTCGACGTCGGTCAACTCGGGCAGCCCATGCGCGATCAGCCGGGGCGCGTCCTCAAGATCGAGACTGAGTTGCACCCTGTCCCCGACGGTCGGGGCGGACCGGGAGCGGGTGTGCCGGTCCAGGGCCGCGATGTGGAGCAGCAGGTCGCGCCGGGTCACCTGGCCGCGCCGCGGGACCGTGCCGGTGGCGATGCCGTGCAGTCGGTCGAAGGCACCGACCAGGGCGAGCCGTTCGACGATCGGGCGGCTCACCCCGGCCCGGTGCCAGAAGTCGTCGAGGTCGAGGAACGGAGCCGCCGTGACGATCCGGTCGACCTCGGCCTCGCTGATGCCCTTGACCTCGGCGAGGCTCAACCGGATGGCCGGTGCGTCGGGCATACTCCCCTCCTCCACCCGGTAGTGCCCCTGGGAGGCGTTGACGTCGACGGGCAGTACCTCGATCCCGTGGGTGCGGGCGTCGTCGAGGATGAGCCGTTTGGGGTACATGCCCGGGTCGTGGGTGAGGACCCCGGCGAGGAAGGCGGCCGGGTGGTGGGTCTTGAGCCAGGCCGAGTGGTATGTGGGGAGGGCGAACGCGGCAGCGTGCGCCTTGCAGAAGCCGAAGGAGGCGAAGGACTTCAGCACCGCCCAGATCTCGTCGACCTCCTCGCGGGTGTAGCCGCGGGCCAGGGCCGCGGGACGCCACCACGCCTCGATCTCCTCCTGCCCCTGCGGGGACCCCATCGCCCGGCGTACCTCGTCGGCCTGGGCGAGGCTCACCCCGGTCGTCACCGCGACGATGTGCAGCACCTGCTCGTGGAAGACGACGACCCCCTCGGTCTCCTCGAGGGCCGGGACGAGGGACGGGTGCAGGTAGCGGGCCCGCTTCCAGCCGTGCCGGGACTCCAGGTAGGGGGTGATCATGTCGGACTTGACCGGCCCGGGCCGGAACAGGGAGATGTCGACGATGAGGTCCTCGAAGCGGCGCGGACCGAGTTTGCCGATGAGTTCCCGCTGCCCGGGGCTCTCGATCTGGAAGCAGCCGAGGGTGCGGGTGGTGCGGATCATCGCGTAGGTCGCTGCGTCGTCGAACGGCACCTGGCGCTCGTCGTCGAGGTCGATCCGCTCCCCCGTGGTCCGCTCGATCTCGTCGACCGCGTGCGCCATCGCCGACTGCATCCGGATGCCGAGGACGTCGAGTTTGAGCAGTCCGAGCGCCTCGACGTCGTCCTTGTCGAACTGGCTCATCGGGAATCCGAGGAGACTCGGCTCGACAGGGGTGCGGTCGAGCAGCCCGGTCCCGGACAGGACGATCCCGCACGGGTGCAGCGCAATGTGCCGGGGCAACCCGTCGAGGCTCTCGACGAGGTCGAAGAAGGTCTGCAGGTGGGCGGCCCCGAACCCGCGGCTGCGCAACTCGGGCAGGTCCGCGACCGCGGAGCGGGCGTCGCGGGCCCGGATGTGCGGGAAGGAGGTGGCGATCTCGTCGATGTCCCGCGGCGCCATCCCGAGTGCGGCGCCGACGTCCCGGATCGCGTGCCGGACCCGGTAGGTGTCCATCATCGAGACACAACTGACCCGCTCGGCACCGAAGCGCGCCATGATCGCCTCGTAGATCTCGATCCGGCGGGCCGATTCGACGTCGATGTCGATGTCGGGCAGTTCGGCCCGCAACGGGGAGCAGAACCGCTCCATGAGCAGGTGGTAGCGGATCGGGTCGACGCCGCTGATCCCGAGCAGGTAGTTGACGAGGGATCCGGCGCCCGAGCCGCGGGCGGCGACCCGGATGCCCTTGTCCCGGATCAGGTCGGTCACCTCGGCGACGGTGAGGAAGTAGGTCGCGTAGCCGAGTCGGGCGATGACGTCGAGCTCCTCGGCGAGCCGATCCTGGATCCGAGACCACATCGCCTCGTCCGCATCCGGGTAGCGCGCGGCGACCGCACCCCGGCAGCGGGCGGTGAGGACGGCCTGCGGATCGGTGCCAGGAGGTATGCCGAGAACGCTCGCCTCGGGCAGATGGACCGTCCCGATGCCGAGGTCCCGGCGTGGATCCTGGGCGCACTCGTCCGCGAGGCGCATGGTGTCGTGGAGCAGTTGCGCGGCCCGCACCGGGTGCTCGGCGACGATCTCGGCGGTCTGCATCATCGTCGCGGTCGTCGCGAGGTGTCCGGCGTCGGTGGTCCGGTCCAGGTGCCGCGGGTCGAGGACGACGAGACGGCGGCTGGCGTCGAGGACGTCGACGACACGGGCCTGGTCCCGGTCGCGGTGGCGGACCGCGGCGCTGAGGATCGCCGGGGTGCCGCTCCGATCGGCGAGGGCGAGCATCCGACGGGCGTGGTCTCGGCAGCCGGGGGTGCCCGGCGGCCCGTCGTGGCAGACGATCTCGAGGACGACCGCGCCGGGGAGGGCGGCGCGCCACTGGTCCAGCAGCTCCCGGGCCTCCCGGTCCCGGCGGTGCCGGACGGCGCGCCCGACGTCACTGTCCGGGCCGAGGAGGACGACGAGCGCATCGGCGGCGCTCCCCCACGAGACGATCTGCTCCCGGGTGATGCGCGGATTGCCCCGGTCCTCGTGGGCCGTGCTGACCAAGCGGCACAGCGCCCGCCACCCGGTGCCGTGCGGGACCCCGGCGGCGACCCCCCGCCCGAGGATCGTCACCCGCGGCAGGCGAGGATCCACATACGCACCCCCACGCACCGGGGTGCGGGTCCGGTGCGGAGCGGGTTCGGGTCGCAGACAGGCGAGGTCGACCCCGAGGACCGGGGCGATCCCGGCCTTGGCGGCGGCTCGGGTGAAGCGGACCGCGCCGTAGAGTCCGTCCCGGTCGGTCAGGGCCAGGGCCCGCTGTCCGTGCTGGGCGGCCCGCTCGACGAGATCCTCGGGCATCGAGGCGCCGTAGCGCATGGAGAACCCCGAGGCGACGTGCAGGTGCGCGAAGTCGACGCTCATCGGGTCAGGGACCGGGCGACGAGTTCGAGGAACCGCTCGGCGTCCCGGAGCAGGTCGTCGGCCTCCCGGGCGGTGATCCGCGACTCGCCCTGGTCCGGGTCGGGGACACCGGCGCAGCGGGCGGGACACCGGGCGAAGACATCGGTCCACTCCGAGAGCTCCGGGGCCAGGGTGGGGATGAGGTCCCAGACGGTGACCATGCCCCGGACCCGGCGTCCGCGGGGACGCGAGCGCGCGGCGAGAACGGCGGCACCGGCCCGCAGCGCGGCCAGGTGGGCGATCTGGTAGCGGCGTTCGACGACCTGCTCGTGCCGGGCGTCGAGAAGGCTCTCCCGGGACCGGTCGAGCAGGTCGAGGACGGCGGTTGCGGACATGGTGGCTCCTGTCTCGTCGGTCTTGTCTCGTGGGGCTTGTCTCGTGGGGCCGGCGTGCTGTGGGGTCAGTCGTGGACGCAGATCAGGTGCCAGACCCCGTCGGCGTCGCAGGACAGGTCGACCAGGCAGACCCCGCTGGCCATCCCTGCGGTGGCCTCGACCCGCCAGCAGCGCCGCACCGGGGCGGCGGCGGTCCGCCACCACGGGGCCTGGTCCAGCCAGGTCGCCACGACCGAGCGGACGGCGTAGTGCCGGCCCCGCCAGAGGAAGGCCCGGGGTGGGCCGACGATCCGGTCCGAGCCGGGCAGCTCCGCACTGGAGTGATCGGTGGTGGAGTGACTGGTGGCGAACCGGTCGGTGGTGAACTCGTCGGGGTGGGCAATGATGGGTTCGGCGTAGGAACGCATGGTGGGTCGGCCCCTTGATCGGTGCGGGTGTCCATCGGCGCGATGGCGGTCAGTATGGTGATGCTCGACCGACTCGACCCATGATCGAACACCTGTTCGAACACTCTAGGACATTGCCATGCATGAGCGTCAAGAGGGCGACTCCCCCCTCCTGAACCACCCCAGTGTCGTCGCGGTGCGCTCGGCCCTGACCGCATACGCGGACCGGACCGGCCAGCCCGTGCCCGACATCACCGTCCTGCCCGACGCGGTGCGCACCGCCGTCGCCGCCGCCGATGCCCTCGGCACCACGCCGGCCCACATCGCCAACTCGCTGATCTTCGTCGCCGTGAGCATGGACGGGCACCGCACCCCCCTGCTCGTCATGGCCTCCGGCGGCGCCCGGGTCGACCCGCAGATCCTCGCCGACTCCGCCGGCCTGGCCGCACTCGAGCGCGCGGACGCCGACTTCGTCCGCACCGAGACCGGATTCACGATCGGCGGAGTCGCCCCGGTCGGCCACCGGACCACGACCGGCGAGCCGTTGCGGACCATCGTCGATGTCGATCTGGAGCAGTTCGACCAGATCTGGGCCGCCGCCGGGCACAGCCACGCGGTCTTCCCGATGACCTACGCCGACCTGCTTGCCCTGACCGGCGGCGAGGCGCTGCGCGTGCGCTGAGCGCTTTTCAACCCCTCACAGATCGAGGTTGCCGAACACCTCGAGGGTCGCCGTGGAACGGTTCATCGTGATGAAGTGGATGCCCGGAGCACCCTCGGCGAGCATCCGCGTCGCCAACTCGGTCGCGATCTCGACCCCGACGGCCCGCACCGCAGCCGGGTCGTCCGCAGCGGCCGCGAGACGGCTGACCACGGCCTGCGGCAACGGGGTGCCCATGAGTTCGCTCATCCGGGCGATCTGCTTGACGTTCGTCACCGGCATCAGACCGGGCGTGATCGGCAGGTCCCGGTGGGCGGCCACCTTGTCCCGCAGCCGCAGGTAGGAGTCGGCGTCGAAGACCATCTGGGTCACGGCGAAGCTCGCGCCCGCATCGGCCTTGCGGATCAGGGTCTGCACGTCGTGTTCCAGGTCCGGGCTCTCCGGGTGGACATCGGGGAAGGCCGCCACCCCGACGGTGAAATCGCCGAGGGAGCGCACGAGCGCGACGAGCTGGTCGGCGTGGTCGAGCCCCTCCGGGTGCGGGATCCACGGACCCCGGACGTTGCCCGGCGGATCCCCACGCAGGGCGAGGATGTTGCGCACTCCGGCCGCCGCATACTGCCCGACGACGTGCCGCAACTGCGCCACCGAGGCGTTGACGCAGGTCAGGTGCGCCAACGGGGTCAGCGTCGTCTCGAGCGCGATCCGTTCGGTCACCCGTACCGTGCGGTCCTGGGTCGAACCGCCGGCACCGTAGGTCACGGAGACGAACGCCGGCCGCACCGCCTCGAGTTGGCGGATCGCCTGCCACAACGCGATCTCGGAGGCATCGTCGCGGGGTGGGAAGAACTCGAAGGAGATCGACGGAGTCGGGCCGGCCAGGTGGTCCGGGATCGAGGCCGTCACGTGGGCCGGACGTTCGAGTCGCGAGGGGAGTCCGGTGGCCATGACGTCAACGTAACAAGCCCGCCGACGGATCGTCCGATCGATCCACAGGCTGACATGAGCCCGATCCCCCGTCGCGTAGGCTGCGGAGAGCGGATCACACGAGAAAGGGACCCATGAGCGGCCTCATCGAGCGGGTTCAGGCATGCGTCGACGCCGAACTCGACCGCCAGCGCGTCGTCCTCGCCGAGCTCGGCCCCGACGTCGAGGACCTCCTTGATGTCACCGCCGCCCTCGTGCGCGGCGGCAAGCGGCTGCGGGCCTCCTTCCTCACCTGGGGATACTGCGCCGTCGCCGATATCCCCGCCGAGCAGGCCCCTGCCGACATCATCTCGATGGCCACGGCGATGGAGTTCTTCCAGGCTGCGGCACTGCTCCACGACGACGTCATGGACGGCTCCGACACCCGTCGCGGCGCGCCATCGGCCCACGTCGCCCTCGCGGCCCGGCATGCGGTACGCGACTGGGACGGACCCTCGGACCAGTTCGGGGTCGCCGGGGCGATCCTCGCCGGCAACCTCTGCCTGACCGCCTCGGACGAACTGGTCGCCCGGGCGGAGCTGCCCGACCTGGGGCCGGCCCGGGAGATGTTCGCCGTCATGCGCACCCAGCTCATGGCCGGCCAGTTCCTCGACGTCGTCGAGTCGGTGCGCCCCTGGGCGGACCTGCCCTCGCAGGAGCGGTTGACCCGCGCCGACCGGGTGATCCGCTACAAGAGCGCCAAGTACAGCGTCGAGCACCCCCTCCTCATCGGTGCCCTGGCTGCGGGCGCCGATGACGCCCAGGTCGGCGCGCTCTCCCGCTACGGCCTCGACGTCGGACGGGCCTTCCAACTCCGCGACGATCTGCTCGGGGTCTTCGGGGACCCGGCGGTGACCGGCAAACCCGCCGGCGACGACCTGCGGGAGGGCAAACGCACCGTCCTGGTCGCCGCCGCCCTGGAACGTCTCGATCCCGCCGGTCGCGCAGAACTCATCCAGGGACTCGGTCAGGACGACGCTGCGGTCATCGCCCGGCTCCAGGAGCTGATCTTCGGCTCCGGAGCGGTGGAGTTCGTCGAGGAGCGGATCTCCGGCCTCACCGACGACGCCCTGGCCGCACTGGCTCAGGCCGGACTCGGGGAGCGGGGGTATGCGGCGCTCACCGATCTCGCCGAACAAGCCACCCAGCGCACTGCCTGAGCGGAACGGCGGAGCGTCAGAGCGCCAACTCCATGGCGCGGCGGCGGATCTCGGTCTTGTGGCCGGCCCGCAGACTGTCGATCGGCGCACCGGGCACCGGGAGTGACTCATCGGGGGTGAAGAGCCACTCGAGGATCTCCGGGTCGCTCCATCCCCCGTCCCCGAGGACGGTGAAGGTGCCCTTGAGCGCCGGCAGTGGGCCCGTCTCGTCGAAGAACGCGGCAGGCACGGCGACCGCCTTGTTCTGCCCCACCCGCGCCGCGAGCACCTCGCGGTCGTCGAGGATGCGGCGCACGGTCGACAACGGCACCCCGAGGCGTTCACTGATCTCGGGCACGGTCAGCCAGGCGTCGACGAGGTCGAGCAGGGCGGAACCGGCCGGGACGATCTGTGCAGAGCTGCTCACAGCACCCCAGCGTACGCGGATCAGCGTGGTCTCCCGCCACGACCGGCTGTCGTGCGGTAAGTTCTTCTCATCTATCACATCCGTCACACCTGCCACAGGAGTATCCATGACGCCTGTCGTCGCGACACCTCCCCCGACCCTTGCGCCCGTGGCCACGACCCAGGCCCCGACCTCGGCCGGCGCCGGCTGGGGCACCTACGTCGTCAAGAGCGGTGACAGTCTCTACACGATCGCCCAGCGGCACCACACGACCGTGTCCGCTCTCGTCGCCCGGAACAAACTGCCCAACGGCGGCCGACTCATCCGCCCGGGACAGCAGCTCCAGGTGCCCGGCCCCGCCACCGCGCCGAAGAGCACCGCCAAACCTGCCGCCCCCGCCGCCAAACCCGCTGCGGCACCGACCACGACGACCTACACGGTCCGAGCCGGCGACACCCTGATCGGCATCGCACAACGGCACAAGACCACCGCCCGGGCGATCGCCCAACTGAACAGGATCAGCGTCTCCGCCACCATCCGGGTCGGCCAGAAGCTGCGCGTGCCCACCGACGGCAAGACCGCCGCCAAGGCCGCCTCGAGCAGGAAACCAGCACCCAAACCGGTCCCCCAGCCGGAGATGAGCACGAAGTTCAACTCGGGCGGCTACTCCGCGAGCCACTTCCCGACGACGACCGTGGCCGCGGCCCGCAAGAACCACGAACTGCTCGCCTCGATGTCGGTCCCGACCAGGGACCAGGCCAAGGAACTCATCGTCGCCACCGCGAAGAAGCACGGGGTCGACCCGGCCCTCGCCCTGGCCATCGCCCACCAGGAATCGGGTTTCAACCAGCGTCAAGTCTCGGTCGCCAACGCGATCGGCATCATGCAGGTCATCCCCTCCTCCGGGGACTGGGCCGGACAGATGGTCGGTCGCAAACTCAACCTGCTTGACGCCGAGGACAACGTCACCGCCGGTGTCGCCATCCTGCGCTCGCTGCTGCGCTCGACCAAGAACGAGGAGATGGCGCTCGCCGGCTACTACCAGGGGCTGGCCTCGGTCCGCAAGAACGGCATGTACCGCGACACCCGGTCCTACATCCGCAACATCCAGGCGCTGCGGACCAAGTATCAGTGAGTCGTGCACGGTGACCGCAACGAGCGTCCGTAGGATCACAAGGGTGTCCGTCTTCACGCCGGGCGACCTGGTCGACGGTCGCTATCGCATCATCGAGCACATCGCTCGAGGTGGCATGGCGACGGTCTTCGAGGCCCTGGACACCCGCCTGGACCGGCACGTCGCCCTCAAGGTTATGCATCCGGCGCTGGCCGCCGATGACACCTACGTGGCCCGGTTCGGCCGAGAGGCCCGGGCCGCCGCCCGACTCTCCCACCCGAACATCGTCGCCGTCCACGACCAGGGCGAGGACGACGGCCGGATCTTCCTGGTCATGGAACTGGTCCGCGGTCGCACGCTGCGTCAGATCCTCGACGAGGACGGGGCGCTCTCCCCCCGAGCCGCCCTCGACATCGCGGCTCCTCTGGCGGCAGCCCTGGCCGCCGCCCACGAGGCCGGGTTGATCCACCGGGACATCAAACCCGAGAACGTCATCATCCGCGACGACGGGGTCGTCAAGGTGACCGACTTCGGCCTGGCCCGCGCGGTCACCTCCGAGACCGCCACCTCGGCGACCGGGTCCCTCCTCGGCACCGTCTCCTACCTGGCACCAGAGCAGGTCGAGACCGGACAGGCCGACGCCCGCAGCGACATCTATGCCGCCGGCCTGGTGATCTACGAGATGCTCACCGGCACAAAGGCATTCACCGGCGACAACCCCATGTACGTCGCCTACCAGCATGTGCACCGCGGCGTTCCCGTCCCGTCCGACATCGTCCCCGGCCTGCCCGCCGCCCTCGACGCGCTCGTCGACCTGACCACCTCCCGCGACCCGATGGAACGCCCCGCCGACGGCAACGCCCTCGGTCACCTGATCCGCTCGACCAGGTCCCGACTCTCGGCCGGGGAACTCGACGACCGGCCGGTCGAACGGGCCGAGAGCGAGGCATACACCCACACCCCGACCCAGGCCCTCGGCGGCGACACCCCGATCGCCCCGCTCGTGGTCCGACCCTCCGGCGACGTGGTGCCGCAGCGGGCGCAGCATCCGACGCAGTTCGCCGGGCCGCGGCGGCGCACCGGGCTGCGACTCCTCCTCGCGCTGGTCCTGCTCACCGTCCTCGGTGCGGGCGGCTATGCCGGGTGGTACTACCTGGCCGGACCGGGCTCCCCGACCACCGTGCCGCAGATCGGTCAGGACCTGACCTTCGAGGAGGCCAAGAGCGCGCTCGCGGCAGCCGACCTCGAGGCGGTGCGCGAGGACGTCCACGACGAGAGCATCCCGGTCGGGTACGTCGTCTCGACCGACCCGCTCGGCGGGGTCGAGCAGCGACGTGGCACGGACGTCACCGTGCGGGTGTCGAAGGGGCCGGAACGGTTCGCAGTGCCCACGCTCGTCGACACCCCGGCCGACGCGGCGAGGAAGACCCTCGAGGAGACCAAACTGACGCTGGGCGACGTGAGCGAGGCATACTCCGAGACCGTCGCCGCCGGCACGATCCTGTCCACCGACCCCGAGGCCGGCGCCCCACTCAAACGCGGCGAGGCGGTCAACATCGTCGTGAGCAAGGGCCGAGAGCCGATCGAGGTCCCCTCCGTCGTCGGCACCTCCGTCGACGCTGCGACGAAGACCATCGAGGACCGGGACCTGAAGGTCAGCGTCGCCGAGGCACAGTTCAGCGACACCGTCGCCAGCGGCAACGTCATCTCGCAGAACCCGAAGGACGGCACCCTGTTCCGCGGGGACACCGTGACGATTACCCCGTCCAAGGGTCCGCAACTCGTCGAGGTCGTCAACGTCGTCGGCAAACAGCGGGCCGAGGCCGAGCGGATCCTGAAGGGCCTCGGGCTCGAGGTCGAGGTCAAACGGCCGCTGGGGACGATCTTCGACACGGTCCACGGACAGAGCGTCAAACCCGGCACCCGGGTCCGCATCGGGAGCACGATCACCATCACCGTCGTCTGACCCGTAGTGTTTCGGCGTGCCTGCCGACACTGTTCGCCCCCGCACCGGGATGGCGACCTTCCTCCTCATCATCGTCACGATGGTGTGGGGTTCGACGTTCTTCCTCATCAAGGACCTCGTCGCGACCGTTCCGGCGACCGACTTCCTCGCCGTCCGGTTCACCATCGCGGCCGCCGTCATGGCGCTGGTGTTCTGGCGGCACCTGCGTGCCCTGACCCGCAGGGAGGTACGCGTCGGGGTCGGGCTCGGGGCGATCTACGGGGTGGCCCAGATCCTGCAGACGATCGGACTCGCGCATACCGACGCCTCCGTGTCCGGGTTCATCACCGGCAGCTATGTCGTGCTCACCCCGATCCTCGCGGCGGTGATCCTGCGCGACCGGATCCCGGGCCGGGTCTGGACCGCCGCCTTCCTCGCCATGGCCGGCATCGGGGTGCTGTCGCTGCGTGGGTTCGCCCTCGGCTACGGGGAACTGCTCACCCTCGTCGCGGCCGCGATCTATGCCCTCCACATCATCGGCCTGGGGCGGTATGCGAGCGTCCACTCAGCGGTCGGCCTCGCCACGATGCAGGCGATCGTCATCGCCGTCGTGTGCGTCGTCGCGTCCGTGCCCGGCGGGATCACCGTGCCCGGCACGAGCGGCGGATGGCTCTCACTGCTCTACATGGCGCTGATCTCCGGAGCCTTCTGCCTGTGGGCCCAGACCTGGGCCCAGGCCCATCTGACCGCGGCCCGAGCGGCGATCGTCATGGCCCTCGAACCGGTGTTCGCGGCGCTGTTCGCGGTCCTCTTCGGTGGGGAGTCGCTCACCTCCCGGATGCTGATCGGCGGCTCGCTCGTGGTGTCGGCGATGTATCTTGTCGAACTCGCGCCGCGACGCCGGCCGCGGGCCAGTGCTGCCCAGGACCCACCGGTGGAGGCGCTGCACCACGAGGCTCCCTAGCCCCGGGCAGCCGGGCCGTCAGTGGCCGAGGAGCTCACGCACCGCCGCGACGGCCAGATCGGTCGCCGCGTCATCGACATCGAGGTGCCAGACACAGCGCAACCGGCGGGAATCGACCGCGTAGACCCGCACGGAACGCTCCCCCAGCGCAGCCACGGCGGCACGCGGATCCACCCTGTGGGCGGCCACGTCGAGCATGACGATGTTCGTCTCGACCCCGCCCGGGTCGACCACTCCCGGCGCAACCTCGGCCACCGCGGCAGCGAACCGCCTGGCCCGACCATGATCGTCGGCGAGTCGCTCGATGTGGTGATCCAACGCATACAGACCGGCAGCGGCGAGCACACCCGCCTGACGCATCCCGGCGCCGTACCGCTTGCGCCACACCCGGGCCTCGGCCATCGCTTCCGCACTGCCGACGAGGACCGACCCGACCGGCGCGCCGAGCCCCTTGGACAGACAGACGCTCACCGTGTCGAACAAGGTGCCGTAGTCGGCCAGGGAGGTGCCGGTCGCGACGTGGGCGTTCCACAACCGGGCGCCGTCGAGGTGTGTGGCGATGCCGAGATCGGTTGTGGCCGAACGGAGCCGACGGATGCTGTCGATCGGCTGGATGGTGCCGCCACCGAAGTTGTGGGTGTTCTCGACGACGACGAGCGCGGTCTCGACCTGGTAGGGACCGACCCCGACCTGGGCCAGCTCGAGCGCCGCCTCAGGGTCGAGCCGCCCGGCCGGGGCGGACCAGGTGCGAGAGGTGATCCCCGAGAAGACCGCGGCGGCACCGAGTTCGGCCCGCACGACGTGTGCACCGGCGTCGCTGAGCAGCTCCTGACCGGGCCGGACATGCAGGCGCAGCCCGAGCTGGTTGGCCAGGCTCCCGGTCGGGGTGAACAGCCCCGCCTCGTGACCGAGCATCCCGGCGACCCGCTCCTCGAGGGCACGCACGCTCGGGTCCTCACCGAAGACGTCGTCCCCGACCTCCGCCGCCGCCATCGCAGCGCGCATCCCCGCGCTCGGGGCGGTGATGGTGTCGGAGAGCAGATCCGCGCGGAAGCGGCTCACCGGGCCGGTGGCGTGCTGAGCATCTCGGCGACGAGGAAGGCCAGTTCGAGGCTCTGCTGATGGTTCAGGCGCGGGTCGCATACCGACTCGTAGCGCTTGTTCAGGTCGGCATCGAGGATCCGCTCCGAGCCACCGATGCACTCGGTGACGTCGTTGCCGGTGAGCTCGACGTGCAACCCGCCCGGAACCGTCCCCAGGCCCGCGTGGACCTCGAAGAAGCCGCGCACCTCGTCGACGACGTCGTCGAAGTCGCGGGTCTTGTATCCGGAGGCCGAGGAGAACGTGTTGCCGTGCATCGGGTCGCAGATCCACGTGACCTCGGCGCCGGAGGCGGTGACCTGCTCGACAAGCGGGGGCAGCGCCTCGCGGATGTTGCCGGCACCCATCCGGGTGATGAAGGTCAGGCGGCCCGGCTCCCGCTGCGGGTCCACCAGGTCGATGATCCGCAGGACATCGTCGATCTCGGCCTTCTCGGAGAGCTTGACGCCGATCGGGTTGCGGATGCGGGAGACGAAGTCGAGGTGGGCACCATCGAGTTGCCGGGTCCGCTCCCCCACCCAGATGAAGTGGCCGGAGGTGTCGTAGAGGTCGCCGGTGCGACTGTCGATCCGGCTCAGCGGCCGCTCGTAGTCGAGGATGAGCGCCTCGTGGGCGGCGAAGAACTCGGTGGTCCGCATCGCGTCGAACTCGGCACCGCAGGCGGCCATGAACTTCATCGCCTTGTCGATGTCGCGGGCGAGGCGCTCGTACCGGGCGTTGGCGGAGTTGGCGACGAAGCCGCGGTTCCAGTCGTGCACATGCCGCAGGTCGGCGAAACCGCCCTGGGTGAAGGCCCGCACGAGGTTGAGGGTCGCGCTGCTCGCGTGGTAGGCGCGCACCAACCGCTGCGGGTCGGGGGTGCGGGCAGCCTCGGTGAACTCGAAGTCGTTGACCATGTCACCGCGGTAGGCCGGCAGGGTGACGCCCTCGCGGGTCTCCGTCGTGCTCGAGCGAGGCTTGGCGTACTGGCCGGCGAGTCGGCCGACCTTGACGACCGGCACCGAGGCGCCGTAGGTGAGCACGGCCGCCATCTGCAGGATCGTCTTGATCCGGTCGCGGATGTTGTCGGCGGTGGCCGCGGCGAAGGTCTCGGCGCAGTCCCCGCCCTGCAGGACGAAGGCCTCACCCTTGGCGGCGGAGGCCATCCGGGTGCGCAGCACGTCGCACTCGCCGGCGAAGACGAGGGGCGGATAGGTCGCGAGCGTCGCCACCGCCTGCTCCAGGGCAGCGGGGTCGGGCCACTCCGGCTGCTGGGCAGCCGGCAGGTCGGAAGTGACGGCAGCGGCCGTCAACGAGGACACGGTCGAGATGGTGCTCACGGAGCCAAGGATAGTTCGCGTCCGGATTGTGGGCAGTCGAGCCCAGATGGCGGTATGCACCCCCGCCCCTCCCAGCCCCTCCCCGTGCGGGGCACGGGGATCCTGCGGCGCTATATCGCCGCAGGATCGCGATGCGGCGCACCGGGGTTCTGCGGCGTTGCGTGCCACCTGCGGCGTTCGTCACGAGCAGCGGCGGTCGGGGAGTTCTGCGGCGCTATATTGCCGCAGAACTCCCGTGCGGGGCACGGGGGCGGAGCGCCGCAGGGCGGGTGGGGCGGCGCGGGGGCAAGGGCGGGGGTTAGCTCTCGGGGGTCTCCAGGCCGCGGGCGATGGCGAAGCGGACGAGTTCGACGCGGTTGTGCATGTGCAGTTTGCCGAGGGTGTTCTGGACGTGGTTCTGCACGGTGCGGTGCGAGATGACGAGCTCGGCGGCGATCTCCTTGTAGGACATCCCGGTGGCCACGAGCCGCAGCACCTCGATCTCGCGATCGGTCAGTTCCGGGATCTTGGCCCGGTCGTCGCTGGCCTCCTCCTCCGGGGAGTCCTCGTCGGCCATCCGGGTGAACTCGCCGAGGACGAGGCCGGCGAGTCCGGGGGTGAAGACCGCCTCGCCGCGGGCGGTGGCGCGCACCGCCTCGACGATCTCCTCCGGGTGCGCCGACTTCACGAGGTATCCGGTGGCTCCTGCCTTGATCGCGGCCAGGACATCGGCCTGCTCCCCGCTGGCGCTGAGGATGAGGATCCGGGTCGGCAGGTCACCGAGCGCCCGGCATACCTCGTCCCCCCGCAGGTCGGGCAGGTTGAGGTCGAGGACGAGGACGTCCGGACGGGTGGCCTTGGCGCGCCGCACCGTGGCCGGCCCGTCCGCCGCCGTCGCCACCACGGAGAGTCCGGCGGCGCTCAGGTCACGCTCCAGCGCCCCGAGCCACAACGGGTGGTCATCGGCGACGAGGACGGTCGTCGGCCGCTGCGCAGGGGACTCGGTCGCGTCGGCGGACTGCTCCTGGCTCACGGGGTTCACTCTCTCAGATCGGCTGGTGTGCGTCGACGGGCACGTCGAGGACGACCGTGCACCCGGCACCGGGGCGGCTCCGCCACGTCGCGCTCCCACCGAGGTCGCTCATCCGGGCCCGGATGGACTGGGTCGCTCCCAGTCGACCCTCGGCCTCGGCCTCGGCGAGACGCTCGGCGGCCATCCCGGTCCCGTTGTCGCGCACGGTGACCCGGACCGATCCGCGGGTGCTCTCCAGGAGCACCCAGGCCCGGGCTCCGGGCCCGGCGTGCCGGGCGACGTTGTCCAGGGCAGCGCGCACGGCGGCGAGGACCTCCTCGCCGGTGTGGTGCGGGACGACGACGGCAGCGGCGGGCGTGACGACAGTGATGTCGGGCCCCTCGAGCTCGGCGAGTCCGATCCGCAGGTCGACGTCCCCACGACCAACGGCCGGAGCTCGCGAGCGCGAGACCAGTTCCCGCAGGGAGCGTTCCTGCTCGGCCGCGAGGTCGGCGAGTTCGGCACTCTCGCCGCCGATCTCGGTGCCGCGCCGGTGGATGAACGCCAGCGCCTGGAGGACGCCGTCGTGCACCGCCCGGGAGAGCCGCTCCCGCTCGCGCAACCGTTCCTGTTCGGCGAGGACCGCCTCGAGCCGCTGTTGACCGTCGCGGGCGAGGTCGACGGCGAGGCCGAACAGTCCGCCGAGGAGGAGCAGCAGGACGATGTTGTGCAGGGTGTTCGACGTGGGCGCGAACCCGACGTGGATCAGGTCGGCGACGCCGATGATCACGGCGGTGAGCAGCCCCCCGCGCACCCCGAGGAGCACGGCCGCACCGAGGACGGTGCCGGCCGGCCACATGCTCGGCAGGGTGGGCACGCCGTCGGCGATGTTCGCGGGGGTGTCGACGAACATCGAGGCGATGATCGCCCCGCCGGCGATGATCGTCTCGAGGACGATGGTGACGGCCGTGCGCTTCCGATAGAGGAGCATGGCCAGGCTCCACAGCAGCAGCACCCCGATGATCACCGCGGCGAGCCAGGGCCGGACCATCTCGGCGTGCCTGCGATAGGCGAGCTGGGCCGCATACAGCGCGGCGATCGGACGGAACAGGTCCAACCCGGCCCAGGATGCGACCGCGACGATGGGCTCGCGCCGGCCGCTGCGGCCGGTGCGGTCAGCTCGCAGCGCGGTCCACATCGGGGTTCCCCCCGTCGGGTGGGCGGTGCTGCGGCCGGGTGCGCGAGATGGACTTGAGTTTGTTCTTCATCGTCGAGGCGTACTCGTCGACGTACTCCTGATTGGACAGTCGCATCAGCTCGTAGAGGATCTCGTCGGTGGCCGAGCGGAGCACGAACCGGTCGTCCTCCATCCCCTCGTAGCGGGAGAAGTCGAGCGGTGTGCCGATCCGGATCCCGACCCGCGTGATCTTGGGCAGGATCCGCCCGGTCGGTTGGGCCTCGTCGGTGCCGACCATGACGACCGGGATGACGGGGACCTTGGCCTCCAGGGCGAGCCGGGCCACGCCGGTGCGGCCGCGGAAGAGTCGCCCGTCGGGTGAGCGGGTGCCCTCGGGGTAGATGCCGAGCAGGTCGCCGCGGCGCAGCACCTTCAGCCCGGCCTTCAGGGCGGCGTTGCTCGCCTTCCCCCCGGAGCGGTCGACCGGCAGTTGCCCGACCCCGCGCATGAAGGTCGCGGTGAGCCAGCCCTTGATCCCCCGGCCGGTGAAGTAGTCGGCCTTGGCGAGGAAGGTCACCCGCCGCTCGAGGACGAGCGGGAGGAAGATCGAGTCGCTGAACGAGAGGTGGTTGCTCGCGAGGATCGCCCCGCCTTCACGTGGGATGTTCTCGGCTCCCTCGACCCACGGTCGGAAGAAGAGTCGCAGGATCGGCCCGAGGGCGAAGACCTTGAGGAACCAGTAGAACACGATCGCATGCTACGTCAGGGTGGCCCGCGTCGCCGCACCCTTGCCCCCGTGTCCAGCGGGTCGTGGAATGATGCCGGGGTGAGCATTCCTGGTGCGACCCCCTTCCTCCATGACGGCGACTCCGGTGTCGGTGTCCTGCTCAGCCACGGATTCACCGGCAGTCCGGTGAGTATGCGTCCCTGGGCCGAGGATCTCGCCGCCGCCGGCCACTCGGTGGCGCTGCCGCTGCTGCCCGGTCACGGGAGCACCTGGCAGGAGATGAACCGCACGACGTGGCAGGACTGGTATGCGGAGGTCGCGCGGGCCTTTGCCCGGTTGACGGACCGCTGTGATCGGGTCGTCGTCGCCGGGTTGTCGATGGGCGGGGCGCTGGTCACCAAACTCGCCCAGGACCACCCGGACCGGATCAGTGGGCTGGTCCTGGTCAACCCGGCCTACCGGGTCGAGGACCCGCGGATGAAGGCACTGCCGCTGCTGCAGCGGTTCCTGCCGTCGCTGCCGGGGATCGGCAACGACATCAAGAAGCCCGGTCAGGACGAGGGCTGCTACGACCGGATCCCGCTCAAGGCGTTGTACTCGCAGACCCAGCTCTGGTCGGAGGTGATCGCCTCGTTGCCGGAGATCACGATGCCGGTGCTGTTGTTCCGCTCCCCCGAGGACCACATCGTGCCGGCGTCGAGCTCGGCGTTGTTCCTCTCCCGGATCAGCAGCCGCGACGTGCACGAGGAGCTGCTCCTGAACAGCTATCACGTGGCCACCCTCGACAACGATGCCCCGACGATCTTCGCCATGACGCGCGAGTTCATCGACCGCGTCACCTCCTGAGCAGGCCGATGACCTCCGAGCGCCCCGACCGCGACCTCGACAAGGAGTTCGAGGACCTCGTCGCGCGCTGGTACGTCACGGCGGACTGGTCGCCGTCGGCCGATGTCGATGCGGGCCCGGATCCGGACCCGGCGCCGGACCCGCCCGGCGAGGAACCCCCTGCGGAGTCCGGCCCCGTGGGGTCACCGGCGGTGCCGCCGGGTGTCAACGTCTGGCGGGGCCCGACGATGTGGCGCCCCCCGGAGGACGCGTTCGAGTCGGGCCCGAGCGGCACCCTCCCGGACGATCCGGACGAGCCGGACTTCGTCCCGCCCCCGGTCACCCTCCCTCCGCAGGAGGACATCCACTTCTGGGGGATCGTCCTCGGCCTCGTCGGCGGCGGACTGATGCTGCTGTATGTGGCGCTCACCGGGGCGCGGATGTCCTCCTGGTGGTTCCTCGGTGCCGTCGGGTTGTTCGTCGGCGGCTTCGTGCTCCTCATCCTGCGTCAGCCGCCGGAGCGGGACACCACCGACGACGGAACCCGGGTGTGATCCGAACCGCCGCGGCGGTCAGAACCGGTCGATGAGGACCAGGGAGTTGCGCGCCGGGTCGTAGCCGGCCCGACGTTCGGCGGGCAGGTCGGCCGCAGCGCCGCGCACGAAGCCGTGCTCGATGAACCAGTGCGGTGTCTGCGTGGTCAGCGCGAACAGCCGGTTCAGCCCGAGTCCACGCGCCTGCTCCCGCGCCCGGCGCAGCAGCACCGCGGCGAGGTCCCGACCGCGGTAGTCGGAATGCACTGCGACACAGGCAAGTTCACCGGAGCCGTCCTCGGCGTACGGATAGAGGGCGTTGCACGCGATGACGGTCCCGTCCCGGACGATGACGGAGAACTTGTCGATGTCGAGCTCGAGCTGCTCCCGGCTGCGGGGCACGAGCGCCCCGGCACGTTCGAGCGGCTCGATGAGCGCCTGGATGCCGCCGACGTCCTCGATCGTCGCCTGCCGGGTCGACTCGTAGTCGTCCTCGGCGGAGATCATCAACCCGTACCCGTCCCGGGTGTAGAGCTCGCGCAGCAGCGGGCTGGCGCCCTCGGTGCCGATGAGGTGGACCCGGCGCACCCCGTCCCGGCAGGCGTCGAGGGCGGCCCGCACGCAGTTGCGGTCCTCGGCGGAGAGTTCGCCCTGGCTCGGGACCGCCTCGAGCAGTCGGCCGGCCCGGGTCAGGGCGAGTTGGCCGGCGTCCCCGGCGTCCAGCCCGATCCGCCACGTGCCCGGCTCGGACTCGATGACGAAGATCAACTTGTCCGCCCCGAGGCCGGTCGCGATCGCCTCGGCGACGTCGGCATTGCGCAGGTTGAAGGTCTCCCCCGTCGGTGAGTACCCGATCGGGGAGACCAGGACGATGCGTTCGGCGGCGAGCTGGTCGCGGATCTCAGCGACGTTGACGCTGCGGACCAGGCCGGTCAGGAGGTGGTCGACCCCGTCCCGAACCCCGACCGGCCGGGCGGTGACCCAGTTGCCGCCGACGACGTTGATCCGGGAGCCGGCCATCGGGGTGTTGCCGAGGCTGGTGCTCAGCCGTGCCTCGATGTCCATCCGCAGCGAACCGATCGCGGAGCGGACCGCGTCCATCGTCGCCGCGTCGGTGACCCGCAGGTCCCCGGCGAACACCGACTCCACGCCCCGGCGCGCCAACTCGGCCTCGATCTGGGGACGGACCCCGTGGACGAGGACGAGCCGGACCCCGAGGCTGGAGAGCAGGGCGATGTCGGCGAGCAGCCGGTCGGTGTCCTCCCGCAGGCAGATCTCGCCGGGGAAGGCGATGACGAACGTCTTCCCGTGGTGCATGTGGATGTAGGGCGCCGCGCTGCGGATCGCCCGGACGAAGTCGGTGCCGTCGACCTGCGGCACCTGCGGGTCGTCACTCACGCCCGCCAGCGTAGTCACTCCGGGTCGACCTGCCCGCACCGGCGCCTCAGACGAGCAGGTCCACCCAGACCGGCCGGTGATCACTGGCCGCCCGGACATCGTCCTCGTCCAGGTCGATGTCGGTATGCGGGAGCACCGTCAGATCCGATGAGGCGAAGATGACGTCGAGCAGGGCCCGGGGCCGACGCGTCGGGAAGGTCGGGGCCGTCGGCGAGACCAGATCCATCCGAGACCCGATGAGCCGCCAGGCACTGCCGGTGTCGAACTCGTTGAGGTCCCCGGCAAGGATCGTACGCCCCTCCTCCCCCGCCGCCGTGAGCAGCCGGGTCAGGATCGTGCGGGTATGGGCGTGTCGTTCACCGGCGTGCAGGCTCAGGTGGACGCTGGCGACCACGAGCGGCGGGCGACCGTCGAGGTCGAGGCGGGCCACCGCATACCCCCGGGTGCGCATGAGGATCGCGACCGTGAGCCGATGGTGCCAGGTCGTGGCCGGCCCGACCCGGGTGCTCGTGAAGATCGTCGTGCCGCCGCTGCCGCGGTGGCCGCCGGCCCAGGTCAGCCCGCAGTCGGTGGCGAAGCGGCGCACCCGGGCGGACGAGAACAGCCGGCGCGGCACCTCCTGGAGGCAGAGGATGTCCGGATCGATGCGCCGCACCACGCGGGCCGCGGCGTGTCGGTCGTCGAGGAAGTCGCGGGTGTTGTAGCTCGCGACACGCAGCCGGCCCGGTTCGTGGCTCACGGGCCGTCGACGCTGGCGCGGGCCAGGTCGGCGGCACCGATCAGGCCGGCGTCGTTGCCGAGCTCGGCCACGACGATCCGGGCCTCGGGCCGGTGGCCGCGACCGGTCAACTGCTTGGCGAACGCGACCCGGGCCGGGTCGAGGAGCAGGTCTCCTGCGGCGCTCACCCCGCCGCCGACGATGAAGATCCCCGGGTCGAAGGCGGCGGCGAGGTTGGCCATGCCGACACCGAGCCATGTGCCGATCTCGGCGAGCAGCTCGATCGCCATCCGGTCCCCCTCGCGGGCGGCTTCGGTGATGAGCGGTCCGGTGAGATTGGCCGGGTCCCCGTCGACCCGGGAGATCATGTCCATCGCGATCGGGCTGCGGCTGGTCACCAGGGCGCGGGCCTCACGCACGAGAGCGTTGCCGCTGGCGTACTGCTCCCAACAACCGCGGTTGCCGCACTGGCAGCGGATGCCGTCGGGGACGACCTGCATGTGGCCGTACTCCCCGGCGATCCCGTGCCCGCCGCGGATCACCTGCCCCTCCCACAGCAGCCCTCCACCGATGCCGGTGCCGAGGGTGATCATGACGACATGGCTGTGACCCCGGGCAGCCCCGAAGCGCCACTCGGCCCACACTGCGGCGTTGGCGTCGTTGTCGATGAAGACCGGTTTGGGCAGCCGGTGCTGGAGCCGTTCGCGCAGCGGCTCGTCCCGCCACGACAGGTGGGGGGCGAAGACGACCGTGGCCCGGTCGGCGGCGACGAACCCGGCCGCCCCGATGCCGATCGCCGCGACCGACTCCGGGTCGAGTCCGGTCATCAACTCCTCGACGACCTCGACGATGAGGTCCTCGATGACGGTCGCGGCGGTGGACAGGTGCGGGGTGTCCCGGCGGCGGCGACCGGCGATGACCCCGTCGGGTCCGACGACGCCGCCGGCGACCTTCGTCCCGCCGATGTCGATGCCGATGCTGACCCGGTCTCTCACAGGATCAGAGCGTAGCGAGCGCACGTCAGTCGCGGGTGGGACGAGGAGTCTCGTCGCCGGGATCGTCACTGAGGTCGTCAGCGAGGTCGTCGACGGGGATGTCCTCCCGCGCCGGTGTCGCGCTCTCCTTCTCCTGACGCTGCAACTCGACGGCGAGGGTGCGCAGCGTCAACTCGGCCTGCTGCGCGAGATCCGCCAGTGCGTTGACCGCCGAGGGGCTGACCGTGTGCAGCGTGGTGATGAGGCGGCACACCGGACAGATCCCGCAGGCGTCGATCCCCGGTTGGTGGGGTGGTGGACCGTCCTCGGCCGATCCGCGCGGCTGCGCACCGGGGCGGGCCCGACGGGCCCGCAGCGCCTCGGCGAGGGCCGCGATCTCCTCGGCGACCGAGCCGTGCCCGTCCAGGTCCATGTCGACGTCGTCGCTCACGCGCTCACCCGCCCGCTGTCCGGCCCGACGGTCCGGATGAAGGTCACGACCAGCCGACCCTGTTTGACCCCGGCACCGCTGACCTGCAGCGGAGCCAAGGCGGCTGGCAGGGTGACCACGCGGTGCTGGCCGGCCAGATCGATGAGCAGGTCGTCGCCGCGTCGCCCGAGCCGGACATCGCTGGCGGCGACGAACGGCACCCGCAGGGACAGCGCATACCCGGTGCCGGTCTCCCGGACCGTCAGTGCGGGCGTGGTCTGCTCCCGCAGCAGCCGCTCGCCGGTGAGCCGGACCTCGCCGCAGGATTCGGCGAGTGCGGCGAGGGCATCCGGACCGATCGGCTCGGCGGGCAGGTAGGGCATCGTCACGACCGGCAGCCCCGAGAACGACTCGTGCACCTCGCGGATCCCGTCCGCCTGGGCGGTGTTCCACCCGCTGATCCACTCCGAACCGACCTCGCTGCCCGCGGGGAAGACCCGGTTGACGTGGACCGCGTCGACCTCGAACCCGAAGAGCGACAAGGAGGTCCACGTCCGTCGGGCCTCTGCGGTGACAACCTTCTCGGGGGTGGTGACGAGGCGGATCGTCGACCCCGGGGCGCGCAGCACGGTCTTGAGGTCGCTCATCTGGGCGTGCCAGCGGGTGATGGCGGCCAGGACCGCCGGACCGGGCAGCGGCAGCCCGAGTGCGGCGGCCGCGGCGGGGCGCCAGGTCGAGCCATCCGGGAGCCAGCGGCGCAGGTGCCAGGCGAGGGAGTCGGGCAGTGCGAGGAGTCGCAGCGTCTCGGCGGTCGGGGCGCAGTCGACGATGACGACGTCCCAGGACCCGGCCCGCACCCGCTCCCGGAGCGTGACCAGGGCCGCGATCTCGTCCGCACCGGGCAGACTCGTCAGCTCCTCGGCGATGGCCGGGTCGACCCCGACGTCGTCGAGCAGACCGATGAGGTAGTCCTGGACCACCCGCCACGCGTCCGAGAGGCCGTGCGCCGCGCTGACGTGTTCGGCGGTGAGTCGGGTCTCGACTTCGGCCGGGCCGTTGCGCAGGTCGACGCCGAGGGCGTCGCCGAGGGAGTGTGCCCCGTCGGTGGACATGAGCAGGGTCCGGGCACCGTCCCGGGCGGCGTCGACACCGAGAGCCGCCGCGGTCGTCGTCTTGCCCACCCCGCCCTTGCCGGTGCACACGACGACCCGGGGCAGTCGCTCAGCCCTGCCCACGGGCTCGCACTCGGGTCTCGACGTAGGTCTTCAACTGCTCCAGGAGGGAGGTCACGAGCGACTTCTCGACGCGTCGCTTGAGTTGTCCGAGCATGGGGACGTTGACGTCGAGGGCCAACGCGTAGGTCAACTCGGTCGCGGCCCCGTCGTCGCGGGAGCGCAGCGAGAACACCCCGTCCAGGGAACTGAGCAGCGGGGAGGTGACCAGGGCGAAGGTCACCTCGCCGGTGCCGTCGTGCGCGATGTCCCAGTCGTAGTCGACGGTGTAGGTGTCCTTGAGCGGGCCGGCGGTCGCGGTGAACTCGACGTTGTCGACCCAGCCGTCGCCCTCGAAGCTGCGCACCGTGACCGTCGAGACGGTGTTGGTCCACTGGGGGTACTTCTCCACGTCGGCGATGGCGTCGAGCACCACCCCGGGGGGTGCGGCGATCCTCGTGGTCACGCTCGTGCCGGACGGGGTGGTCATAAGGCCCAAGGCTAATCCACCGGGGCGGCCCTGCTGACCAGCTCCTCGTGCCACCGGGCGGTCAGTGTGTCCGGGGTCTCCCCCAGTGTCGTGAGCAGGCCCGACTCGCCGCCCGAGGCCGGGTCCTGCATGGCGGCGGTCACGGCCGCCAGACCGTGCTCGGCGATGAGGACCTCGATCCCCAGCCAGGCCGCGGTGTATGCGTCGTTCCGGTCTCCCGGATCGGTGAGTCGGTCCTCGCTCGGGACGCTCCCGGGCCAGGTCCCGGCTGCGACCCGGTCCCGCAGTCGGGTCACCTCCTCGGTCCGGTGCCGGCGCTCGTCGGGCACCGATGCGTAGCCGACGTGTTCGGCGAGGCCCTCGGCCGCCCAGAGCGGGATCGAGGCGGTCCCGGTGGCCCGCATCGCCAGGTGGGTCAGCTCGTGGCGCAGCACGACGTCGAGTCCGGCGCTGTCCACGGCAGCGGTCAGGTCCGGTGCGACGACGAGCCGGTCCCCCTCAGCGGGTGCGCCGGGGCGGGCAATCCCCTCGACCCGGGCGGCCGTGCCGGGCTCGAGCGGCTCGGTCGCGGGCACGATGTGGGCCGGTCCGGTCCACTGCGGCCAGACCTGTGCGAGCACGGGCAGGGCCCGCTCGCACGCCTCCCGGAGCGCGGTGAGCTCCGCAGCCGAGCCCGGCCCGTCGACCCGGCACCGGCTGTCCGCGCCGGTCGAGCACCCGACGACCACCAGCAGGGCCGTGAGCAGCATCGCCGGGACGCCGAGAGCATGGACGGTGCGGGCATGCACGGCGCGGCTCCGCACGGCGGCGGTCGGGACACGGCGGGGCACCCGGACAGCGTCTCACCCGATGGCGCGCAGCCGTCCCCCCGCCCCGTCCGGTCCGGACACTTCCGGGACCGCATAGGCGGCCGCCGCCTCGGCCGCGGTGACCAGGCCGTGCTCGCGCAACTGCCCGACGACCCGCTCCTCCGCCGCGTCGAGACGGAACCGGACCGGTCCCAGCAGGGCGACCATGCAGTCGCCGCAGCCACGGCCGGCGATCGGGCACGTGTCGCAGTCGATCCGCTTGGTCGAGCCGGCTGCCCCGGGGGCGGGGCCGCGGGCCGGACCCGGCGGCTGGGTGTGCACCCGTGCCTGCTCCTGATAGTAGGCCATGAGGGTGGACCTCCTTCTCTGATTCGGTTGTCCCCCACGCTAGGAGCGAGGTCTGACACAGCTTCCGGACCACCGATCCGGAGCATCCCTGTGCACGGCTACGATCTCGACCCGTGGGGAGGTCCCGAAGCCCGCTCGACGCGGCCCGTGCATACCTGGCCGGACGGTCCATCCGGGACCTCGGCCTGGGCGTCTTCCTCGCCGCCCTGCTCGTCTCCGGGCTCTTCGGCGGGTGGCAGGAGGCGGCCGACGAGACCCCCGCGCTGACCGTGGGCGAGCCGATCACCGCCACGCCGGTCACCGTGACCGTCCTCGGGGCCACGACCGCCACCGACATGGGCAACCACCTCCTCAGCGAGACCGAGGGACGCTACCTCGTCGTCGCGGCCGACCTGGTCACCGAGCAGACCCAGTCCATCCCGCACAGCGATGTCGCCGACGCCATCCGGGTGCGCGGCGTCGAGGGGCTGTTCCGGCGCTATGACCGGGACCGTCCCGCCCACGAGATTCCCCCGAAGGTCATCGTCGCCGCCGACCGCAGCGAACTCGGGGACCTGCCCCCGGGCCTGACCTACCGCACCCTCCTGGTGTGGGAGCAGCGGCCCGGCAGCCCGGCACCGACCGAGGTGACCGTCGAGGTCTACGGGAAGACCTACCGGGAGAGTTCGATCGATGCCACGATGCGGTGGTTCGACCCCGCCCTCGCGGCCCGAGCCACCATCCCGGTCCAGCCCCGGCTCGAGGCGGTGACGCCATGAGACTCCCCGGACGACTCCCAGGAGGGGCCGAGGGCATCCTGCGTCCCTCCCGGCTCGGCGTCGGTGCGCTGATCATCGCCGCACTCGCCGTCGGCCGGTTCGTCGACGAGACCCTCCCGACGAGCACCGAACCGCTCAAGGCCTTCGAGCGTCACGGGGTCATCGGACAGACCGTGCCGACCCGGTGGGCCGAGGTCGAGGTCGTCCGCGTCGACGGTGCGCCCCTGGTCGCCACCTTCGAGGGCGGCCCGTCCGGCATCACCCCTGGCCTGTGGCTCATCGTCGAGGTCGACGCGGTCCCGACCCGGGACCAGACCTCGGTGGCCTGGGCCGAACTGCGCGACGGCGCCGGCCGGGTCTTCACCCGCGGCCGGGGCACGAGGTCCTGCGCCGCGACGAACCCCGGCCTGCGCACCGGCTGCGTCATCAGCTTCGAGGTCGACCCGGACACTCTCCCCGGCTCCCGGGTCGTGCTGGGGACGAACATGATGGACCAGCGCGCCGATGACCTGGCCGTCATCGACCTCGGCATCGAGCCGGCCGACGTCGCCGCCTGGTCCTCGCGGACCGAGCCGCTCGTGCTGCCGAGCGCGCGAGCGGGCGGTCAGGCCCAGGACAGCACCCAGGATGGCGCCCAGGACGGCACCCTGGGCAGCAGTCAGGAGAGGACGCCGTGAGCCTCTGGCAGCGGCACCGGGCCAGCCTCCTCGGCATCCCCGTCGCCCTCGCTCTGGCGCTCCTGCTCAGCGGTCAGCGCCTCGAGCTGCTCTGGGACGCCACCGGACCGCGCGAACCGGTGGCTGTCGACGCCGACGGCTGGGCCCGGATCAACGGACAGGCCCCGATCAGCCCGGACCCCAAGGAGACCCGCACCCGGCCGGTCCCCCTCGCGGTCCGGGCGGGCTGGATCGACGCGAGCACCGCATACTCCACCGGGCCGGGGGCCGAACCGACGCCGGTGAGTCTGCCGGACGGCCTGACCCTGTGGCGGGTCAAGCTGACCTTCCGGGCCGACCCGGACGACCCGGTGTCCATGTGCAAGGTCATCGTCACCGACGAGGACGGTGCCGAGTACGGCCCGGGACTGCGCGCTGTCCCCGACGGGAACATCGACCAGAATCCGTGCCTGCCGCCGGCCACCCCCGGACCGAACCTCGACGGGACCATGCCGACCGATTTCGAGGGCGCCCCCCGCCCGCCGCGCCCCCAGGAGTGGGACCGCTACGTCAGTTTCGTCATGCCGTCGGGGCGGATCCCGCAGTCGGTTCGGGTGTGGTTCGCGTATCCGCAGGCGGCGGTGTTCCCGCTGGATCCGGGGCCGCTGCCGTCCGGCCCAGGATCCGGTTGATCGCCGCGCCGAGGAGCACGACGAGAACCGTCGTGTAGACCGCACCGGTGAAGACCGCGACATGCGGCGCGAACGCCAGCCTGGTCGTCACCTCCTGCGGGCCGATGATCATCCGGGCCACCCATTTGGCGAGGTTCTCGGACTGGCGGGCCAGGAGGAACACCAGACAGAACAGCAGCATCGGCACCAGCCCGGCGGAGATGAGCAGCCGCAGCCCCGACGCCAGCCGGGTGAACCGGCCGCGGACGCTGCCGGTCATCTCGTCCCAGGCCTTGCGGGCCGGCGCGGGCACCCGCTCACCCACCCGGGCGATCCGCCCCGGCTCGCGCGGGGTCGGCTTCGGCGCGGCGATGCTGCGACCGTAGACGACGGCTCCGACGGTCAGCCAGGCGATCGGGAGCAGGATGAGCTGGTCACCACGTCCGAGCGCCCCCAGGATCCAGCCGGTCGCCCACCCGACCGGGTCCCCGAACGGCCCGAGCCAGCCGAGGAAACCCTGCCACCCGTCGGCCGCCCATTCGCTGAACCGGCGGCTCATGATCCATCTCCAGCCCCAGTCCTTCAGGCCGGTGAAGTGGTTGGCGAGGAGGAACAGCCACAGCACCTCCAGGTAGCCGGCGAACAGACCCCACCCGAGCGCCTTGCGCGGCAGGTCGAAGCGGTCCAGCAGCCACCGCACCGTCAGGGCCACGAAGATCAGCGCCGCGAGGGCCCACCCGCCGGCGATGAAGAGCCGGTCGGTGTTCATCGCCGTGCCGCCGCCGAGGGTCAACCCCCGTTTGGTGAACTCGTCGAAGTAGGCGGCACTGGTGAAGGCGAGCCGGTCCTGCTTCAGATACCCCTCGGAGACGTAGAGGGTGAGGAACGGGATGAGGGTGCCCGCGAGCAGGGCCAGTCGGGCGGAGGTCACCTCGCGCACCCGACGGTATGCGGTGCGCACCCGACCCTGCTCGCGCACCTCCTGCTCGGGTCCGGTCCCGGGTGCGGGTTCGGGTGCGAGTACCGGGTCGGCGTCGAGATGGACGTGCGGCAGCGAGGGGGTCAGCGCCCGGAGCATGAGGATGAGCGCGACGAGGGTGCTGATCGGGACGAGCGGGAGGAGGAACCCCGCGACCGTCGGATTCCGCTCGCTCACCACGACGCTCAGCCAGAGGAACCCGTTGTGGCCGGCGGCGCCGAGGAGGTAGATGAACACCAGCACCGGCCAGTGCCGCCACAGCAGCCGCAGCGCGTCGACGATGACGGCACCGGCGTCGTGCCAGGGCCGGGTCGTCCGCTCTCGGGTCGGTGCCACGGGCGAGATGCTACTTGGGTTTAGCGGATCTGCTCCTCGTGGACCACTCCGGCCGGATCGGTCCACGTCATGACATCGGTCCGACCGGCGTCCTCACTACGCGACGATCGGGCGGAAGGTTGCCTGCGGATCTCGACCGATTCCGCGTGGCGTCCCAGGTCTGTCGGTGGGCGTCCCTACGGTGGTCAGCATGTCAGTGGCGGTCCAGAGCGCGTTCCAGGGCGCCTTCGAGTTCCTCGATGGCGACCGGCTCGGGACCCCGCTGACCGACGTGACCTTCGTCGTCGTCGACCTGGAGACCACCGGAGGTGCTCCCGCCGATGCCGGGATCACCGAGATCGGTGCGGTCGCGGTGCGTGCCGGTGAGGTCGTCGGTGAGTTCCAGACCCTGGTCAATCCCGGTGCGCCCATTCCCGCGTTCATCACCGCGTTGACGGGGATCACGACGACGATGGTGGCCCGGGCGCCCCGGCTGCAGGCGGCGTTGCCGAGCTTCTTCGACTTCGTCCGCAGCCAGGGGCCCACGGTCGCCTGGGTCGCACACAACGCGAGCTACGACATCTCGTTCCTCAAGGCCGCGGCCCGGCTCATCGATGTCGAGTTCCCGCCCCTGCCGGTGCTCGACACGGTGCACCTGGCCCGACAACTGCTCAGCCGCGACGAGGTCCGCAACCACAAACTCGCCACTCTCGCGCGACACTTCGGCGCCGAGACGACCCCGGACCACCGGGCCCTGCACGACGCCCGCGCCACCGTCGACGTCCTGCACGGACTCATCGCCCTGGTCGGCAACCGGGGTGTCGACACCTTCGAGGAGCTGCGCGGGTTCTCCGGTGCGGTCCCGAGCGAGGTGCGCGCCAAACGGACCCTGGCGACGGGGCTGCCGAACGCACCGGGGGTCTACGTCTTCCGGGACGCCGCGGGGTCGGCGCTCTACGTCGGCACCTCCGGCGACATCCGTCGGCGGGTGTCGTCCTACTTCACCCGCGGTGAACGCCGGGCCCGGATGCAGCAGATGGTCCGCCTCGCCGAGTCGGTCACGCCCATCGTGTGCGCCACCGACCTCGAGGCCCGGGTGCGGGAGGTCCGGATCATCGCCTCCGAGCAGCCGCGCTTCAACCGCCGCTCGACCCGCCCCACGAGAGCCACCTGGCTGAAGCTGACCGTCGAGCACTTCCCCCGCCTGTCCATCGTCACCACCGTGCGCGAGGACGACGCGACCTATGTCGGCCCGTTCCGCAGCCGGCAGCGGGCCATCGAGGCGATGGCGGCCCTGCACACGGTCTTCCCGCTGCGCCAGTGCACCCAGTCCCTGCCCGCCGCTCCGCAGCGCCCGAGCGCCTGCGTCCTGGCCGACCTCGGCTCCTGCGGTGCGCCCTGCACCGGCGCCCAGAGTCGCGCCGACTACTCCCTCGTCGCTGCCGACGCCCGGCTGGCCATGAGTGCCGACCCCGCGCTCGTGGTCCAGCGCCTCAAGTCCGCGATGCGTGAGTTGGCGCGCCAGGAGCGGTTCGAGGAGGCCGGCGAGACCCGCGACCGGCTCTCCTCGCTGCTGCACGGCATGACCCGCCTGCAACGGCTCGCCCCGCTGGCCGCCACCGCCCAACTCATCGCCGCCGTCCGGCACCCGCTCGGCGGCTGGGAGCTCATGTGCATCCGGCACGGCCGACTCGCCGGGTCGGTGCTCGCGCCCCGCGGCGCCGACCCGATGCCCTACATCGACGCCCTGGTCACCAGTGCCGAACATGTCGACGCCCCCGCGACGCCGCTGCCGGCCGCGATCATCGAGGAGACCGAGATCATCGCCCGCTGGTTGGAGACCCCCGGTGTGCGGCTCGTCGAGGTGGACGGCGACTGGTCCTGCCCGGTCCGCGGCGCCGCCTCCTACGGTGAGTTGAGCGCCGGCTGACAGAACCTTTCGACCGGTTGGACCCTGCCCACCGCCCCGGTCGATCTCCCGGGATGCCGGCCGATGCAGTGAACCGACCGCGGACCCTGCGGCACTCGCTAGGCTGGACGGCGTGATCAGCGCCATCGTCCTCATCAACGCCGACGTCGACCAGATCCCCGAGGTGGCCAGCGCCCTGGTCGAGATCGACGGGGTCCAGGAGGTCTACTCCGTGGCCGGTTCGGTCGACCTCATCGCGATGGTCAAGGTGCGTGAGCACGAACACCTCGCCGACGTCATCGCCGACCGCATCGGCAAGGTCCCCGGCGTGACCGCGACCGACACGCACATCGCGTTCCGGACCTACTCCAAGGAGGACCTCGGCGCGGCGTTCAGCCTCGGCGTCGAGTAGCCGTCACCCAGCGGTCCAGGGCCGCTGCCGCCGCGCCGTTGTCGATCGACTCCCGGGCGGCCCGGATCCCCGCCTCCAGGGCCGCCGTGAAGGCTGTCCCCGTGTCGATGAGCGGCAGGGCCAGCGCGATGCCCGCGTTGAGCAGGACCGCATCCCGGGGTGCGCCGCGCACCCCCGCGAGGACGTCACGGACCACCTGGGCGTTGTATGCGGCGTCGCCGCCGCGCAGCGCGCTCAGCGGGCTGCGCTCGAATCCGTAGTCGAGCGGGTCGATCGCGGCGGTCGTGACCGATCCGGCGTGGGTGATCCACACCGAAGAGGTCGTCGAGAGGGTGATCTCGTCGAGTCCGTCGTCGCCGCGCACGACGACGACGGTGTGGCCACGGTCGGCGAACACCCCGGCGATGAGTGGGGCGACGGCGGCGTCCGCGACGCCGAGCGCCGCGTAGGTCGGCTGGGCCGGGTTGGTCAGCGGACCGAGGACGTTGAATGCCGTGCCGATGCCCAGTTCGCGACGCGCGACCGCGGCGTGCCGCATGCTCGGGTGGAACGACTGGGCGAAGCAGAAGGTGATCCCCGCTTCCGAGGCGACCTCGGCGACCTCCTCGGGCGTGAGCGTGAGAGAGACACCGAGCGCCTCGAGCACATCGGCCGACCCGCTCGAGGACGATGCGGCCCGGTTGCCGTGCTTGACGACGGTCAGACCCGCTCCGGCGGCGACCAGCGCCGCCATCGTCGAGATGTTCACCGAGTGGTGCCGGTCCCCGCCGGTGCCGACGATATCGACGGTCGCGCCCGGGACCTCGATGCGGTTGGCGTGGGCGAGCATCTCGTCGGCGAGCGCGCCGAGCTCACCGGTGGTCAGCCCCTTGGCCTTGAGCGCGACGAGGAACCCGGCAAGCTGGACGTCACTGGCCTCGCCGCGCATGACCTGGCCCATGGCCCAGCGGGTTTCCGCGCTCGTGAGGTCGCCCCCCGCGATGAGCGTCGTGAGCAGATCCGGCCAGGTCGGCTGGGTCGCCTCCACCGTCAGCGCGTCGTGCGGGCCAGTTCGGCGACGGCGCCCGCGACCGCGATCGGGTCGAGCGGGTGCGGCACGACCGCCTCGGCCTGGGACCAGGCGGCCAACCAGCCGTCCTGCGGACGTCCGGTGAGCAGGAGGACCGGCGGGCACTCGAAGATCTCGTTCTTCAACTGGCGGGTCAGCCCCATCCCCCCGACCGGGGTGGCCTCGCCGTCGAGGATGAGCAGATCGAAGCCGCCCTTCTCAACCTCTGAGACGACGGCCGGTCCGGTGGCGCACTCCGTCCAGGCGACGACCTCCACATCGCGGGCCGGGCGCCGACCGACCGCGGCGCGCACGGCATCCCGGGTGGTGATGTCGTCGCTGTAGAGCAGGACGGTGACCTGGTGGGCGGCTCCGGTCGCCGTCCCGGTCGAGGTGGTCTGCGGGGCGTTCTCGGGGGCTGTCGAAGCGTGCGCGGAACTCATGGTGACGATCCTAGCCGGGGTTTGTCGGGGGGTCTGACACCGAATGGCCGCGAGATAGTGCAGTATTGACCCCGTGGCGACTGCAGCATCTTTCTCAGACAACTCTCGAAACGACGCTCGGCATCCGGTGGTTCCCAGCATCCCGGGACACGGGCCGGCGACGCGACCGAACATGGCGGCCGTGGGCACCATGGTGTGGCTGGCCAGCGAACTCATGTTCTTCGCGGGCCTGTTCGCCATGCTCTTCACGCTGCGCGCCAACGTCCCTGAGCAGTGGGCGGCCAACACCCCCCTGCTCGACGTCAAGTTCGCGTTCGTCAACACCATGGTCCTGGTCATCTCCTCGGTGTGGTGCCAGTTGGGCGTCTGGAAGGCCGAGGTCGGCCAGGTCGCGCGCACCGGCTCCCTCTTCGAGTTCAAGAAGTGGGGGATGCGCGAGTGGTACGTCCTGACCTACATCTTCGGGGCGACCTTCATCGCCGGCCAGGTCTACGAGTACGCACACCTGGTGCACTCCGGGGTGACGATCTCCAGCGACTCCTACGGCTCGGTCTTCTACCTGACGACCGGCTTCCACGGCATCCACGTCACCGGTGGACTGATCGCCTTCCTCCTCATCATCGGACGGACCTTCACCACCCGTCGCTACACCCACGCCCAGGCCACCGGCGCGGTGGTGACGTCGTACTACTGGCACTTCGTCGACGTCGTCTGGGTCGCCCTGTTCGCCGCCATCTACATCCTCAAGTAGTCCCGATCCCGTCCGCCCACCGCTGTTTTCGCTACTCTCGCTTCCTGGCCGAATCGACATAGAACACCAAAGGACCTGACGTGAACGCACTAGCCGCCAGGCGCCGCCATCCAGCGGCCATAGCGCTGCTGCTGATGCTCGCCCTCGTGGTTACGGGCGGGTTGTATGCCGCGCTCGCCCCCAAGCCGGCCTCCGCCGCCGCAGTGACCGCCGACCAGGTCGAGGAGGGCCAGGCGCTCTTCCGGGCCAACTGTGCCAGCTGCCACGGCCTGAACGCCGAGGGCAACGAGTTGCCGATCAACGACACGAAGAACGCGTTCGGTCCCAGCCTCGTCGGTGCCGGCGCCGCGGCGGTCCACTTCCAGATGGAGACCGGGCGGATGCCGATGGCCGCGCCCGGTCCGCAGGCGCCGCGGGTCGACAAGGTCAAGTTCACGCCCGAGCAGATCGATGCGATCGCCGCCTACGTGGCATCCCTCGGCCCCGGCCCGGCCCGGCCGGACGAGGAGTGGCTCGACTGGGAGGGGCAGGGCAACGCCGGACGCGGCGGCACGATCTACCGCAGCAACTGCGCGATGTGCCACAGCTCCGCAGCCGCCGGTGGCGCGCTCACCCGGGGCAAGCACGCTCCCCCGCTGGACGGGGTCGAGCCGGTGCACATCTACGAAGCCATGCTGACCGGTCCGCAGAACATGCCCGTCTTCAACGACCAGAACCTCACCCCCGAGGACAAGCGTGATGTCATCGCCTACGTCAAGGAGATGCACGCGGTCGGCAGCCCCGGCGGCATCGGCCTCGGTGGCTACGGCCCGGCCTCCGAAGGCATGTTCATCTGGCTCTTCGGGCTCGGAATCATGATCGGCACCGCCGTGTGGCTTGGCCAGAAGGGAGCCTGACGTGGCAGACACGAACCAGCCTGCTGACAACTCGCCCACCGGTGCCGGTCCGGACGAGGTGTATGACCAGGCCGCCTACGACAAGGACGCGAGCACCGCCGTCAGCATCAAGGACGGCGACCACGTCGGCGACGGCGGGCTCCCGGAGCGTTTCGAGAACCCGGGCCTGCCCCCGCACCAGGCCCGGATGGCCGACCTCGACGAGCGCGCCGCCAAGCGCGCCGAACGTCAGGTCGCCGCCCTGTTCGGCATCTCGGTCCTCGGCACCCTGCTCTTCCTCGTCGCCTACTTCACCGTGTCGGTGACGAGCACGATGTACATCCCCGGCATGGGCAACATCAACACGAGCAACTTCTTCCTCGGCCTGGGCATGGGTCTGTCCCTGTTCGGGATCGGGGCCGGTGCGGTGCACTGGGCCAAGACCCTCATGCCCGACGAGGAGGTCGTCGAGATGCGCCACGTCATGCGCAGCGACGACGCCGATCGGGCCCGGTTCGGTGAGATCCTCGCCGAGGGCGACGAGACCTCCCAGTTGTCCCGCCGGCCGCTCATCAAGTACACGCTCGGTGGTGCACTCGGTCTGTTCTCCATCCCGATGCTCGTCCAGGTCGCCGGCAGCCTCGGCCCCCTCGACAAACCGTACAAGCGCCTCGCGCACACCTACTGGGACGGTGAGCCGAACGCCGACGGCACCGGCTTCACCTTCAAGCGGCCGCGCCTGATGCGCGACCCGCAGAACACCCCGATCCGCCCGGAGGAGGTGACCATCGGTTCGGCCTACCACGTCCAGCCCGAGGGTCTGCTCTCCATGGGCATCGAGAACCAGCACTACATCCTCGAGGAGAAGGGCAAGTCCTCGGTCCTCCTCATGCGTCTGAACCCGGCGGACTTCAAGGACACCGAGGCCGGCCGCAAGGCCCGCGACTGGGGCTACGAGGGCATCGTCGCCTACAACAAGATCTGCACCCACGCAGGCTGTCCGGTGGCGCTGTACGAGCAGCACACCCACCACCTGCTGTGTCCCTGCCACCAGTCGACGTTCGACGTCACTGACGACTGCAAGGTCATCTTCGGACCGGCCAAGCGTCCCTTGCCGCAACTGAAGATCACCGTCGACGACGAGGGCTACCTCGTGGCCGAGCAGCCCTTCGATGAGCCGGTCGGACCGAGCTACTGGGAGCGTGAGAAGGCATGAGCGAGACCACTGTGAACCGTCCCGCGGACGCGCTGCGCGCCGGGGACCAGCCGGTCCGCCGCGAGCCGTCCGGCGCGGCCAAGAAGGTCGGCGGGGTCGCCGGCTGGGTCGATGACCGCACGGGGGCCGCCAAGGGCGTCAACTACCTGCTCCGCAAGGTCTTCCCCGACCACTGGAGCTTCATGCTCGGCGAGATCGCGATGTACTCGATGATCATCTGCCTGCTCACCGGCGCCTTCCTGACCTTCTGGTTCATCCCGAGCATGGGCCAGATCGTCTACGACGGCTCCTACGTGCCGATGCAGGGCGTGGTCATGTCGGAGGCCTACGCCTCGACGCTGCAGATCTCGTTCGACATCAAGGGCGGCCTGCTCATCCGGCAGATCCACCACTGGGCCGCGCTGATGTTCATCGTCGCCGTCTCGGTGCACATGATGCGGGTCTTCTTCACCGGCGCGTTCCGCAAGCCGCGGGAACTGAACTGGGTCATCGGCACCGTGCTGGCGCTGCTGGCCATCGTCGAGGGCTTCGCCGGCTACTCCCTGCCGGACGACCTGCTCTCCGGCACCGGCCTGCGGGTCATGCAGGGCTTCATCCTCACCGTCCCGGTCATCGGCTCCTACATCGCGTATGCGATCTTCGGCGCCGACTTCCCGGGCGAGATGATCATCCCCCGCCTCTACTCCGCCCACGTGCTCCTCATCCCGGCGATCCTCATCGCCCTGTTCACCGCGCACATCATCCTCGTCGCGGTGCAGAAGCACACCCAGTTCCCCGGGCCGGGCCGCACCAACAACAATGTCGTCGGCTTCCGGGTCATGCCGGTCTACGCCGCCAAGGCGGGAGGCTTCTTCTTCCTCGTCTTCGGCGTCACCGCGCTGCTGTCGGCCTTCGTCCAGATCAACTCGGTCTGGGTGCACGGACCGTACGACCCGTCAGCGGTGACCGCCGGATCCCAGCCGGACTGGTACATGTGGTTCTCCGACGGAGCGCTACGACTCCTGCCCGGCTGGATCGAGTTCACCGTGTTCGGCTTCACTCTCTCGCCGAACATCTTCCTCGGCTCGATCATCCTGCTGCCCTTGGTCTATACCGTGCTCGGTGCCTATCCGTTCGTCGAACGCTGGGTCACCGGTGACACCCGTGAGCACCACCTGCTCGACCGGCCGCGCAACGCTCCGGTGCGCACCGGCATCGGGATGGCCGCGATCACGATCTACACGGTGCTGGCGCTGGCCTGTGTCAACGACATCATCGCCATCAAGACGGGCATGTCGATCAACGACCTGACGAACATCTTCCGGATCTCGTTCTTCGTCGCCCCGGTCCTGGTGTTCTGGATCACGAAGCGGATCTGTCTGGCCCTGCAGCGGCACGACCGCGAGACGGTGCTCCACGGCCGGGAGAGCGGCACGGTGGTGCGCACCCCGCAGGGGCAGTACTACGAGCGGCACGAGGACCTCGACGAGTTCACCCGCTGGAACCTCGTCAACTTCGAGTCCCCCGCGCCGATCCAGCTCCCCCCGACCGTCGACGCCAACGGTGTGGTCCGCAAGGGTGCCCGCAAGAACCGCCTGCGCGCTGCCCTCTCGGAGTTCTACTTCAAGGACCGGGTCGAGCCCGTCACCCCGGCCGAGTTGGCTGCGGCACACCACGACGGTCACAGCCACGAGGCCATCGAGGCCGAGTCCGTCGAGTCGGCTCAGGTCGAGTCGGGTCAGCGCTGAGCGATGCCGCTGAACCGATCGAACTGATCTCCTCGAGGAGCGACACCGCTGTGCGGCTGAGTGTCCGGGTCCGCCCGGGTGCCAGCCGCACAGCCGTCTCCGGTCGGTACGGCGAGAGCGACACCCTCTGCGTCGCCGTCACCGCCCGGGCCGTCGACGGTGCCGCCACCGACGCCGTGCTCCGCGCCGTCGCCCAGGCCTTCGGTCTGCGGCGCCGTGCCGTCAGTCTCGTGACCGGTCGGACCTCCCGGACGAAGGTCCTCGAACTGGACGGACCCGCCCCAGAGCTCCAGGAACGCCTCTTAGAGCTCCTCGGAGGGCCCTAGTGGTCCCGATGTCGCCGGAGGAGTTCGAGGACGCTGTGAGCGCCGCTCTGGACTCCGTGCCGCCGGCACTGATGGCGATGCTCGACAACGTCGCGTTCTTCGTCGAGGACGAACCGCCCCCGGAGGAGCCCGCGGACCTGCTCGGCATCTACGAGGGAGTCCCGCTGACCGAGCGTGACTTCGGATGGGGCTCTGGGGCCCTCCCCGACCGGATCACCCTGTTCCAGGGCCCGCTGACTCGGATGTGCGCCGACCGGGACGAGCTCGAGGACGAGATCACGATCACCGTCGTACACGAGATCGCGCACCACTTCGGCATCGACGACGACCGCCTGCACGAACTCGGCTGGGGTTGACGCCCCGACCCTCACCGCACGCGGTGACGACCGAGGGCTCCATCCCCCACCCGACACCACACCCCGACGGCACCGCCTCACCCGTGGTGCCGACCGAGGACTCCATCCCCCACCCGACACCACCCGGCCACGGCAGCGGCCCGCCATAACTTCGCGATTGCGAAGTTGTGGCGGGCGGTCAGCGGGCAGCGAGCCTGCGGACGAGCCGTTCGTGGTACATCGCCGGCAGACATTCCGCCGCGACGACCCGGGCCGCGGCGTCGTTGTCCCCCATCGCCGAGGCAAACGCGGTGATCATGTCGATGTCGTGGCCCGGGGTGCCGACGAGCTCGATCGGATCCCCTGCCGCGATGGTGCCCGGCATCACGACCCGGGTGTAGATCCCGCAGCGGCCGTGGGCGGCGAACCGCTTGACCCAGCCGCCGACACCGAGGTGCTCCTGGAAGGTGCGGCACGGGCTACGCGGGACGGAGACCTCGAGGACCACCTGCTCCCCCACCCGCAGACGCTGGTTGAGCCGCAGTCGCTCCAGGTCGATACCCTCGGTGGTGAGGTTCTCCCCGAATGTTCCGTCTGCGAGGGTGCGCCCGAGGTCGCGTTCCCAGAAGTCCAACTCCTCGCGGGCGAACAGGTAGACCGCCTTCTCCCGGCCCCCATGGTGGGCGCTGTCGCCGACGTGGTCGCCGTCGACCCCCGACCCGTGCCCGTAGCCACCCGCGGGGGCGAAGACCGCCAGGTGCGGCACCGGACGCTTGTCGATGCCGGTCAGGTATTGCTGGCCGGCCGGCTCCGGTTTGGGCACCGCCACATTGGTGGACCGGACCCGTGCCATCACGAGTCCGGTCCCCGACCAGCGGCGGTCAGTTGGCGTACCGCCCGCGGAAGTACTCGAAGGTCCACCAGACCAACGCCGGCACCCCGAGGAGGACACCGATGGCGAAGATCCACCATCCCATCGCGACCCCGAGGAAGAGCAGGGCGGCCGAGAAGGCCAACGCCAGCGGCGTCCAGCTGTAGGGGCTGAAGAAGCCGTAGTCGCCCTGCTGCTGCTCGATGTTGCCGCGCAGGTCGTCCTCCGGGGCCGGGTCGAGGTTGCGCTCGGTGAGGTGCAGATACCCGGCGATGAAGAAGAAGAAGAACCCGGAGAGCATGAGTCCGACGATCCCGACCGGCTCATAGCGGTCCGGCAGGTACTTCAGACCCCACACCACGTAGACGACCGTGACGAAGAGGAACGCCAGCGCGAGCACGACGAACAACTTGACGGTGTAGCGCATGCGCTCAGTCCTTCCGTGCCGAGACGAGCAGGGGATCCGCGGCCAGGTCCGCTCGCACGTCGTGCGGCGCAGCCTCGGGGTGGTTCAGGTCGAACGCGGGCCGCTCGGAGCGGATGCGCACGATCTGGTCGAAGTTGTGCCGCGGCGGCGGGCACGAGGTGGTCCACTCCAGCGAGGCACCGTAGCCCCACGGGTCGTTGCTCTCGACCTTCGGCGCGGTCTTCCACGTGATCCAGACGTTCCACAGGAAGAACAGCGTGGAGATGCCCAGCAGGAAGGCGAACACGGTCGAGATCTGGTTGAAGAACCGGAAGCCGTCCTCGACGAGGTAGTCGGCGTAGCGCCGAGGCATACCCCAGATGCCGAGCACGTGCTGGATAAGGAAGGTGCCGTGGAAGCCGATGAACAGCGTCCAGAAGTGGATCTTGCCGAGCGTCTCGTTGAGCATCCGACCGGTCAGCTTCGGCCACCAGAAGTAGTAGCCGGAGAACATCGCGAAGACGACGGTGCCGAAGACGGTGTAGTGGAAGTGGGCGACGACGAAGTACGTGTCCGAGACGTGGAAGTCCAGGGCCGGCATGGCCAGGATGACACCGGTCAGGCCGCCGAAGAGGAACGTGGCGATGAAGCCGCACGCCCACAGCATCGGGGTGGCCATGACGATCTTGCCGCCCCACATGGTGCCGATCCAGTTGAAGAACTTCACCCCCGTCGGTACGGCGATGAACATCGTCATGATCGCGAAGAACGGCAACAGGACTTGTCCGGTGACGTACATGTGGTGCGCCCAGACCGACATCGACAGCGCCGCGATGGCGATCGTCGCGTAGACGAGGGTCTTGTATCCGAAGATCGGCTTGCGCGAGAACACCGGCATGACCTCGGAGATGATCCCGAAGAACGGCAGCGCGATGACGTAGACCTCTGGGTGTCCGAAGAACCAGAACAGGTGCTGATAGAGCATCACCCCGCCGGCCGACGGATCGAAGATGTTGGCCTCGAAGCGCCGGTCGGCGCCCAGGGCCAGCAGCGCCGAGGCCAGGACCGGGAAGATGAGCAGCACGAGGATGGAGGTGACGAGCACCGTCCAGGTGAACACCGGCATCCGGAACATCGTCATGCCCGGTGCGCGCAGGGTCAGGATCGTCGTGATGAAGTTGACCGAGCCGAGGATGGTGCCGAAGCCGGCCAGGCCGAGACCGAAGATCCACAGGTCCCCACCGAGGCCCGGGCTGTAGGCGACGTCCGAGAGCGGCGCATACGCGAACCAGCCGAACGAGGCAGCCCCGTCCGGGGTGAGGAACCCGGAGACGGCGATGATGCCGCCGAACAGGTAGAGCCAGTACGCGAACATGTTCAGCCGCGGGAACGAGACATCCGGGCTGCCGATCTGCAACGGCACCAACGCGTTGGCGAACGCGGCGAACAGTGGCGTCGCGAACAGCAGCAGCATGATCGTGCCGTGCATGGTGAACAGCTGGTTGAACTGTTCGGCGTTGTCGACGACCTGCAGACCCTCACTCCACAGTTCGGCCCGGATCAGCAGCGCCATCGCGCCACCGATGAGGAACCAGACGAAGGAGGTGATGAAGTACAGGTTGCCGATGACCTTGTGGTCCGTGGTCGTCAACCACTTGACCACGGCCGTCCCCGGCGCTGCCTTGCGGTGAGCGGGTGCCCCCTCCGCGGTGCGCAGGAAGGTCGTCTCCGATGCGGTGGCCATCCTCAGCTCCCTTCCGGCAGAAGATCTTTATCGATGGGCATGACTTCCTCCATGTTGAGGGAGTTGGGCATCAAACCGGTCTGCCCCTTGTCGGCCAGGGACTTGATGTAGGCGTCGTACTCGTCGCGCTCGACGACCTTGACGTTGAACAGCATGTAGGAGTGGTAGGCGCCGCACAACTCGGCGCACTTGCCCTGGAAGGTCCCCGTCTGGGTCGGCACGACCTGGAAGCGGTTGACCCGGCCGGGGATCATGTCCATCTTCTGGTGGAACTGCGGGACCCAGAAGGAGTGGATGACGTCCCGGGCGGTCAGGACGAACTCGGTGCGCTCGTTGACGACCATGTAGAGGGTCGGCAGCGTCGCCTCGACGCCCTCCTCGCCGGTCAGGACCGCCTGGGTGCCGGCCTCGTGGACGTTCTCATCGACGTAGTTGAAGTCCCAGCTCCACCGCTTGCCAACGACATTGACGACGTGGTCGGGCTCCTTCTCGGTGCCGATGAGGATCGCCTCCTCCCGCGCGGTGTAGAAGAAGAGGACGAGCACGATGAAGATCGGCACGACCGTGTAGAGCACCTCGATCGGCACGTTGTAGCGCAACTGCTCGGGCAGCTCCTCGTCCCCGTCCTTGCGGCGGTAGACGATGATCGACCACATCAGCAGGACCAGGACGAGGGCACCGACGACGAGCGCCGTGATCCACGTCCCGACCCACAGCTTGGTGACCCGTTCGGCGCCCTCGGTCACGCCCGGGATGAGGAGGCCGTCGGACCAGCGGGCCCGCCCCCCACAGCCGGTCAGCAGGGCGACACCGACGGCGATAGCGGCCAGGGACACGGCGCGACGGCCGCGGCCAAGCCGTGGCGTGCGACCGTCGGGACTGTCAGACCTAGGCACGAAGGCAACCTCTCTCGAGCACGGGAACGCTCAACGGAGCGTTTGCTGAAGACATGTTCGCAGACACATTACTCCAGCCGGGGCCCGGATTGAGGTCAGGGGCGCGGTAGCGTCGTGGCGTTATGGGACATGGAGCGAGCCGCGGACTGCTCGATGCCGCACAGGGGCCCCTGCACCCGGCGGCCCGGGAGACCCTGCTGGCGGCTCTTGATGCGGGCTGGGCCGATCCACGGCGGTTGTATGCGTCGGCCCGGCAGTCCCGCGCCCTGCTGGATCAGGCTCGGGAGATCATCGCCGGCGGCCTGGGCGTGCGTCCGAGCGAGCTGACGTTCCACGGCAGCGGCGCGCAGGCGCTGTCCGTCGCCCTCGACGGGCTGCTGCACGCGCGGCGGCGTCGGGGCCGGATGCTCGTCGCGAGCGCGGTCGAGCACTCGGTTGTGCTCACCCTGGGCCGGGCCCGGGCTGCGGCCGATCCGGACCAGGCTCTCGTCGAGGTCCCGGTCGACGAATTCGGTCGGGTCGATCTCAGGTCGTGGGACGAATCCGTCTCAGGGAGCGGCGTCGCGGCGGCGGTCCTGCAGCACGCCAACGGTGAAGTGGGCACGATCCAACCCCTCCCGGAGGCGTATGCGGTGGCCCGGCGGGCCGGGACACCGCTCCTCTGCGACGCGCAGGCCTCCCTCGGCCGGGTCGATCCGCCGAGGGACGCTGATGTCGTCGTCGGCAGCGCCGCCAGTTTCGGCGGCCCGCCCGCTGTCGGGTTCCTCGTCGTGCGCGAGGGCACCCGGTTCGCCCTGCCCGGCCGGCGTCGTGAGGCCGAGCACGGCCTTGCGGATGCCGACCCGTGGGTGCCGCTCGTCCTCGCTGCCGCCGAGGCCTGGCGCCAGACCGAGGCGGCGCGCCAGGAGGAGGCGCGTGAGGCATACCGGCTCATCGACCGGCTGCGCACCGATCTGGCCGAGATCGACGGCCTCCAGGTCGTCGGGCACCCGACCGAGCGGCTGCCGCACATCGTGACGGCCTCGGCGCTCTACGTCGACGGGGAGACGATCGTGCACGAACTGGCCCGCCGGGGCACTGCGGTCGCCTCCGGGTCGGCGTGCACCGCGAGCACCCTCGAGCCGAGCCATGTGCTCGCCGCCATGGGCGCCCTCAGCCACGGCAACATCCGGGTCACCCTCCCCCTCGGCGCGGTCTCCCCCGACCGGGCCAGCGCCTGCGCGGAGCTGCCCGGGCAGGTCCGCGACATCGTCACCAGCGCCCGTGCCGGCGTCTGGGACGAGCGGCCCGCCCCGGACGGGGCCGGGTCGCAGGGAGCGGTCGTGGACTCGCGGGGCACGCTGTGCCCGCAGCCGATCATCGACGTCGCCCGGTGGTGGCGGGAGCACCCGGACGCGGCGGTCGTCACCCTCCTCGCCGACGACGCGGCGGCGCTGGTCGATGTACCCGCCTGGTGCCGGATGACCGGCCGAGAACTGCGCCAGGTGCGGGAGCAGGAGGACGGCGGGACCGCATACGAG
>DUPF01000148.1 GCA_012838445.1 Intrasporangiaceae bacterium | reverse complement strand
CCTATTGGTTTGCACGGAGCGTTAACGAGATAACCGTACGTCCTCGACCCGCTTCCCCTGATCAGCCGACCACTGTCGAAACCGATCACCCCCATGAAGGGGGTTGTTCCCACGCTGTTCAGTTGTCAAGGACGTCCCGGCCGGCATCGGGGCCGATCTCGGACGCAGTCATCAGTATGCCCTGCAACACCCCGGGACCCAAACGCATTCCCGGACCGGTGCGCCCTGGCCCACGAAACCATCGTTGACCTGCACAAACGTGCCCCGATGGTTGCACACGTTCTAGGTTCGAAGGGTCCGTTCGACCACGAACCACCGTAAAGGAGAGTCCGACATGGGACTGGGAGACAAGCTGGAGAACACCAAGGACAACGTCGTCGGCAAGGCCAAGGAAGCCGCCGGCAAGGTCACTGACAACGAGCGCCTCGAGGCCGAGGGCAAGGTCGACCAGGGCAAGGCCGACCTGAAGCAGGCCGGCGAGAAGGTCAAGGACGCCTTCAAGAACTGAGGCAGAGCCCTACTCATCAGCCACCACTGACACGGGTGGAGGTGGGAACGCCCGGTTTTCCGAGCGTTCCTACCTCCACCCGTTGTCTGTGCCGGAGGGTCGGCAACCCAGCGTGCGGGGCAGCAGCGCGATCGACGCGACAGCCCGGTCACCACGACCCGCCGGAGGCTCCCCCACCGCCACCACCGGAGAAGCCACCACCGCCCCCGAAACCGCCGCCGCCACCGCTGCTGAAGCCGGAACCGCCGGAGGAACCGGGGGTCGAGACGAGCGTGCCGGATGCGACGGTGGAGAAGCTGTCCATCGACGAGGCGAGGTTGCCGAACGAGCCGGTGCCCACATACCAGTTCGGCAGGACGACGACATGCCCGGCCGCGGCAGCCGCCTGGGCGACCTCCTCGAAGGTCTTGGCCCACTTGTCGGCAATCCCGAAGACGATCGCATAGGGCAGGAAGCGCGAGAAGATCTCCTCGGCCTCCTCCCACTTGATCTGGCGGGCCTCCGCGGTCTCCATGTAGCGCCGGAACCCCAACGACTGGGCCAGCACCGCGCTGCCGTCAGCAGTCCGGGCGGCCATCCGACGCCCGAGGCTCATGATGATCAGCCCGGACAGCATCAGCCCGCCGATGAAGACGAAGAACGGCACCGGGGACATCCCACTCCCGAGGAACAGACCGCCGAACCTACTCATGGTCAGGAACCCGAGGACGGCACCGGCGGCAGTGACGAACATGCCGAGTCCGGTCCAGGTGCTGCGCATCGCCTCCGGTGAGCGACGGAACCAGCCCCGGTCGACGGTCTCGGCGTACATCTCCTGGCGCGCGATGTCGAGTGTGCCGGCGAACTTGTTCTTCAACGCGGACAGTTTGACCGGGCTGCCCTGCTTGAAGATGCCGTCGATGATGGTGTTCTCGTATGCGGTGAGCGGCTTGGCATCGGAGGGTGGGGCCAGCCAGGTCAACAGCCAGTCATCCCGGCCGAAGAGACCGCCACCCTTGATCTCCTCGATCCGCAGGAAGCCACGGACCGCGAGGTCGACGATCGTCGCCGAGACGTCGAGCACGTCCGCCGACTCGTCCTGGATGACGCCGACGAGCCCGGGCTGAACCCCCTCGGGCGGATGGAACTGGACGACGACATGGGAGAGGCTGCCGCGTCGGGTCGGCGCGTCCTCGCCGGGTCCGGGGGTCAGACCGGGGGTGAGTCCGGCATACCACTCGTCCCGGCCGCGGGTGTAGATCAGGGTTCCGAGCAGCGCGGCCGCACCGAGCGGGAGCAGCACACCGGTGCCGACGAGGAGGCCACTGAGCGCCTTCGCCGCGGTCGGGGAGAGTTCCTGCTGGGGGTATCCGCCGGCGTCGGTGTACTCGATCAGGTCCGGGGTCAGGTCGCCGAACGCGTCCCGCGGGTAGGAGGTGATGATCGTGACGCCCTGCCCGGAGGACACATCGGGGGCCGAGAACGTCGCGGTCGCACCGGCCTGGTGGCTGCACTCTCTCGTCTCCCCGAACGCGCCGTAGAAGCAGGCGCTCTTCGTCGCTGCCGCCGGTGCCGTCACCGAGGCCGAGATCCCCTGGTAGGTATTGGTGTTCGAGGTCGCGATGAGGTTGTAGTAGAACTCGGCGGTGCCGTCACCGATGTCGTTGATGATCTTGTCGAGCCGATAGCTGACGACGTAGTCCTGCACCCCCGACACGGTCTGGTTCGGGTTGCCGACCCGGATCCGGGTGGTGGCCCCGAGGTCGGTGACGTTGACATCGTCCGGGGCCCCGGACGGGGAGGACGCCGTGACCTCGCTGATCCGGTAGAGCCGGTAGACGTCCTCACTCTCGCGATAGCCGGCCCGGGTGGTGACGAGACGTTCGATGCCGCGACGGGCCTGCCCGGAGGGGAACTCCCAGGAGATCCGCTCGGTGACCTTGACCGAGCCGTCGGGCGCCACCTCGAAGGTGACGTCGAAGGACCGGGCCTGATCGGCCATCGGGACCGCCCAGGCGGCCTCTGCGACGGCGAGCCCGCCCGCGGAGCCGGTCACCCCGGCTGCCGCCGGGACGATGAGCAGCGTCGCAAGACCGAACACGAGCGCGACGATCGATCCGAGCCGCTTCACCGGGCACCCCCCTGGTAGCGGGCGCTCATCGCCCGGTCCACCTCGCGGCGGTCCTGCCGCTCCCGCAACGCATGCCGCTTGTCGTGCAGCTTCTTGCCCTTCGCCAGAGCGATCTCCACCTTGGCCCGACCGTCCTTGAAGTAGAGCGAGAGCGGCACGATCGTGTGCCCCGTCTCCCGCGTCTTGTGCATGAGTTTGTCCAGTTCGGCCCGGTGCAGGAGCAGTTTGCGGCGCCGCCGCGGGGTGTGGTTCGTCCACGTCCCCTGGGCGTACTCCGGGATGTGGACGCCTTCGAGCCACAGCTCATCGCCCCGGAACGTCGCATACCCGTCGATGAGGGAGGCCCGGCCCATCCGCAGCGACTTGACCTCGGTGCCCAGCAGGACGAGACCCGCCTCGAACGTGTCCTCGATGTGGTAGTCGTGGCGGGCCTTGCGGTTGCTCGCGATGAGCTTGCGTCCCTGCTGTTTGGCCATGATCGACAACGCTACCTGCTGCCCGGCACAGATCCGACCGGGAATCACCCGACCGCGGCTACAACCAGCGCCGCGGGTCCTTCGGCACGCCGTCCTCGTAGGTCTCGAAGTGCAGGTGCGGACCGGTGGACAGCCCGGTGCTGCCGAGATAGCCGATGACCTGGCCGCGGCTGACACTGCCGCCGCGCACCGCATACCCGCTCAAATGCTTGTAGACCGTCACCAGGCTCACGCCGCGGTGCACGCCGTGGTCGACGATGATTGTGTTGCCGCCTCCGCCGCGCCATGCTGCAGAGGTGACCACCCCGTCGGCTGCAGCGACGATCGGTGCGCCCGTGTTGCCGGCATAGTCGCGTCCGGCGTGCAGCCTCCAGTGGTTCAGGATCGGGTGGAACCGGTTGCCGAACTCGGAGGAGACCCAACAACTCGGACATGGCTTGGTCAGAAAGCCGGTGGAGGAGTTGGAACCGGAACTCGACCCCGAGGTTGACCCCGGACTCGATCCGGACGACGTTCCAGAACCAGACTTGGCTCCCGGCGACTTCCTCGACGCCCGCGCAGCAGCCTCGCTCTTGGCCTTGGCCTCCCGCTCCGCTTTGGCCTTGGCCTCCCGTTCTGCTTTGGCCTTGGCCTCCCGCTCGCGCTTCTCCTTGGCCTCCCGCTCGGCCTTGAGCTTGGCCTGCCGGGCGATCTCGGCGATGACCGCCTCCAGATCCTTCTGCTGCTGCTCGGCGGCGGCCAGTTCGGTCTGGGTCGCGACCTTCTCCTGCTCGAGGGTGTCCGCCTGCGTCCGCTGCTGAGCGGCGAGGGAATCGAGCGCGGCCTTGGCATCGGCTGCCCGGGCCCGGGCAGCCGTGGCCCGGTCCAGCGCAGCCTGGGCAGCTTCCTGGGCCTCTTCCTTCTCGACCCGCAGCGCCTCGAGGAGCGCCTCCTGGGCCACCTGGTCGGCCCTGGCGGTGTTCAACCGTCCGATCTGGCCGTGCTTGACATCCATGATCGTGCTGACGAGCGCCAGCCGGTCCGCGAACTCCTGCGGTGTTGTCGCCTCCATGGCGATGGCCAACTCCCCAGCCCCACCCTGCTCCTGGTACACCTGGGCAGCGAACCGGGCGACCTCCTTGCGGGAGGCCTCGATCGTGGCGGTCGTGCGGGCCAACTCGTCCCGGGCCCGGTCCTCCTTGGCCTGAGCGACCTCGAGCGCGGTGCGGGCCTTCTGCTCTTCAGTGATCGCCGTAGCCTCCTCCGCCTGAGCCTGCGTGAGGGCAGCTTCGGCCGCCGGGATCTTGCTCTGGGTCTCCTGCAGCGCCCGGTATGCGTCGGTCAGTTTCGAGTTCGTCTCATGCAGGTCCCCGGTCAAGCTCTTGACCTGGGCGTCGACAGCGGCCTTCTGCTTGTGCGGGTCGTCGGGACTGGCGAAGGCGCTGACAGCCACGCCCAAGGAGACGATCATGCTGGCGACGGCAAGCACCGCAGCCCGGCGGAAGTCGCGCGGCCGAGGTCTGCGTGTGGCGGCGGAAACAGGCATGGACCTCGTCGGGGAGCAGGGTGACATCACAATCGTCACATTCGTCACAGGGTGCCCACGAGCATAACCCTGTCACTGGCTGCGCACAACCACCACCAGCAACTTCCGTCAGATCGCTCTCAGACTCGCAGGTAGCGCCACAGCGTGACGCTCGAGGTCAACACCGCCAGGCCGATCACCCCGAGTGCCATGACCGGCACCACTGCCAAGACATCGGAGTCCCCGATAAGCGCCTGATCCAGGACAACCTGGTTGAGGAATCGGGTGAAGATGTAATGCACCGTGGCCAAGAGCAACGCGAACGCCAACAGCGCCCCGACGAGCGCCGCGATGACCGTTTCGACGATGAATGGCAACCGGATCGTGAAGTTGGAGGCACCGACAAGCCTCATGATGCCGATCTCACGTCGTCTGCTGAATGCGGACTGACGAATGGTCGTGGCCATGAGCAGAATCGCGGCGAACACCATGAGTGCGGCCAGGAGCACCGAGAACAGGGTGATGTAGTTGATGACGGTGAAGAACCGATTGAGCACCCGTTCCTGGTCCTGGATGTCGGCGACCCCCGGGGCCCCCTCGAATTGAGAGACGACCACCTGGAACTTGCTCGGATCCTTCAGTTGTACCCGGTAGGACTGGGGGATGTCACCGACCTCGATGCTGCCTGCGAGAGGACTGTTCGGGAACTGGTCCTGGAATCGGGAGTATGCTTCCTCCTCCGACTCGTAGAACACCTCCTGGACCTCAGGCAGGGCCTCGAGCTGGGCGAGGAGGGTCTCCTTCTGCGACTCCGTCACTCCCCCCTCTGCGCAGTTGGGTCGGGTGGAGTTCTCGGTGCACAGATATATCGAGACCTGGACCCGGTCGTACCAGTACCCCTTCATCGTGTCGGCCTGACGTTGGGCGAGCAGCCCGAGTCCGAGGAGGTACATCGAAACCATCGTCACGAGAATGACCGAGACCGTCATCGACAGGTTGCGTCGGATGCCGGTCCAGATCTCTTGGAACAGGAAACTGGGGCTCATAGGGCAGCTCTCGATCGATCACTCATGGTCTTGGCAGTGCAGTGGCGACAGTAATCGGGAACGGATCGGATTGGATCGGCATCACGTCTGCGGGACATAGGTGCCGTGCTGATCGTCGCGCACGAGTCGCCCCTGGTCGAGCTCGATGACCCGACGACGCAGATCGTTGACGATCGTGTCGTCATGGGTGGCCATGACGACGGTGGTCCCGGTCCGGTTGATCCGTTCCAGGAGCCTGACGATGTCCAGACTGATGGCAGGGTCGAGGTTGCCCGTCGGCTCGTCGCAGAGCAGGATCATCGGCTTGTTCACCACGGCCCGGGCGATCGCCACCCGCTGCTGCTCACCGCCGGAGAGTTGGTGCGGGAGCCGCTTCTCCATCCCGGCCAGTCCGACCATCTCGAGGGTCTCGGGGACCACCCGACGGATCTGCAGGCTGGACTTGCCGATGACCTGCAGCGCGTAGGCGACATTGTGGTAGACCGTTTTGCCCGGTAGCAGCCGGAAGTCCTGGAAGACGACGCCGATCTGGCGGCGCAGCCGCGGCACCTTGCGCATCGGGAGCTCTCCGACGTCCTGGCCGGCGACCAGGACAGTGCCGGAGTTGGCGACCTCCTCACGGGAGATCAGCCGCAACAGCGTCGACTTGCCCGAGCCGGACGCGCCGACGACGAAGGCGAACTCGCCCCGGTCGATGTCGACCGAGACACCCTCGAGGGCAGGACGGGCGCTGTTGGGGTATTCCTTCGTGACGTCCTCGAATCGGATCATCGGCTCAGTCCTCCCCGGCGGCCTTCTCCTGGCCCCGTCGCCACCGAATGCCGGCCTCGATGAAGCCGTCGATGTCCCCGTCGAAGACGCCGCCGGTGTTGCCGACCTCGTGCTCGGTCCGCAGGTCCTTGACCATCTGGTAGGGGTGCAGGACGTAGGAGCGCATCTGGTCTCCCCAACTGGCCTTGATGTCGCCGGCGAGCTCCTTCTTCGCGGCAGCCTCCTCGGCCTGCTTCTGGAGCAACAGGCGGGACTGCAGGACGCGCAGGGCCGCGGCGCGGTTCTGGATCTGGGACTTCTCGTTCTGCATCGAGACGACGATGCCGGTCGGCAGGTGGGTCATCCGCACCGCCGAGTCGGTCGTGTTGACCGACTGCCCACCGGGGCCGCTGGAGCGGAAGACGTCGACCTTGATGTCACTGTCCGGGATCTCGATCGAATCGGTGGACTCGATGAGCGGGATGACCTCGACGGCCGCGAAGGAGGTCTGCCGTCGGCCCTGGTTGTCGAACGGGCTGATCCGCACGAGGCGGTGCGTCCCGCCCTCGACGGACAGGTGCCCGAACGCGTAGGGGACGTTGACCTCGAAGGTCGCGGACTTCAGGCCCGCCTCCTCGGCCCAGGAGGTGTCCATGACCTTGGTCGGATACCCGTGCCGCTCGGCCCAGCGCAGGTACATCCGCATGAGCATCTCGGCGAAGTCGGCGGCATCGACCCCGCCGGCCCCGGCCCGGATCGTCACGACCGCCTCCCGCTCGTCGTACTCTCCGGACAGGAGGGTGCGCACCTCCAGCTCGCCGACATCCTTCTGCAGCGATTCGAGCTCTCGGACCGCCTCCTGGAGGGCCTCCTCGGAGTCGTCACCGGTGTCCTTGGCCTCCTCGGCCATCTCGACGAGCACCTCGAGATCCTCGATGCGCTGGTCCATCCCGGTCACCCGGTCGTACTCGGCCTTGGCTCGGGAGAGGTTGGACGTGACGGCCTGGGCCCGCTCCTGGTCGTCCCAGAGGTCGGGGGCGGCTGCCTGGCTCTCCAGGTCGCTGATCCGGGCCGACAACCGGGCAAGGTCAGTGACCTCGCGCACCTGATCCATGGTTGCGCGCAGGTCCTTGATCTCTTGAGGGAAGTCAACAGCCACGAGAATCAAGCCTACGTCAGCGGGCCGCTCCGTCCGCCCACCGCTCATCGGTGCGCCGCAGGATCCGCAGCGAATCGGTGACGCTCACCTGCTCGAACGCTCCGGAACCGAGCGCCCGTTGCACAACATGCCATGGGGGCCGGCCTCCGTCCCGCGGGTCGGGGAAGACGTCGTGGACCGCGAGGAGCGCCCCGGCAGTGAGGTGTCGGGCGAAGGTCGCGTAGTCGTGCTGGGCCACCTCCTCGGTGTGGTTCCCGTCGAGGAAGAGGAACTCGAGCGGACTGCTCCACCACGGCGCGACCTGCTGGGTCGAGGCGACGAGGAGACTGACCGACCCCTCCAGTCCTGCCTCGTGGAGGGTATGCCGTGCGTGCGGCAGCGTCTCCAGTCGCCCGGTCCGGGGGTCGAGGAGGGTGGGATCGTGCCATTCCCACCCGGGTTGGTTCTCCTCGGATCCGTGGTGGTGATCGAGGGAGACAAGGTGCGCCCCCACGGTCTCGGCGACGTGTCCGAGGTGGACCGTCGACTTGGCGCAGTAGGTGCCGATCTCGAGCCAGAGTCCGGGTCGGGCGTCGGCAGCGGCGGCCCGCAGCGCGTCGGCCTCGGCGTCCGGCAGGAAGCCCTTGGTCCGGTCGGCGACCTGTCGACGCCGCGCCGGCAGTGCGTCGGGTCCGGTCATGACCGGGTCGGCGCCGCGTCCGTGACCGGCGCCCGGTGGTCGGTCTCGGCGAGGTCCCGGAACAGTCCGGCGGCAGGGGTCAGTCCATGGATCGCGTCGCTCGCGAGGATGACTGCGGCGGCGGTCCAGGTGGACTTCTCCTCCGGCCAGATCGCCTCGTCCGGCCAGACATAGCCGGTCCAGTACCCGCCGTCGCTGTCCCGGTGCATCTCGATGTCGGCGAGGATGCGCCGGGCCGCCTCGGACCGGCCGAGCAGGTCGAGCGCGATGACGAGCTCACAGGACTCGGCCGGTGTCGCCCACGGATGGTCGTCGACGCAGCGGATGCCGTAGCCGGGGACGACGAAGTCCGCCCACCGCCGCTCGATGAGGTCGATCCCGGCGGCACCGGTGACCGCACCCCCGAGCACCGGGTAGTACCAGTCCATCGAGTAGCGGCTCTTGTCGACGAAGATGCCCGGCTCACCGGCCACCGCGCGCCGGACGGCGTCGAGCAGCCGGATCCGCGCCAGTTCCCAGTCGGGCCGGTCGTGCCGGAGGACGGTCGCGATCCGCAGCGCGCACGCCAGGGACAGCACGATGCACGAACTCCCGGTGAGCAGCGCCTCCGGACTCCACTGCCCGAACGGCGACCGGGCCCAGGAGATCGCCCCGCTCGGCAACTGCGCCGAGACGACGACGTCGATCGCCTGCTCAAGCATCGCCCAGTGCCGCCGCAGATGGGCGACCTCGCCGGTGAGCAGATAGTCGTGCCACAGGGCGACGGCCAGGTAGGAGCACTGGTTCGTGTCGGCGGTCGGCTCGGTCACCGTCTCCCCCACCGTCTCCATCGGCCACGTCCCGTCCGGGCGCTGGGTGGCCGCCAACCAGTCGATGCCGGCCCGCGCCTCCTCCCGCCGGCCGACGACGCCGAGCGCCATGACCGCCTCCAGGTGATCCCAGGGGTCGGCGAAATGTCCTGCGAACCATGGGATCTGGCCGTCGGGCAGTTGGTTCGCGGCGATGAAGGCTCCGGTCTGCACGAGCCGGGCGGGCAGCATACTCACGAGCCTGCGGCCGGCTTGCGGAAGTAGAGGACGACACTCTTGCCGAGGACCGGATTGAGCAACCGCTCCCCCACCCGGGTCAGCGCCGGCGCGGACATCATGTCCCAGACGAGGAGGCGATGGTATGCGCGGGTCAGGGCCGTCTCGCGGTCCACACCGACGGCACACTTGAGCCACCAGTAGGGCGCGTGCAGCGCATGGGCGTGGTGGGAGCCGGTGAACTCCAGACCGGTCGCCTCGAGTTTGGCGCGCAACTCGCTGGCCCGGTAGATCCGCACATGCCCGCCCTCGACCTCGTGGTACTCGTCCGAGAGGGCCCAGCAGATCTGCTCCGGCCAGCGGCGCGGGACCGTCACCGCGACCAGCCCACCGGGGGCGGTGACCCGTTCGATCTCGGCGATGGCACCCGCGTCGTCCGGCAGGTGCTCGAGGATCTCGGCGGCGATAACCCGACTGAAGTGCCCGTCCTCGTAGGGCAGGTCGGTGGCGTCGGCGACCCGGGTCACCGGCTGGGCCGGGAGGCTGATCTCCCCCTCGACCGCCATCGCCCCGACCATCGCCTCGACCTGGTCGAGGTCCTCGGCGTTGAGGTCGACCGCGACCGCCTGCGCACCCCGGCGCAGGATCTCGTAGGTGTGCCGTCCCTGCCCGGCCCCCAGGTCGAGGACGAGGTCACCGGGTCCGACGGGGAAGCGGTCGAAGTCGACGGTCAGCATTGGCCCATTCTCACGCGAGAGCCGACCCGATCGACACATCGGGTCGGCCCTCGGACGAAAGTGGCCGCCTCGGGGCGGGCCGTGGCGCGGGTCAGGCGGGTTGCGGCTCCAGTCCGGCCGTCGCCTCGAGGTGGTCGGCGATCATCCGTTCCACGCAGGTCGTGATGCTCGCCTCCTCGATGTGGATCACCCGGTCACCGGTCGTCACGTCCGCAGCGTGCGGGCCACCGACATAGACGCGGGCGTTCGGATGTGCCGTGCCGAGTTCGGTGATGATTGTGGCCGCTGCCGCCGCATCCTGGCGGGTCTCGATGTGGATGCAGATCATGTCGGCACCGGTCGAGTCGATCGCGGACAGCCAGTCCTGCACCGGGACCTCGGTTCCGAGGTAGGTCACGTGACATCCGTTGCGGCGCAGGCTCGTCGCGCGCGCGTAGACCTCGATGGTGTTGCGAACCGGGCCGGGCACCCCGATGATGACCGTCGGTCGTGACGGCTTCTCGTGTTGGCGGGCCTCCTCGAAGCAGGCCTGCATCCGGCGTTCGATCCCGGCGTTGAGGAAGTGCTCACCGGCGTCGGTGAGCCGGCCGCTGCGACCGGCTTCCAGGGTGGACTTCAGCGCCGGCCGCAACCAGATGTCGACGAGGTCGTCGAAGGAGTGGATGGAGAACACGAAGTCGAGCTCGTCGGCGATCCGGGGACCGTCGAGGACTTCGGCCGCCTGGAGGATGACCTCGATGTGCTGGGCCTCCTCCTCCGGAGTGGGCGGCACCGGGTCGGGCCTGACCTCCTCTGCGGGGCCACCGGGCAGCGGTCCCGGCTCACCGTTGCCGCTCTCCCCGATGACGTAGGCAGCAGCGTGGCGGGGGCTCCATCCGGAGGCGATGAGTGAGCTCATCCGGGTCAGCCGCTGCAGGGCCTCGTCGTCGTAGACGCGGTAGCCGCCGTCGGTGCGAATCGGTTCGACGACGCCGTACCGACGTTCCCAAGCCCGAAGGGTCGAAGGGCTCACTCCGCAGAGTCGAGCCGCGCTGCTCACTGAGTGCATGGGGCTAAGGATACCCTCAATTGCTCCTATTGCAAACGGAGTTTCCGCAGGTCACGCGCTTGAGAGCACATTTTCTCACAGATTATTTACCATCTCTTGGTGTGGCGCTGGATGGTCGGATTATCGCGGATCGGTAGACAGCACAGGTCTGTTCGGCGATCGCCCGCCAACTGAACCGCTCGGCGACCCGGACCCGGCCGGCTGTGCCGAGCCGGGCCCGCAGATCGTGGTCGGTGAGGAGTTTGTCGAGGGCGACCGCGAGCGCGCCGGGGTCGGCGGCGGGGACGAGCAGACCAGCCGAGCCATCGCGGCCGACGACCTCCGGGAGGGCTCCGGCGTCGGAGGCCACGACCGCGCATCCGGAGGCCATCGCCTCGATCGCCGGGAAGGAGAATCCCTCGTAGAGCGAAGGGACACAGCCGATCTCGGCCGAGGCGATGAGGCTCGCCAGTTCCTCCTGGGTGAGGCCGTGGACGAAGCGGACCCGGGAGCCGAGGCCGAGGTCGCGCACCAGACGTTCGGTCGCCCCGCCCTTGGTCAGGCGGGAGACGACGACGAGGTGCGCCGGACTCTCCTCGGGAAGGGCAGCCATCGCGCGCAGCAGGACCGGGACGCCCTTCATCGGGGTGTCCGCGCTGGACAGGCAGACGATCCGTCCCGGGACCCGCGGTCCCCTCGGCGCGAAGACCTCGGTGTCCACGCCGACGGGGATGACCGAGAACTGTTCCGGACGCATCCCGAAGTCGGCGATCGCGTCGTCACGACTGTTCTCGGAGACGGTGATGACCGAGTTGTCGGCGAGGCGGCGGGCGACCTTGGCCTGCATCGCGACGAATCCGTACCAGCGCCGCTGGGTGATCCGCGACCAGCCCCGCGCCTCGCGCAGCGCGACCCGGCGATCGACGCTGATCGGGTGATGCAGTGTCGTCACGAGCGGCAGTCCGGCGTCCTGGACCCGGAGCAGCGCCGGCGCGAGCGTCTGGTTGTCGTGGACGACGTCGAAGTCGTGGCGACGGTCGATGAGCAGCGGGGTCACCCGTCGGGCGAAGGTGCGCGGCTCGGGGAATCCGGCAGTGCACATCGTCGCGTACTCGAGGACGTCGGTGCGGTCCCGGAACTCGCGCAACGCGGGTCGGCGGAACGGGTCGGCATCGTTGTAGAGGTCCAGACTCGGCACCTTCGTCAGCCGCAGCGACCCGTCGTCGAGGGCGCTCAGCCCCGACAGGTCGGGATAGGGCTGCCCGGAGAACACCTCCACGTCGTGACCGAGATCGGTCAGCGCGTGGGCGAGCTGGCGCACGTAGATCCCCTGACCACCCGAGTGCGGCTTGCTCCGGTAGGAGGTCAGCGCGATCCGCAACGGCCGGTCAGCGCTCGATACGTCAGCGCTCGAGACGTCAGCGGCGTCCGGGCGCGGTGCAGCGGCGCGTCGGGCAGGGGACATACCCCAACCTTACGCACCAGTAACCAGCGGCATCGAACCCCACGCTTCCCCACCCGCCCCCGTTGACGGATGGTTCTGGTCACGGTTTCGAGCCAAAAGCGGTCCCATAACCATCTGTCAACGGCGGTGCGGGCACCGTGCTCCTCAGTCCACGAGGCCGGCACGGGCCGCGCCGCGGACGGTGATCGTCACCGAGCCACCGACCGAGTCCAGCAGTGCACCGACGACCGGCAGTTCCACCCGTGCGGAGAGCACGACGACGGCGGTCTCGCCGTCCAAGGTGCCGGTGCCGGGTTCGAGCCGCCAGTCGGTGACCCGGCTCGGCGGGTCGAGGTCGGCGAGATACGCGTGCGCGGAGTCCCACACGGTCGCCGTGCTGATCCCGACGGACTGCCCGAGACCCCTGTCATAGACGCCCAGGTCGAGTGCGTCCGCGGCGTCCAGCGCCGCGTTGTCCGCAACGTCGAGCAGTCGGACCCGGGCGATCTGTGCCGACGTCGCCACGATCGTGCCCATGATGAGCAACGCCGCGACGACCATGCAGCCGATGACCAGGATCGTGATGCCACCCCGCTCCCCGTGCTCGACGCACCTCCGGCGCTGACCCCACCCCCGGCGCTCATGCCACCGATGGAGCTCATCCCGCGCCGGCCACCGCGATCCGGTCCGCATCACGGCACACCCCGGAACCGGTCGACGGTCGAGACCGAGCTCGCGCTCACCGGGACCTGGAGCGGCACCACCGCCCGGGCGAAGTCCGGCACGAGCGGCAGGGGTACGACCACTTCGGCACGCGTCGTGACCCGACCCTCGGGTCGCAGACACGGGCTGCCGTCGCAGGCCACCTCGAGTCGTCCGTCGAATCCGAAGTCCGCGAAGGCGATCCGGGCGGCCGCGTCGGCCCGGGCGTGCGCATACTCCCCTGCCTCGGCGGTGACGAACGCCCGGCCCGCCTCGCGGGCGGCCTGGGTCACGGCGTAGGTGCCGGCCTGGACCCGGCTGACGGTGAGGACGAGATAGATGAGGGGGACGAGGACGACGACGGTGAGGAAGACGAATTCGACGATCGCACTGCCCTGCTCACCATCGCGCAGCGCTGCCCGGAGCCGGTGGCGGGTACTCGCGGCCGGTGCGGATCTCACTGCGCCTCCTCGAAGGCCCGCCCGGTGACCGTCAGGGTCCGGTCGGGACCGATCGGACCGAGGACCGGGATGGGCGCATGGATCGTCACGACGACGACCCGCACCCCGTCGACCGTGTCGTGGTGGGCACTGATGTGTTCGGCGAACTGTGCCGACAGCGACCCGGTGACGACCTCACGGGCCCGCCTCACCCCGACACTCGGCCCGGCGTCGAGGCGGGCGCCGGCGCGCGCCCCCTCGGAGGCGGCGAGGGTGAGCGTGTTGCGGACGTGGAGAGCCAGGCCGAGTTGCATCACCCCGAGGAAGAGGAACAGCACCAGCCCGGTGACCATCGCGAACTCGGCGACGGCCGCCCCCCGCTCCCGCTGCGCGGGATGCTTCATTCAGCGGGACACTTCATCGATGGCGTCCTGGAACATCCCCTCCAGGGCGGGCTGGGCGATCGCCCACACGGCGGCGACGATCGCTGCCGTCATGAGGACGACCATGACCCAGCCGGGGATGTCGCCGCGTTCCTTCTTCGAGCCGGCCCAGGCGGCAGTCAGGCGGGCGGTCAGGCGCGTCAGTGCGGTGGTCATCAGAGGGGTTCCTTTCGGGTGATCTGAGGAGGGATTCTCGTCAGGGATGGGTTGAATGAGGTTGTCCGACATGGCGATTCAGAGCGTGAAGTTGAGGAACGAGAAGCCCGGGAAGGCGGCGAAGACCACCGTGATCGGCAGGATGAGGAACACAACGGGAATCATCATCGCGATCTCCTTGCGGCCGCCGGCCTCCATGATGAGGCGGCGGCTCTCCTCACGGACGTCCTGCGCCTGAGCCCGCAGCACCTCCGCGAGAGGGGTCCCCCGATCCACCGCGATGACGATGCCGTCGACGAACCGGCTCAGGCTCGGCAGCCCGGTGCGGTCCGCAAGACCCTGCAGCGCGGCCGGGAGGCTGGCTCCGGCGCGGGCGTCGGCCAGGCAGCGCCCGAGCTCACCGGCGAGCTCACCCTGGGACAGTCGCGCGACCCGGTCCAACGACCCGACCGCGCCCTCACCGGCGGCGACCGAGAGGGCCAGCAACTCCGCGATCGTGGGGAACTCGGCCAGCATGACCTCCTCCCGGCTGCGCGCGAGGCGGCTGAGGTGCATGTCCTTGGCCACGACCCCGGCGCCGAGGCCGACGATGATGAACATCAGGCCGCGGGTGGCGGAGCCGCTCGCCACCCAGATCAGTGCCCCGACGACCCCGCCGCCGACGGAACCGGCGATGCCACACAACACCTGCTCGGCACGGAACCGGTCCACATCCGCCGGGCGACCGGCTCGCTGCAGTCGGCGCCGCACCGAGTCGCGGCCACCGAGGACAGCGTCGAGGCGTCCGCCGAGTTCGCTGATGACCGGCGCGAGCAGGCGCGCGATCCTCGTGTCCGGGGAGGCGACGGTGAGCAGCCGGGACGGCTTGGGCGCATCCCGCACGTAGGGCGCGACCCGGTCGACCAGACCGATCCGACGCCGCATCGGCAGACCGTTCCAGATGAGCAGCAGACCGAGCCCGACGACGAGGCCGAGCACCGCCCCCACCGGGGACCAGCCACCGGTCATCGCAGCACCCTCCGCTCCTCCGGGAGCCGACCGATGTACATCATCACGCGATAGGCGACGACACAGATCACCGCGCCGGTGAGCAGGACGAGGACACCGAGGCGGGTGTCGTACGCCTCGATCGCGCCGCCGCGCGTGGCCAGGATCGCCAGGACGATCCACGGCGCCGCGACCGACAGGCGAGCGGCGTTGACCGTCCAGCTCTGCCGGGTCTCGAGCTCGGCCCGGGTCCGGGCGTCCTCACGCAGGAACGCCGACAGGGTCCGCAGCAGCCCACCGAGATCACTGCCACCGACCTCCCGGGCGAGGCGCAACGCCTCGATGAGCCGGTCGGCGACCGGATCGGCCAACCGTTCCTTGAGCGCATCGAGGCAGGGCGCGAAGCGCCCCGTGGTGCGGTAGTCCTCGGCGAACGCGGCGAAATCCTCGCGCAGCTCGACCGGCCCGCGGTGGGCGAGTTGGCTCAGCGCCTCGGGCAGCGCCATCCCGGCCCGCACCGCGGAGGTGATGTTGTCGACCGCGTCCGGCCAGACCTCCCGCAGCGCCCGCCGTCGCTTGCGGGACCGGTACCGGACCAGGGCGAGCGGCGCATACGCCGCCATCGCTGCGAAGCAGAGGGCGACCGAGGCGGCCCGCCCCACCACGAACGCCAGCGATCCCGCCCCGAGCGCGGCGACGAACCCCGCCGCGAGCAGCGCCCCGGGGCCGGTCTGCTCGAACCCGGCCTGGACGAGTTCGTCCCCGAGCCGGTCCCAGGCCGTCTCCGAGCGCACCCCTTCGCTCACGGGCTCCTCCGCCGGCACCCACATGGCCCACCAGATGAGGAAGAGCCCCACCCCGGCCAGCAGACCGGGCAGCAGGGTCACGACTCCCCCCGATCGGCCAACAGGGCCGCCACGTCGAACCCGGCTCGCTCGAATCGCTCCGGATGGGGCGGGAATCCGTCCCCGCGCACGAGCACCCCGTCGCGCAGATGGAACAGGTCGGCCATCTCGACGACATCACCCTCGACCCGCCCCGGGATCGCCGCGATCTCCCGGACCCGACGGGTCCCGTCCCGCTCCAACGCGGCATGGATGACCAGATCGATCGACCCGGCCACCGTCGGGACGACGAAGCGGGATCCGACGTTCTCCCCCGCGAGCAACGGGAGCGTGCACATCTTGGTGATCGCCTCGCGGGCGCTGTTGGCGTGGATACTCGCCATCCCGGGCAACCCGGAGTTCAGGGCGATGAGCAGATCGAGGGACTCCTCCTGACGCACCTCGCCGACGATGATCCGTGAGGGCCGCATCCGCAGCGCCTCCTTGACCAGACGCCGCAGCGGCACCTCACCGGTCCCCTCGAGGCTCGGCTGGCGACACTGCATCGCGGCCACGTCGCGCTGCAGGATCTTCAACTCGAAGACCTCCTCGCACGTGACGATCCGGTCCCGGGGCGGGATCGCCGAGCTCAGACAGTTGAGCAGCGTCGTCTTGCCGGCCTGGGTGCCGCCGGCAACAAGAATGTTCAGCCCCGCGGCGACCGCGGCCTCGAGGAAGCGGGCCGCCGGTCGGGTCAGGGTCCCGAGCCGGACGAGGTCCTCGAGCCGGTCCGCCTTGACGACGAACTTGCGGATATTGACGTACCAGTGCTCCCGGGTGATGTCGGGGATGACGACATGGAGCCGCGACCCGTCGGCCAGCACCGCGTCGACGAACGGGGAACTGAGGTCGACGCGCCGCCCGCTCGTGCGCAGCATCCGCTCGACGAGATCCTTGACCTCATCCGCGGTGAGCAGCGTCGTCGTCAGTTCGGCCACCCCGTTGCGGGCGACGAACACCCGGCTGGGTTCGTTGACCCAGATCTCCTCGATCTCCGGGTCGTCGAAGTAGGGCTGGAGCGGACCGAAGCCGGACACCGCGTCGGTGATCGACTTGATCGCGTCGGTGATGTCCGGCAGTTGCGGCAACCCGCCGGACATGGACCGCTCGTCGTAGTCGGTGACCGCCTCGGTCACCACCTGGCGGGCGGCACCGACGTCGCGGACCGGGTCGATCCCCCGCCGCCGGATGAGTTCCCGGACCTCATGCTCGACCGTCGCCACGGCATCCATGACCGACTCTCCTGTTCCCTGCATTATGTTGCTGCTCGCAGCGGTCGCGGGGCCTGATTCCCTCGACCGCTGTCAAGCCATGAAACCACGGATTCCGAAGAACCGAATCCCGTTGTCCACATGGAGAGTTCGCTGTTTACCAAGCCTTGAGGGAGCCTTGACCTGCGGTATGCGTGGCGCTGGTCTGCTGCTGACCCACACCACGGGAGACGGGAGGGGGAAAGAGGACGGGACCCGGGCATACAACCGCAGCCTTGACCGCGTAAGTTTGGGGAAGGCCCGACAACCCGCGGACCTGCCACATCGATGTGAAGGTGATGAACCACATGTCAGCGAGCGCCAACGGCAGAAATGACTCGACCACGTCAACCGCGCGCGAGGTGCGCAATGTCGTCGTGGTCGGCCCCCAAGGAGCCGGGAAGACGGTGTTCATCGAGTCGCTGTTGTTCGCGAACAAGAACATCACGCGGCTCGGGTCGAAGACCGAAGGGACCTCGGTTGCCGACCACACCGAGGTCGAGCGCCGACTGCAACGCTCCGTCAACCTCTCCGTCGTGACGACCGAGGTCAACGAACGGCTGCGCGGCGGGCCGGGATCACCCCCGGTCACCCTGACCCTGCTCGCCACCCCCGGGCACCCGGACTATGTCGGGGAGGTCCGCGCCGGCCTGCGCGCCGGGGACGCGGCCCTGTTCGTCATCTCGGCCATCGACGGCATCGACCCCGGGACGGCCATGCTGTGGCGCGAGTGCGCCCTGGCGGATATGCCTCGCGCCGTCGTCATCACCCACCTCGACCAGCAGCGCGCCAGCTTCACCGACGTCGTCAAGTCCGCACGCAAGGCCTTCGGCGACGGCATCCAGCCGCTCTACATCCCGCACGGTGAGGGCACCATCGCGCCGCTGTCCCGCAAGGTCCGCGAGGGCGACGAGACCCGCAAGGCCACCGAGGAGGAGATGGCCGGCATCGAGGACCTGCGTTCGGAGATCGTCGAGGCGATCATCACCGAGAGCGACTCCGAGGGCCTGCTCGACCGTTACCTGTCCGGTGAGGACATCCCGTTCCGGCAACTCGTCGACGACCTGACCACCGCGGTGGCCCGCGCGAGCTTCTTCCCGGTCGTCCCCTCGCACCCGCACACCGGCCTGGGCGCCCGCGAGGTCATGGAACTCATCACGTGGGGCTTCCCGTCACCGGCGCAGCACCACATGCCGAAGGCGTTCACCAACAAGGGTGCCGCGGCCGACCCGATCGTCCCGGAGGCGGACGGTCCGCTCATCGCCGAGGTCATCAAGACGACGACGGACGCCTACGTCGGGCGCATCTCCGTCGTGCGGGTCTTCTCCGGCACGCTGCGCCCGGACAGCCAGGTGCACATCTCCGGCCACCTCGCCCAGTTCACCGGCAACAAGCGCGACGAGGCCTGGCACCAGGGCCACGACGAGGTCGGCCGGGCCGGGACCATCTCGACGATGTTCGGCGGCAAGCTCACCCCGGTCGCCAAGGCCGAGGCCGGCGACATCGTCGCGGTGAGCAACCTCGAGAGCGCCGAGACCGGCGACACCCTCGCCGACCCGGACAACCCGGTCGTCATCGAGCCGTGGGTGTTCCCGCACCCGCTGCTGCCGGTCGCCATCCGGGCCGCGACGAGCAAGGACGAGGACAAACTCATGCGCGGCCTGGCGCGGCTGCAGGCGGAGAACCCGACGACGCAGGTCGTCGTCGACTCCGAGACCAGCCAGCTCGTGCTGTGGACGATGGGTGAGAGCCAACTCGAGCTGCTCCTCGACACCCTCAAGGAGCGCGACGGCGTCGAGGTCGAGATCGAACCGGTCCGCGTCGCCGTCCAGGAGACGGTCCGCGCCAAGGCCACCGGCATCGGTCGCCACGTCAAGCAGTCCGGTGGACACGGGCAGTATGCGATCGCGCACGTCACCATCGAACCGCTGCCGCAGGGTGGCGGCTTCGAGTTCGTCGACGAGGTCGTCGGCGGTGCGGTGCCGCGACAGTTCATCCCGAGCGTCGAGAAGGGCATCCGCACCCAGATGGAGAAGGGTGTCACCGGCTACCCGATGGTCGACTTCCGGATCCGGCTCACCGGCGGCAAGGCGCACAGTGTCGACTCCAGTGACGCGGCGTTCCAGATGGCCGGGGCGCTGGCCCTGAAGGAGGCCGCCACCGCTGCCGGGATCCAGCTGCTCGAGCCGATCGACAGTGTCGCGATCACCGTCGACGACGAGTTCGTCGGGGCCGTCATGAACGACCTCGCCTCCCGACGCGGCCGGGTCAACGGGACCGAGCAGTCCGACGAGGCGGGCCGGACCACCGTGACCGCCCACGTCCCGGCGTTCGAACTGGTCCGCTACACCCAGGTGCTGCGCAGCCTGGCCCGTGGCTCCGGGGAGTTCACCCGGTCCCCCGACCACTACGCACCCGCCCCGGTCTCGGTGCAGGAGCGGCTCACCGAGGTCGCCGAGGACTGAGCGAAGCGATCCGCTGCCGCCGCGGCGCTGAGCATGACTGTGGATAACTTCGGAGGCTGATCCTCGATCCGGCCTAGCGTGCCGGTATGCGGATCCGCCTCGACATCTGGATCGGACCGACGGCGCCGGCACCCCGACCGGTGACCGTCACCGTCCCCGAGCAGGGGCGGACGTCGAGCGCTGCACCCACCGGCGCCGCCGATCCGGGAGGCGACCTGGGGGCCGACCTGCGGGCCGACGTGGTCGCGGCCCAGGTGGCGGCGACGCTCGGCGTGTCCGGGGATGCCTTCTGCGTCGGTGGCCGCCTCCTCGACGCCGACAGTCGACTCGGGG
>DUPF01000147.1 GCA_012838445.1 Intrasporangiaceae bacterium | reverse complement strand
GCTCGCCCGGGCCGGGGTCGACCTCGAGCCGCGGGCGCAGTGGCCGACCGGGATGGACCGGCTCGGGGTGCCGGTCCGGGGCCGGATCCCCGCGGAGGAGGCGATGGCTCCGGGACGGGCCCTGGCCCGCCTCTCCGACCTCGGCTGGGGGCAGCGACTGCGGGCCCTGCTCGCCGACGCGGACGCCCCGATCTCCCCCGAGTTGCTGCGCGCCGTCGTCCCGGTCCTGGCCCAGTGGGAGTGGGAGGAGCGGCCGGTCGCCGTCGTCGCCATGTCGTCGCGTCGACGTCCACAGCTCGTCGGGTCGTTCGCCGCGGGGATCGCCGAGCTGGGTCGGCTGCGGGACCTCGGTTCCCTCGACTACGCCCACGGTGGCCCGACCGGCGAGGCCGGCGGCAACAGCGCGTTCCGGCTCGCCGGGGTGTGGGACCGCATCGTCGTCGGTGCCGGGGTGCAGGAGCAGCTGGCCGGCATCCCAGGCCCGGTGCTCCTCGTCGACGACGTCGTCGACTCGCGCTGGTCGCTGACCGTCGCGGCCCGCGCCCTGCGGCTCGCCGGCGCCCCCGCGGTGCTGCCGCTCGCGCTCGCGGTGGAGGGGTGATCCGACGCTCGTGCCGGACTGTGCTGCTCCGGGATTCGGGGCGGGACTAGGCTGTGACGGTGCCGCACGACGACTTCATCCCCCCTGCCGACCCGCTCCAGGATCTGCTCGAGACCCTCGACCTCGAGGATCTCGGCTCGGCCAAGGTCAGCATCTCGCCGACCGGCCTGTCCGAGGGCCTGACGCCCGGCGTCGAGGTCCCGGAGATCTTCGCCGACGACTTCCGCCTGTTCCGTGGCAAGAGCCAGAAGATGCCGCACGGCCGGGTCTTCGGCGGCCAGGTCCTCGCCCAGGGCGTCGTGGCCGCCGGTCGTACCGTCACCGGACCCGACCCCGAGGTGCCGCGCCGGCTGCACTCGCTCCACGCATACTTCATGCGGCCGGGCGATGACACCCAGCCGATCACCTTCGCGGTCGAGCGGATGCGGGACGGCCGGTCCTTCTCGACCCGGCGGGTGCACGCCCTCCAGCACGGCAAACCGATCCTGTCGATGAGCGCCTCGTTCCAGGACATCACCGGCGGCATCGACCACCAGGACGAGATGCCGGTCGTGCCGCCTCCGGACGAGGTGCCGACGCTGTCGGACTCGCTCGGGTTCCTCTTCGACGTCGACGAGCGGGCCCGGCAACTCAGCTTCGCCCGACCGGTCGAGATGCGGCACGTCGAGGGCAACCTGTTCGTCATGCCCGGGCATGAGCGGGTCGCGAAGAACCATGTGTGGATGCGCACCGTCGGTGAACTGCCCGACGACCCGCTCATCCACGAGGCGGTCCTGGCGTATGCGTCGGACTACTCGCTCCTCGAGCCGGCGCTGCGCCGCCACGGTCTGTCGTGGAACGACAAGGGGATGCGGGTGGCCAGCCTCGACCACGCGATGTGGTTCCACCGCCCGGCCCGGGCCGACGAGTTCATCCTCTATGCCCAGGAGTCACCGTCCGCGCAGGGCAGCCGCGGCATGGCGATCGGGCGGATCTTCACCGTCGACGGCACCCTCGCCGCGACCGTCGCCCAGGAGGGCATGATGCGCGTCCCGGGCGCCGACGCCCGCTCCTGACCGCGCGCGGCGCGGGAGGTCACAAGCTCGACATCCCACCACGGGCGGGTCGGGGCTGGGAGGATGAGCGTGTGCCTCGACCGACGATCTACGAAGCTGTCGGTGGCATGCCCGCGCTGCGGTCTCTGGCGGCGTCGTGGCACGACCGGGCGATCGAGGCTCCAATGGTGTCTCGGGCGTTCTCGCACGGGTATCGGGACGACCACGAGGAGCGACTGGCCGCCTACCTCGCCGAGGCGTTGGGCGGCCCACCGGCCTACAGTGCGCGCTACGGGGATCAGGCGTCGGTGCTGCGCCAGCATGCCGGGAAGTACGACTACGAACTCGTGGCAGCGGAGGCGATCGCCATCTTCGCCGATGCCGTGCAGACATGTGGACTGCCGAACAATCCGCAACTGCGCCAGACGCTCAAGGACTTCTGGGCCTGGGCGATGCACACGATCATGGCCCCGGCCACCGACCCGTCCGCCCCCCTGGAGATCCCCCGCTGGTCGTGGGACGGACCGGTCGAGAACTGATCGAACGCACGGTCGTAGGGTATGGCCCATGGCGGGCATGTCCACCGACTCGATCCTCACCCTCCTGCAGGACGTTGCGGCCGAGATCATCACCCCGCGGTTCCGGGCGCTGCAGCGTCACGAGATCGCGGACAAGGGTTCCGGCAGCCTCGTCACCGTCGCCGACCACGAGGCCGAGGTGGCGATCACCGAGGCCCTCTCCGCCGCATACCCGGACGCGGTGATCCTCGGCGAGGAGGCGCACGCCGGCGACGAGTCGCTCATGGACCGCTACCTGCGGGCCGACCACGCCTTCACCGTCGACCCGGTCGACGGGACCCGCAACTTCGTCGACGGCAGCCCGGACCACGCGGTCATGGTCGCCGAGACGATTGGCGGCGAGACGAGCCGGGCCTGGATCTGGCAGCCCGAGCACCGGGCCGCGTGGGTAGCCGAACGGGGGCGCGGCACGTGGCGCAACGGTGAACCGGTCCGGCGCCCTCCGGTCGCACCCGGCGCCGCTCCGCATGGTGCGACGGGGATCTGGCGGCTGCGCAAGAAGACCCTCAACGGGCTCGGCCCGTTGCGGTGGTCGTGGCAGTGTTGCGGGGTCGACTATCCGAGGCTCGTCGAGGGTGCGGTCGACTTCATCGTCTATCGACGGACCCATCCGTGGGACCACGTCCCCGGCACCCTCATCGTCCGCGAAGCAGGCGGCTGGGCCGGCGGGGTGGACGGTATGCCGTACACGCCTCGGACGTTGACCCCCGGTCTGGTTGTGGCCGCCGATGCGCGGACCTACGAGCTGGCCGCCCGTGAGGTGCGCACCCGGCTGTCCTGACCGGGACGGGTGAGCAGCAGTTCCGGGTGGCTCGTCCCACCCCGGCGGGAGCGCAGCGCATAGAGGATGCAGGCGAGGTCGACGAGTTCCTGGGTGAGTGCGCCGGCGACGGCCGGGATGTACCCGAACGCGGCGACGAGCATGAGTCCGAGGCTGAGGACGACGCCGATCCAGATCGCGGTCAGCGCCACCCGGTAGGTGTGCCGTCCGATGTCGAGTGCCTGGACGACCTTGCCGATGTCGTCCTGCATGACGACGACATCGGCGGACTCGCTCGCCGCCGTCGAGCCGCGGGCGCCCATGGCGATCCCGACGTCGGCGACCGCGAGCACCGGGGCGTCGTTGACCCCGTCGCCGACCATGACGACCGGGGCCGGGAGGGTGCCGACGAGGCGCACCTTGTCCTCGGGCAGGAGTTGGGCATGGACGTCGTCGATGCCGGACTCGTCCGCGAGCGACTGAGCCGTCGCACCGTGATCGCCGGTCAGCATCGCGACATGCTCGATGCCCACCTCGCGCAACACCCGGACCGTGTCGGCAGCGTTGTCCCGCAACGTATCCCGCAACATGAGCGTCCCTGCGAAGCGTCCGTCGACGGACACCGCGACAGCGGTGTGCCCGGGTCGCAACTCGCCGAGTTCCGCGGTGGGGTCCTCCTCGCGGATGAAGGCCAACTTGCCGACCCGCACGCGGCGACCGTCGACGGTCCCCTCGACACCGTGGGTGGCGACCTCCCGGGCGTCGACACCGGAGGACACCTTCAGGCCGTGCTCCTCGGCGGCCCGGATCACCCCGGCGGCCAGGACGTGGGAGGAGAACTGCTCGGCGGAGGCAGCCAGTCGCAACAGGTCGTGCGGATCCATCCCGTCCACGGCCCGGATGTCGGCCAACTCCGGTCGGCCGTGGCTGAGGGTGCCGGTCTTGTCGAACGCGACCGACCGGGCCCGGGCCAGGGCCTCGAGAGCGGCACCGCCCTTGACGATGATCCCGGAACGGGCCGAGCGGCTCATCCCACCCATGAACGCGACCGGCGCGGCGATGAGCAGCGGACACGGGGTGGCCAGGACGAGAACCTCGGCGAACCGGACCGGGTCGCCGGACAGCCACCACGCGATCCCGGCGATGGTCAAGGAGACGATCGTGAACGGCACCGCGAACCGGTCCGCGACCCGCACCGTCGGGGCCTTGGCGTCCTCGGCCTCGGCGACGAGGGTGAGGATGCGCTGATACTGCGAGTCCTGCGCTGTCGCCGTCGCCCGCACCTGCACGGCCACCTCGCCGTTGACGGCGCCGCTCATGACATGCTCGCCGCGGAGACGTTCCACCGGAAGGCTCTCCCCCGTGAGCGACGATTCGTCGAATGTGCCACTGTCGTCGAGGAGTTCACCATCGACGGGCACGACCTCGGCCGGGCGGACAAGGAGGACGTCGTCGAGACGGACGTCGTCGACGGGGATGTCCTCCATCTGTCCGTCGGCGAGGACGCGGCGGGCGCGTTGCGGGGCCCGATCCAGGAGTGCGGTCAGCTCTGAGCGGGCCCGGCTCGCGGCATACTCCTCGAGGGCCTCGCCGCCGGTGAGCATGAGGACGATGATCAGGGCGGCGACGTACTCACCGACGATGAGGGTCGCGACCATCGCGACGACGGCGAGGATGTCGAGTCCGTAGTGGCCGCGCCGGATGTCGCGGAGCATGTCGAGGCCGGTCATGGCGATGATCGCGGCGACGTAGACAGTGGCCACCCCCTCGGCGATGGCGCCCTGCCCCGCCGCGAGCAGCCCGAGCACAGTCGCGAGGACGACGAGGGTCACCGCGACGACAGGGTGCTGCCGGGTGAGGCGGGCGAGGGTGGTCATACCCCATACCTACCCTGATTCGCTGCCCGCCGCCAGCAAGGTCAGGCTGGCTCGGACGGCCCTCAGGCGGTCCGCAGGACGGCGACCGAGTGGCCGCCGAGCCGGACGGTATGCGACTGCTCGCCTCCCACGGTCGCCTCGCCGAACGTCGCGACGAGGTCGGGTCCGGCACCGCTGTCCGGGACGGTGACCTCGATCGGCTCGGTCCCGAGGTTGGCGGCGACGGTGAACCGGCCCCGGTGCATAAGGATCGAGCCGGTGTCGGTGTCGTGGTCGACCGTGACAGCACTGAGGTCGTCGTCGGCGAGGTCCGACTCGGCGCGGCGCAGCGCGATGAGCCGGCGGTACCACGCGAGCATCTCGGCGTGTCCGGCCTGCTCGGTCTCGGACCAGTCGAGGACCGATGCGTCGCGGGTCGCCGCCTCCTGCGGGTCGGGCACCGACCCCTGGGCCCAGCCGTGGGCGGCGAACTCGGCCCGCCGACCGTCGCTGACCGCGCGGCCCATCGTCTCGTCGCGGAAGTCGGTGAAGAACTGCCACGGTGTCGCGGCCGCCCACTCCTCCCCCATGAAGATCATCGGGGTGAAGGCGGACAGCAGGTAGAGGGCTGCCCCGATGGCCTGCTGCCCCGGCGTGACGGAGGCGCTGATCCGGTCGCCGATGGCCCGGTTGCCGACCTGGTCGTGGGTTTGCAGGTAGGCGACGAACCGGTGTCCGCTGATCCGCTCCCGGTCCACCGGTCGTCCCCAGTCCTGCTCCCGGAATGAACTCCATGTCCCGGCGTGGAAGAACGCGCCCTCGAGGGTCGCGGTCAGCGCGGTCGGGTCGGCGAAGTCGGCGTAGTAGCCCTGGATCTCCCCCGTCAGTGCGACGTGCAGGGCGTGGTGGATGTCGTCGGCCCACTGGGCGCTCATCCCGAGCCCGCCCTCGGCGACCGGGGTGATCATCGCGGGGTCGTTCAGGTCTGACTCGGCGATCAGATCGAGCGACCGGTCCAGCCGCTCGCTCAGGGCGGCGGTCTCCTCGGCGAGTTGGGCGAGCAGGTGGATCCCGCCGACCCGGTGCGGGGAGTCGTCCTTGAGTTCGTGGACGGCGTCGAGGCGCAGCGCGTCGATCCCGAACAGCTCGAACCACCGCCGGGTCGCGTCGCCGATGAAGCGGCGCACCGTCTCGCAGTCGGTGTCGTCGAGGTTGACCGCCCAGCCCCACGGCGTGTGGTGGTGGTCGGTGAAGTAGGGCCCGAACAGGGCGAGGTAGTTGCCGACCGGTCCGAGGTGGTTGTAGACGACGTCGAGGCAGACCCCGAGTCCGCGGGCATGGGCAGCGTCGACGAACCGGATGAGCGCATCGGGTCCGCCGTAGGCGTCGTGGACGCTGTAGAACCCGACCCCGTCGTACCCCCAGCCACGCCGTCCCGGGAAGGCGGCGAGCGGCATGAGTTCGACGACGTCGACGCCGAGGTCGACGAGGTGGTCGAGCCGGTCGATCGCGCTGTCGAGGGTGCCCTCATCGGTGAAGGTCCCGACGTGCAGTTCGTAGATCACCCCGCCGAGGGTGCCGGTCCCGGAGCGGGGGCCGCGCCACTTCGGATCCCGCTCCGCGAGCGGCGTGCCGGTCCACCACCGGCTCCGATCGTGCACCCCGCGCGGCTGCCAGGCGCTGCGCGGATCGGGCAGGACGGTGCCGCCGTCGAGACGGAATCCGTAGTCGAGGATCCCGACGTCGGCCGGGTCCCGGTCCCAGCGCCACCACCCGTCGGCGCGGGCGGTCAGGTCCTCACGCACCTCGACCCCGTCGGCGATCGCGTCGATCTCGACCCGGTCGGCCCGCGGGGCCCACACCTCGATCCTCGGCTCCCCCATCAACGCCTCACTCCCGGTCCCGGACGGCGAGGGCGACCGGACGATCATGCAGGTTGACCCCCTCGGGCGGGATCGGCCGCCCGGTCAGGACGTCGGTCCACGCACCCTCCGGCAGGGGTATGCGGTGCTCCGGTCCGGCGGAGCGCGCCGCCCGGGCGAGGACTGCGACCGCGGGGCCGTCATCGTCGCCGCGGAGGAAACCGATGGTGTGGTCGTCGCCGGTGGCGAGCGGCGCATACGTCGCGGACTCCCCGATGAACCATTCGGGGTGGTCTCGACGCAGCCGCAGGGCGCGGGAGACGACGAGGAGCTTCTCGTCGTCGAGGTCGACGGGGGGCTCCCCCTCGTCGAGGCGCGCGAGCCGGCCGGCGCGGTCCTCGAACCCGACCGGGCGCCGGTTGTCGGGGTCGACGAGGGCGAGGGTGACCAGCTCGCAGCCCTGGTAGACGTCGGGCACGCCGGGCATCATCAGCTGGATGAGTCGCTGGCCGAGGACGGCGGCGCGAGTTGTGTTCTCCTGACTGGTCATCCAGGCATCGAGGTGGTCCCGGACCGCCTCGTCGCGGAGCACCGCGACGGCGAAGTCGACGACGGCCCGTTCGTACTCGTGGTTCCCATCGACCCAGGCGGTGTGCACCTTGGCCTCGCGGACCGCCTTGAGGAGGTATTCCTCGATCCGGGCCGCGGTGATCGGCCAGGTCCCGACGAGGGTCTGCCAGATGAGGTACTCGGTGGGCCGGTCCACGAGCGGGGTGCGGTGCGGGTCGGCGAGCCGTTCGGCCTCGACGAGCCAGGTCTCCCACTCCTGCGGCGCGGCGGCGACGGCCATGAGCCGGGCCCGCACATCCTCGGTGCGCTTGGTGTCGTGGGTGGTCAGCGTCGTCATCGTCAACGGCCAGTGCTCGAGCTGGCGGGACGCATACTCGTGGAACTGCTCCGGGGTCAACGACAACTGTTGCGGGTGGCCGCCGACCTCGTTGGCGCCGACGAGGCGGAACCAGCGGTAGAACGCGGTGTCCTCGATGCCCTTGGCCATGACCGGGCCGCAGGTCTGCTGGAAGCGGATCCGGAACTCGTCCCACACGTCGTGGCTGCCGGCCTGCGCCTGCGGCAGCCAGCCGCCGGTGACGAGGCGTCCCATGACGGAGAGAGCGTCGTGATCGGCCGGGTCGAGCAGGTCCTCGGCGCGCTCCTGGACGGCCGCGAGGACGGTGCCGGCGACCCCGTCCCCGGCCTTGCCGGGGACGATGTAGGCCCGGTAGCGGTCCATCGAGATGAGCATCGCCTCGAGTGCCCGGCGCAGCGCCCGGTGGTCCTCGTCGGGGACGATCCGGGCGACGAGTCGCATCAGCCGGTCGACCTCGGCGGCCTGGACGTCGTCGACGACGAGTCGCTTTGCGGCCGTGACGATCTCGGGCAGGGTGGCTCCGTGTGCGGTCCCGGTGGAGCGTTCCGCCCAGAGCCGGTCGAGGGTCTCCTCACCGGAGCCGTCGGTGAGGACCTGCTGGATCCGCAGCAGTGCGTCGTAGCCGGTGGTGCCGGCGCAGCGCCACCCGGTCGGGAGTTCCTCGTCGCCCTCGAGGATCTTCTCGACGACGACCCAGCCGTCGCCGGTGCCGGAGGCGAGCGCCTCGAGATAGCCGCCGGGGTCGGCGAGCCCGTCCGGGTGGTCGATCCGGAAGCCGTCGATGGCGCCGTGCCCGAAGAGGGAGAGGAGCAGCGCGTGGGTGGCGGCGAAGACGACCGGGTCCTCGACCCGGACGGCGACGAGGGAGGTGACGTCGAAGAAGCGCCGGTAGTTGAGTCCCTCGGCGGCCTCCCGCCAACTGGAGAGCCGGTAGGCCTGGTTGTCGAGGAGTTCGGCGAGCGGCAGGTGCTCGGTGCCAGGCCGGACGGGGAACTCGTCGCCGTAGTGCCAGATGACCCATTCCCGACCGGTCGGTCCGCCGTCCTGACGCATCGTGATGTCGCCGGACTCGATGGCCGCCTCGACCGTCCCGCCGAGGACCGGCATGAGGATGCGGTCGTCCTCGACGTCCCAGTCGACGTCGAACCACGACGCGAACGGTGAGTCCCGCCCCTCCCGGAGCAGCGACCACAGAGGTGCGTTGAGGTGGGTGGGTCGCGGCACGGTCATGTGGTTGGGGACGACGTCGACGATGATCCCGAGCCCGTACTCGCGGCAGGCCTCGACGAGCTCCTCGAACGCGAGATAGCCGCCGGCGTCCCGGTTGATGCGGGTGTGGTCGAGGACGTCGTAGCCGTGCGCGGAGCCGGGGGCGGACTGCAGGATCGGGGACAGGTATGCGTGGGTCACCCCGAGCGCAGCGAGGTAGGGCACCTGCCGCGCGGCATCGCGGTAGGTGAACCCGCTGTGGATCTGCAGCCGGTAGGTCGAGACGGGCACGGGCCGTCCGGGGCCGGGTCGGTGCCGACGGTGGCCGTCGTGCGGTGCCGGTTCGTGGGGCGCAGATTCATCCGGCACAGAGTCGGTCGGCACAGGCTCGTCGGCCAGGGGCTGGTTCGGCATCGTTTCGCTCGTCATGACTCCACCGTCCCGGAGACCCCGGCCGGCGGCGGGGTCGGCTTGTCCTTGCGGCAGCGGAGCACGACGACGGAGCGGTTGACGACCTTCAGGGCCGACTCGGGAGCGTGCTCGCCGGGGTCGACGATCGTTGCGGCGGTGTCGATCTCGATGACCCACCCCTTGCCGTAGCTCTCGTCGGGCAGCTCGAAGGCCCGGTCCGCGTCACTGCCGTTGAAGAGGATGAGGAACGAGTCGCCGACGATCCGGTCGCCGCGATTGTCCGGCTCCGGGATCGCCTGGCCGTTGAGGAAGACCATGACCGACTGGGCGTCACCGGCGACCCAGTCCTGTTCGGTCATGTGCTCCCCGTCGGGGGTGAGCCAGGCGATGTCACCCATCGCGGACTCACCGCCGTGGTCGGCGCTGCCGGCGAAGAACCGGCGCCGCTGGAACACCGGGTGGCCGCGGCGGATCGCGATGAGACGGCGGGTGAAGCCGAGGAGGTTCTCCTGCTCCTCGTCCAGGTCCCAGTCCATCCAGGACAGGTCGTTGTCCTGGCAGTACACGTTGTTGTTGCCGAGTTGGGTGCGGCCCATCTCGTCGCCGTGGGAGAGCATCGGCACGCCCTGGCTGAGCATGAGTGTGGTGAGCAGGTTGCGCTGCTGCCGGGCCCGCAACTCGTTGACCTGCGGGTCGTCCGTGGGCCCCTCCACCCCGCAATTCCAGGACCGGTTGTGCGACTCCCCGTCCTGGTTGCCCTCGAGGTTGGCCTCGTTGTGTTTGTCGTTGTAGGAGACCAGGTCCCGCAGAGTGAACCCGTCGTGGGCGGTGATGAAGTTGATCGACGCGATCGGTTTGCGGCCGCTGTGCGCATACAGATCCGAGGATCCGGTGATCCGGGAGGCGAACTCGCCGAGGGTATGCGTCTGCCCGCGCCAGTAGTCGCGGACGGTGTCGCGGTACTTGCCGTTCCACTCCGTCCACAGCGGGGGGAAGTTGCCGACCTGATAGCCGCCGTCGCCGACGTCCCACGGTTCGGCGATGAGTTTGGTCTGAGAGACGATCGGGTCCTGCTGGACGAGGTCGAAGAACGCCGACAGTCGGTCCACCTCGTGGAACTGGCGGGCCAGGGTGGCGGCGAGGTCGAACCGGAAGCCGTCGACGTGCATCTCGTCGACCCAGTAGCGCAGCGAGTCCATGACGAGTTGCAGCACGTGCGGGTTGCGCATGAGCAGGCTGTTGCCGGTGCCGGTCGTGTCGTAGTAGTGGTTCTCGGCGCCGGGCACGAGCCGGTAGTAGCTGGCGTTGTCGATCCCCTTGAACGCCAACGTCGGTCCGAGATGGTTGCCCTCGGCGGTGTGGTTGTAGACGACGTCGAGGATGACCTCGATGTCGGCGGCGTGCAGCGCCTTGACCATCGACTTGAACTCGAGGACCTGCTCCCCCCGGGAGCCGTAGGCGGCATAGTCGTTGTGCGGGGCGAGGAACCCGATCGTGTTGTACCCCCAGTAGTTCGACAGACCCTTGTCCTGGAGCATCGTGTCCTGGACGAACTGGTGGACCGGCATCAACTCGATGGCGGTAATCCCCAGGTCGGTCAGGTGCTCGATCGTCACCGGGTGGGCGAGTGCCGCATACGTCCCCCGGATCTCCTCCGGGATGTCCGGATGGGTGCGGGTCAGGCCCTTGACGTGCGCCTCGTAGATGACGCTCTCGTGGTACTCGTGCCGCGGATGTCGGTCCTGGCCCCAGTCGAAGAACGGGTTGACGACGACGGAGTACATCGTGTGCGGGAGGGAGTCGAGGGTGTTCAGACCCCGCTTGGGGTCGCCGTAGTGGTAGCTGTAGAGCGAGGGGTGGCTGCTGATCTGGCCGTCGATCGCCTTCGCGTACGGGTCGAGCAGGAGTTTGGACGGGTTGCAGCGGTGCCCGAGCTCCGGGGCGTAGGGTCCGTGCACCCGGAAGCCGTAGCGCTGCCCCGGCTGGATCCCGGGCAGGTAGGCGTGCCAGACGAACCCGTCGACCTCCGGCAGGACGATCCGTTCCTCGTTCAGGTCGTCGTCGATGAGGCACAACTCGACCTGGGTGGCCACCTCGGAGAACAGCGCGAAGTTCACCCCCGCCCCGTCGTAGGTGGCCCCCAGCGGGTATGCCTTACCCGGCCAGACCTGCACGGGGGGCTCCTCTCGGGTTGGCTGTCGTGGGCACAAGGCCGCCTCAAAAGGCTTGATGGGGCCTCAGTAGAGTGAAGGCAGCAACTCTTTAATCTACCTTGACCGAAAGGACCCCCTGATGACCAATGCACGAGTGGCCGTTGTGACCGGTGCCGCACGCGGGATCGGTGCTGCCACAGCGCTGCGGCTGGCCAAGGACGGCTATGCGGTTGCCGTCGTCGACCTCGACGAGTCCGCGTGCGCGGACGCCGTCGCGGCCATCGAGGCCGCCGGAGGCCGGGCCCTGGCCGTCGGGATCGACGTCAGCAACGCCGAGCAGGTCACCGCAGGGGTGCAGCGGATCGCCGATGAGCTCGGCGCGCCCGTCGTCCTGGTCAACAACGCCGGCATCATCCGCGACAACCTCCTGTTCCGGATGACCGAGGCGGACTGGGACGCCGTCATGGGGGTCCACCTGCGCGGTGCCTTCCTCATGGCCAAGGCGTGCCAGGCCTACATGACCGAGGCGAAGTTCGGCCGGATCGTCAACCTGTCCTCGTCCTCGGCCCAGGGCAACCGCGGCCAGGCGAACTACTCGGCCGCCAAGGCCGGACTCCAGGGCTTCACCAAGACCCTGGCGATCGAGCTGGGCAAGTTCGGGGTGACCTCCAACGCCGTCGCACCCGGGTTCATCCAGACCGACATGACCAAGGCGACCGCCGAGCGGATCGGCGTCCCCTTCGACGACTTCATCAAGCACTCGGCGAGCCAGATCCCGGTGCAGCGCGTCGGCCAGCCGGAGGACATCGCCGCGACGATCTCCTTCCTGTGCTCCGAGGAGGCCGGCTTCGTCTCCGGTCAGGTCATCTACGTCGCGGGCGGCCCGCTCGACTGACGTTCGTCGAGTTCGGCGGCGCCACGCACCGCGTCGGACTAGAGTGACGGGAATCTCACTGGTCACCGACGTGAGGGGGTGCCCGCCGTGCCTGGCTCCGCGCTGCCTGACTCACCACTGTCTGACTCACCGCTGTCTGACTCACTGGCATCAGGTGTCGAGCCTGCCGGATCCCTGCTGATCCGGCAGGCTCGCCTGGTCCAGTTGACCGACCCTGCCCCTGATCACCCGGTCGACGTCCTGGTCACGGACGGGGTGGTCACCGAGATCGCACCGGCCCTGGACTCGGTCGCCGGGGTGGACGAGATCGATCTCGGGGGTCGCTGGGTGACGCCGGGGCTGTGGGACCAGCACGTCCACCTCGGACAGTGGGTGCTCACCTCGGGTCGGCTCGACCTGGCCGGCACCCCCGACGTCGAGAGCGCCGTGCGCCTGGTCCGGGACCGGTTCACCGCCACCGACGGAGCCCCGGTGCTCGCCTGGGGGCACCGACCGGCGACCTGGCCGCAGCCGCCGACGGTGGCGGCGCTGGACGAGGTCAGCGACACCGTCCCCATCGTCCTGATCGCCGGCGACGGACACCACGGCTGGCTCAACTCCGCCGCGCTCGGCCTGCTCGGCCTGCCGCCGCGCACCGGTGTCGTCGCCGAGGGTGAATGGTTCGACAACTACGCCCGGCTCGAGGCGTTGGGACTGAGCGGGGACATCTCCCCGGCCTCCTACCAGCGCACCATGGAGCACCTCGCCGGCCTCGGGATCGTCGGCCTCGTCGACCTCGAGTTCGGCGAGCGCCCCCACTCCTGGGGTGAGCGGGTCGCGGCCGGTGCGGACCTGCTCCGGATCCGCGGCGGCGTCTACCCCGACGGGCTCGAGGAGTTCATCGCTGCAGGGTTGTCGACCGGCTCCCCCCTGCCCGGGTGCAGCCCCCGGCAGGTCTTCGGCGTCCTCAAACTCATCTCCGACGGGTCGCTCAACACCGGGACCGCCTGGTGCTGCGCCCCCTACCCGAGCGGGGCGGGCACCGGCGGCGAGATCAACTACGGGGCGGCGAACTTCACCGAGGCGCAGATGGACGCCCTCGTCTCACGCGCCGCCGATCACGGCATCGAGGTAGCCACCCACGCCATCGGGGACGCCGCCGTCGCCCAGGCTCTCGACGTCCACGAACGCTGGGGCGCTGCGGGATCGATCGAGCACGCCCAACTGATCCGGGTCGAGGACATCGACCGACTGGCCCGGCTCGGACTGCGGGCCAGCGTCCAGCCCGCCCACCTCCTCGACGACCGCGACCCGAGCGAACGGATCTGGCCGGACCGGGTCCAGCGGTGCTTCATGTTCGCCACGATGCTGGACGCCGGCGTCGACGTCGTCCTCGGCTCCGACGCCCCCGTCTCCCCCCTCGACCCGTGGCTGTCGATCGCCGCCGCCGTGCACCGCAGCGCCGACGAGCGCCCGCCGTGGCATCCCGAACAGGCCCTGACCGTGCGTCAGGCCCTGGCCGCCTCCGTCGACCGGCAGGGCACCGTGCACGTCGGCATGCCCGCCGACCTGATCGCCCTGCCGGACGATCCGCTCGGACCCGCCCCGGACTCCACGGACCCGGCCGATTCGGCGCTCGCCGGTCCCCGGCTGCGCGGCAGCAGGCCGGACCTGACGCTCATCGACGGCCGGGTCGCGCATACTGCGCTCTGACCATCGCACTGTGACCGCAGGTTCGGCGGGAGCCGTCTGTGCTCAGAAGCCGAGGTCGCGCCCGATGAGTTCCTTCATGATCTCGTTGCTGCCGGCCCAGATCTTCGTCACCCTGGCATCCCGCCAGGCGCGGGCGACGCGGTACTCGTTCATGAAGCCGTAGCCGCCGTGCAACTGGACGCACTCGTCGAGGACGTCGTTCTGCACCTGGGCGCTCCACCACTTGGCCTTCGCGGCGTCGACTGCGGTGAGCAGACCGGCCGCGTGGGCCTCGATGCAGTCATCGACATAGGCCTCGGCGACCTCGATCGCGGTGACGAGCTCGGCGATCTTGAACTTGTTGTGCTGGAAGGCCCCGATCGGTTGGCCGAACGCCTTGCGGTCCTTCGCATACTGGATCGTCTCCTCGAGGATCGCCTTGGCGTGGGCGACGTTGGAGACCGCGGCACCGACCCGCTCCTGCGGCAGGCGCTGCATCATCGCGATGAAGCCCATCCCCTCCGGACCGATCCGCTGCTCGTCGCTGACCCGGACGTTCTCGAAGAACAACTCGGCCGTGTCGGACTCCTCCTGCCCGACCTTGTCAAGTTTGCGGCCGCGGGTGAAGCCCTCCATCCCGTCCTCGACCATGAACAAGGTGATACCCTTGGCGCCCTTGGCCGGGTCGGTGCGGGCCGCGACGATGACGAGATCGGCCTGGTATCCGTTGGTGATGAAGGTCTTGCTGCCGTTGATGACCCAGTCCTCACCGTCACGCACCGCCGTCGTGCGCAGCGCCGCGAGGTCGGAGCCGCCACCGGGCTCGGTCATCGCGATCGCGCAGATCTTCTCGCCGCTGGCCATCGCCGGCAGCCACCGCTGCTTCTGCTCCTCGGTGCCGAGGTCGACGATGTAGGGCGGGCAGACGTCGGAGTGGATGCCGAAGCACGAGGCGACCGCGGCGTTGAACCGGGAGATCTCCTCGGCGAAGACCGCGTTGAAGCGGTAGTCCCCCGCACCGGCGCCCCCGAACTCCTCGGGGATGTCCAGGCCGAGGAAGCCCTGCTTGCCGGCCTCCTCCCACAGGTCGCGCTCGATGCTCTTGACCTCGAGCATCTGCTCGGCCCGTGGCACGAGCGTGCGCTGGACGAACTCGCGGACCGACTCCCGGAAGGCCTCGTGGTCAGCGGTGTAGACGTTGCGGGGCATGATGGGTCTCCTTGCACAGGGTCGACACGGTCAACGGGTAAGCGCTTGCTTAGTCTCGGTCCCCTGCGTCATGCTGTCAACATGTCGTTGCCCACAAGCGGTGCCGTGTCGGCACCGGGCCAGGTGCCGGTCGCCCGATCGGCGCGCCGGCCACCGCCGCGTCGGGGAACATCCACCCCGGATCGGCTCAAGGAGGCGGCGATCATCGAGTTCGCGGCCCGTGGCTTCCACGCGACGACGACCCGCGACATCGCGGCTCGCGCCGGACTGTCCCCGGCCGGGGTCTATGTCCACTTCCCGTCTAAGGAGGACCTGCTCTACGCGATCAGCCTCGACGGGCACACCGCTGCTCTCGACATGCTCAAGGAGGCGGCCGCCGACGCCGCCTCACCCGGGGAGGCGCTGCGCACCACCGTCGGCACCTTCGCGCAGTGGCACGCCGAGGCCTTCCAGGACGCCCGGGTCGTGCAGTACGAGTTCCCGCACCTGTCCCCGGAGCACCGCGAACACATCCTCGCGGTCCGCAAGGACATCAACACCGTCGTCGCCGAGATCATCGAGGCCGGGGTCGCCAGCGGTGACTTCGAGGTGGCCGACGTCCCGGGGACCACGCTCGCGATGCTGTCCATGGCGGTCGACGTGTGCCGCTGGTACGACACCGAGATCCGGCGCAGCCCGGAGAGCATCGGCACCGAGTACGGCGACCTCGCCGTGCGGCTCGTCGCCCGGCACCGCCGATGACCCCGGCCGGATCGACCCCCGGGCACGGCGGCTCCCCCTCGATCGCCACCCCCGACTACTGGTGGTACCAGGCCCGCACGAGACTCCTCGAACAGGCTCTCGGTCGGTTCGTCGATCCCGGTGGTCAGGTCCTCGACGTCGGCAGTGCCGACGGACCGAGCGCAGCCTGGTTCCGGGCCCGAGCCGCCCGCGGCACCGCCCTGGACATCGACCCTCGCGGCCTGGGTGGCGACGGGGTCTGTGGCTCGGCGACGGCGCTGCCGTTCGCGGCCGCGAGCTTCGACGCGGTCGCCGCCTTCGACGTCATCGAGCACTGCGACCCGGAGTCCCTCGCGCTGCGCGAGATACACCGCGTGCTGCGCCCCGGCGGGGTCCTCGTCGCCTCGGTTCCGGCCTACCAGTGGGCCTGGACGGACTTCGACGTCGCCAACGGCCACTACCGCAGGTACACCCGGGCCCGCCTGGTCGATGCGGTGACAGCGGCCGGGTTCAGCGTCGAGCGCACGACGTATGCGTTCACGTCGGTGTTCCCGATGTTCGTCGCCGAGCGTCTCGTGCGCAAGGTCCGGGACCGGGGCAGGACCGCGCAGGCGGTCGACGTCGTCGCCGTCCCGCAGGTGCCGCGTCCGCTGCACCACACCCTCATGGCGTTGTGCCGGATCGACGAGCGACTCCTCGCGCACCGGGACCTGCCGTTCGGGTCCTCGGTGCTCGTCGCCGCCCGACGCGGATAGCACGCCGGACCGTACGTGCGGTCCGGCGTGCTGCGTCCGACGTGCTGCCTCAGTCGCGGGTCAGGCGGCGGTAGGTGACCCGGTGCGGCCGGGCGGCCTCCTCACCGAGCCGGTCGACCTTGTTCTTCTCGTAGGCCTCGAAGTTGCCCTCGAACCAGTACCACTTCGCCGGGTTCTCGTCATCGCCCTCGTAGGCGAGGATGTGCGTGGCGACCCGGTCGAGGAACCACCGGTCGTGGCTGATGACGACGGCACAGCCGGGGAACTGCAGCAGCGCGTTCTCCAGCGACCCGAGCGTTTCGACGTCGAGGTCGTTCGTCGGCTCGTCGAGGAGGAGCAGGTTGCCGCCCTGCTTGAGGGTCAGCGCCAGGTTGAGCCGGTTGCGTTCCCCGCCGGAGAGCACCCCCGCCTTCTTCTGCTGGTCCGGACCCTTGAAGCCGAACTGGGAGACGTATGCGCGGCTCGGGATCTCGACCTGCCCCACCTTGATGTGGTCCAGGCCGTCGGAGACGACCTCCCAGATCGTCTTCTCGGGGTCGATGCCGGCGCGGGACTGGTCGACGTAGGAGATCTTGACGGTCTCGCCGATCTTGACCTCGCCGGAGTCCGGCTCCTCGAAGCCGACGATCGTCTTGAACAGGGTCGTCTTGCCGACCCCGTTGGGGCCGATGACACCGACGATGCCGTTGCGTGGCAGCGAGAAGGACAGGTCGTTGATGAGGACCCGGTCGCCGAAGCCCTTCTTGAGGTTCTTGACCTCGATGACGTTCTGTCCCAGGCGCGGACCCGGCGGGATCTGGATCTCCTCGAAGTCGAGTTTGCGGGTGCGCTCGGCCTCGGCGGCCATCTCCTCGTAGCGGGCCAGACGGGCCTTGCTCTTGGTCTGGCGGGCCTTGGCGTTGGAGCGGACCCACTCGAGTTCGTCCTTGAGTCGCTTGGCGAGTTTGGCGTCCTTCTTGCCCTGGATCTTCAGCCGCTCGGCCTTCTTCTCCAGGTAGGTCGAGTAGTTGCCCTCGTAGGGGTAGAGCCGGCCCCGGTCGACCTCGGCGATCCACTGCGCGACGTTGTCGAGGAAGTAGCGGTCGTGGGTGATCGCGATGACGGCACCCGGGTAGGAGGCCAGGTGCTGCTCGAGCCACTGCACCGACTCGGCGTCGAGATGGTTCGTCGGCTCGTCGAGCAGGAGCAGGTCGGGCTTGCTCAGCAGCAGTTTGCACAGCGCGACCCGGCGGCGTTCCCCACCGGAGAGGACGGTGACGTCGGCGTCCCCGGGAGGGCAGCGCAGCGCGTCCATGGCCTGTTCGAGCTGGGAGTCCAGGTCCCAGGCGTCGGCGTGGTCGATCTCCTCCTGGAGTTTGCCCATCTCGGCGAGCAGCGCGTCGTAGTCGGCGTCCGGGTCGGCCATCTCCTCGGAGATGGCGTTGAAGCGGTCCAACTTGGCCTTGATCTCGCCGACCCCCTCCTCGACATTGCCGAGGACGGTCTTCTCCTCGTTGAGCGGCGGCTCCTGGAGGAGGATGCCGACGGTGGCGCCGGCGGCGAGGCGGGCCTCACCGTTGGACGGCTGGTCCAGGCCGGCCATGATCTTCAGGATCGTGGACTTGCCGGCCCCATTGGGTCCGACCATGCCGATCTTCGCGCCAGGGTAGAACGACATCGAGACGTCATCGAGGATGACCTTCTCGTTGTGGGCCTTGCGGGCGCGGGTCATGGTGTAGATGAACTCGGGCATGCCGACCAGGGTAGTTGCTGCCCGAGCGGGCACCGAATCCGTTGGCCGAGCCTGGAACCGCACCGGTCAGGCAGCCGACTCCTCGACGTCGTCCCCGCTGTCCATCGGCTCGACACCGGCACCGACAGCAGTACCGACACCATCACCGGCACCAGTGTCGGGACCGATCGCCGGGTAGCTCTCGGTCGGGTCGTGGTCGCGGTTGACGTCGTAGGCGGTGATCTCCGGGTCGACCATGTCCGGTGCCGCTGCGGCCGCTCCCCCGGTGGTGGGCGGTGCACCTGAGGCGGGAGGACCGTCGGTGCCGGACTCGAGGACCTCACCGGTGGTCCGGTCGGTCCACGGATCGGCGGCATCGGCCTTGGGTCGGCGCCACACCTTGGCGACGACGAAGGTCAGGTCGACGCCGAGGGACTTGGCCTCGATCTCGCAACTCATGCCGGTGCTGCCGTCCTGACGGGTGTAGCGGCGTTGGCGCAGGTTGCCCTGGATGTGGACCCCCATACCCTTCTCCAGCGAGTCCGCTGCGTTGAGGGCGAGGTTGCGGAAGGCGACGACGTCGTAGTAGTTCGTGCCGCCCTCCTCCCACTTCCCGGTGCGGGTGTTGAAATAGCGGTGGTTCGAGGCGACCCGGAAGGTGAGCATCGGGTGACCGCTCTTGGTGCGGCGCCGCTCGGGGTTGGCAATGAGGTTGCCGGAGACGGTGATCGTGTTGTCGTTCATCGACTTCCCCTCTGGGATGTCGCCACCGCAGGCCTGCCGCGATGGCCGGTCCGGACTCTCCGGGCCTGCTGGAAGTCAACGGGAGGCGAGCATGGGGTGCCCAGGGGTGCTTGCGGCGGTGTGGAGGACACACCCGACGGGCCAGGTCGGTGTGGACAACGCCGCGGCGACACCGGGCCGAGGCACGCGCCCGGAGGTCAGCGGGCGGCCTGCTCGAGCAGTTCGCGGGTGCGGCGGTGCCGGTCCAGGACGGCGCGGACCGGGTCGGTGATCGTCTCCGTGGCGGCGGTCTCGATCGAGTCGCGCAGGCGGCGCTCCATCCTCCGGGCCCGGCGCCGCCCACCGGCGGCGGCGAGGAACCGGGACAGCGCGGCGAGCAGCATCCCGGCGAGCAGTCCCCCGACGAGCATGATGACCGGCACCGGGATCGGGCCCCAGCGCGGGGTGGTGAACAGTTCGTCCATCTGCAGCCAGCCGAGGACGAACAGCAGACCCAGCCAGAGGAACCCGAGGACGGCGGTCGCAGCGAGGAGGAGTTGCACCATGCCCGCGACGGTCCACCAGATCGGGTCCCGGGCCCGCAGCGAGGTGCCGACGACGGCCTGGTCGAGCCGGTCGGCCATGACCGTGCCCGGTGGTGTGGCCGCATCGGCGACGGCGTTGGCCCAGCGCACCGGCAGCCCGGCCGCACCCTGGTCGCCGAGGGCCCGGGTCGCCATCTCCACCGCGGAGCGGGCCGCCGGTGTCGGCGGCGGCAGGGAGGACCGACCGAGAACGGCCCGCACGTCACGATCGGTGATGACGTCGCGGTCGGCGGACGAGCGGGACCGACCGGGATCGAGGCGCAGTCGACGCAGCGGGCTGGCCCGCAGCGAGCGGACCCACCGGGTGAACGGCCACCCGGCAGCGGCCACCGCCTGGTCGCGATAGTCGCGTTCCACGGCGCTGACGACGGTGGGGACGCCGGCCGAGCGGGCGAGGGCGTCGACGAGGGATGCCGGGGCACGGTTCGGCAGGTCGGGTTCCCGGTCGGCAACCCCGGTGCGGACCTCACCCGCTGCGGTGCGCACATCCCCGGCGAGGCGGGTGCGGGCCGCGGCGGCGCCGGCGACGACGTTGGCCAGCCGTTGCCGCAACTCGTCGACCCCGAGGCCGGTGCGGGCCGAGGTGACCAGCACGATCGCGTTGGGGACGCCGTCGGCCTTGAGGAGCCGGGTCAGGTCGGCCAGACAGCGTTTGCGGTCGGCCTCGGAGAGTCGGTCGGCCTGGTTGAGCACGACGATCATGACCGCCTCGTGGGCGGCGAGCGCCTTGACATAGTCGTCGTGGAGGCGGGCGTCGGCATACTTCTGCGGATCGGTGACCCAGACGAAGACATCGGCGAGGGCGAGCACCCGCTCGGCCTCGGCGCGGTTGGCGCGTTCCCGGGAGTCGAAGTCGGGCAGGTCGAGCAGGACGAGCCCGTCGAGACTGCCGGCGGGTGAGGCCACGCCCGGAGCGTGCGCGCTCACGAAGTGCCGGGCGCCGACCCCGAGCCAGGTGAGCAGTTCACCGACCGGTTCCTGCCCCCAGATCCCGGCGGTCGGGGTGCTCGTCGTCGGTCGGCGAGCACCCACTCGGGCGACCTCGGATCCGACGACGGCGTTGAACAGGCTCGACTTGCCGCTGCCGGTGGCGCCGGCGAGGGCGACGACCGTGTGCCCCCCGGTCAGGCCGAGGCGTTCCTGGACCTTCGCGGTCACCGCTCGCGCGGCGGTGACCGAGGCGGGGTCCAACTCGGGACCGCCGAGGTCGAGGGCGTCCGTCAGGGCGGTGGCCCGCTCGGCGAGGTCCTCGGCGGAGACGGCGGCGACCTTGGCCCTCCCGGGACGGATCGGACTCATGGGCGACCCACCTCCTGCTCGACCCGCTGCGCGAGCTCGACGTCGTGGGCGGCCTTCTCGAGTCGACGGGCGACGCCGCTGCCGACGAGCACCGGCCCGAGCCCGGCGTGATAGCGGGACCGTTCGTCGTCGTAGAGGGCATCGACCCGCTCGAGGAGGATGCGGCGGGCCTTCTTGGCCATCTCGCGCACCGCCTGGTCACCGAAGATCGCCTCGAGCACCCGCTGGGCGAGCAGGGAGGCACCCCCGGCGATCCCGATCTCGGCCCCGAGCAGCCCACCGGTCTGGGCGAAGGCGACGAGCATGAGGAACAGGGCGATGCCGTTGATCCCGTAGGCCGCGATCCGAGCGTTGGTGCGCCGGTCCTTGCCCTCGGTGCGGACCAGGTCGAGGATCTCGCCCTGCCACTCCCGCACGAGTCGCTCCACCCGGGGTGGGACGGTCCCGTCGGAGGCGGCCAGGCTCGGTGCTGCCGCGAGCACGGAATCCCCGCCCGGCATACCGCGCCAGGTGCGGGCGATCTGCGCGGCCGCGCCGTCGGCCTGGGCCCGGATGAGGTCGGCCACCCCGCTCTGCAGTGCCTCGTCGACCCGTTCGGCCGGCATGGGGTTGCCTTTGATGGCTGCGGTGATCTTGTCCCGCCAGCGGGAGATCGTCGTCTCGACCTGGCGGAAGAACTCGCCGGTGCCGATGAACTCCTGCCAGCGGGCGAGCACCTCACCGCGCAGCAGGGAGCCGTCCGTCATCCCCTCCTCGACGGCGTCCCGGGCATCGTCGTAGGCCCGGTCGACGACCCGGGCCAGGGCCCGGCCCGCCTCGTGCTGGACGTGCGCGGCCTCGACGACCGTCGCAACCCGGGGGGCGAGGCTCTCCAGCGCGCCGCGCAGGGTCTGGGCGATGATGATGTCGCGGGCCCGCTGGTCGGAGGCGAGCGCCTCGAGCCACTGTCCGAGTCGGCCGAGCGCCGCCGGCGGCAACAGTCCATCGTCGGTCAGGTCGCTCTCGGGAACGGTGAACACCGGTGCCGTGCCCAGGCCCTGCTCCCGGAGCATCTCGACCAGGTGGGGACGGACCTCGTCGATGTCCTCCGGCGCGATCCGGTCCAACACGATCGCGACGGCGGTGCCGCGCTCGGACGCCGAGCGGAGCAGTTCCCACGGGACCTCGTCGGCGTAGCGGGCGGCGGTCGTGACGAACAGCCACATGTCCGCCGCCTGCAGCAACTGTCCGGCCAGGCTGCGGTTGGCGGAGACGACCGAGTCGATGTCCGGCGCATCGAGCAGCGCCAGCCCGGACGGCAACGCGCTCGCCTGCACCAGACGCACCGTCCCGGGCTGGTCCTCGTCCCCGGGACGTCCGGTGACCCGGCTCAGGGTCGGCAGCACCCGGGCGGTGGTGAACCAGCGGGCATCGTCGGGGTGGTGGATGAGGACCGGGATCGTCGTCGTCGGGCGGAGCACGCCGGAGCGGCTCACCTCGCCCCCGATGATCGAGTTGACCAGGGTCGATTTGCCGGCTCCGGTGGAGCCGCCGACCACGGCGAGCAGCGGCGCGTCGAGGGAGTCCAGCCGGGGCAGGACGTAGTCGTCCAGCTGCCGCAGCAGCGCCGCCCGTTCGGCGCGTCCCGCCGCGGTCTCGGGCAGGTCGAGCGGCAGTTCCGTCGCGTCGAGGGTGTCCCGCAGCGCACCGACGGCGCCACGGAGCGCGAGGGACTCTTCAACTGCGGAACTCACGTCTCCAACCCTACCCAGAGGCAAGGACAGGTCCGTGCCGTCCCGGCTCCCGACGCATACCCTCCGTCGGTCGTCCTCAGCGGCGGAAGCGGAACTCGTCGTAGCCGCTGTCGGAGGACCCGTCCGCGCGGAGCCGGGACGGGTCCGGACCCTCGACCGGGGCGGACGGAATCTGCTCCACCGACGGGGTCGGGACCGGCTCATCGGAGACCGGCTCCGACACCTCGGGCGCCTGCGGATCGGCCGTCTCCGGATCGCCCGGATCGCACGGATCGACCGTTCGGCGGGCGGCGATGAGGAGCGCGAGCAACCCGGCCCAGAACAGGACGTCGAGGAGGATGGGTAGGAGCAGCTGCAGTTCGCTCAGGAACGGGGAACCGGCCAGGACGAGAGCGACATCCTCTGACTCGACGACCCACCAGGCCGCTGCGACGATGCCGACCTGGACGGCACCGACGAGCAGGTGGGCGCCGATCGCCCCCACCACGACGATGGCCACCCGCCGTCGCCAGGTGACGTCGATGCGCCGGGCCCGGCCGGCAGTGTTCAGGGCCAGGAGGACGGCCACGGCCACCATCCCCGCCACCGGCAGGACGGCACCGAGCTGGTTCCTCGTGTAGGACAGGGTGGCTGCCACGGAGATCAGGGCCGAAGCCGGCCCGCTGTCGTCGAGGAAGATGCCATCCTCCGACAGACCCCAGCGCAGTGCGCTGACCAGCGCAAGGACGCCGGCCAACGCGCTGCCGACCGCGACGAGCGCAAGCAGGACGACGGCCGCCTGCACCGGCCTCGGCAGCACCGGCGCGGGTCGCTCCTCCTCCGGTTCGATGGTCATGACCACGAATGTAGGTGACCCGAGGCCGCCCCGGCAGGCAGACTGGTGCCCCGATGCGTGTCTTTGCTGCCCTCGTCCCACCCGATGCCGCGATCGAGGATCTCGCGGACTTCCTCGAACCCCGCCGCGCCGACCCGGCCGCCCGGGACCTGTCGTGGAGCCGGCCCGAGTCGTGGCACGTCACCCTCGCGTTCATGGGATCCGCGACCCCGGACGGCGTCGACGACTTCATCGACCGACTCGGGGACGGCCGGCTCGACCTGTCCGTGGGGCCGCTCCAGGTTCGCGGCGGCGGCGCCTTCCCCGTCATCGAGCGGGCCAAGGTGGTGTATGCCGGACTCACCGACCACGGCGACGCCACCGGATCCCTGGAGCGGCTCAGCGAGCGGACCCGCAACGCCGCCGCGGTGAGCGGCTGCGCACCCGACGGGCGGGCCTTCACCGCACACCTGACCCTGGCCCGATCCCGCCGCCCGGTCGAGGCGACGCGCTGGGTGCGGGTGCTCGACGCATACAGCGGGCCGGTGTGGCAACCGGAGGAGGTCCAGGTGATCGAGTCCAACCTGGGGCGACGCGGCCCGCGGTATGCGCTGCTCGCCTCGGTCCCGATCGGTGCGGGCTCCTCCGACCCGGCTCACCTACACTGATCGGGCGCCGTTCCAGCCTCCGTAGCTCAGTTGGATAGAGCAAGGGCCTTCTAATCCCTAGGTCACAGGTTCGAGTCCTGTCGGGGGCGC
>DUPF01000146.1 GCA_012838445.1 Intrasporangiaceae bacterium | reverse complement strand
GCGGCCGTTCGCCGTGACGACACTGCGGAAGGTGTAGGTGCCCGGGCTGCCCGCGCCGTAGGTGAGCGGGACGGCGTAGAAGCCGTTGGCGTCGGTGGTGCCGGTGCGGCTGGTGGACCAGTTCCCGTCCACGAGCGCCTGGACGGTGACTCGCGTGTTCGGGGCGCCGGTGGCCGTGCCCCAGATGTTCGTGCCGACCCCGACCTCGCGCGAGCCTGCGGTGGCGGCGGAGAGCACGACGGGCGGGGCGGTCCGGGTCAGGGTGATGTCGGGGCTGATGGCGTAGTCACCGTCGACGGCGACCACGACGCGGAAGGTGTAGGTGCCCGGGGTGTTCGTGCCGTAGGTGAGGGGGACGGCGTAGAAGCCGTTGGCGTCGGTGGTGCCGGTGCGGCTGGTGGACCAGTTCCCGTCCACGAGTGCCTGGACGGTGACCGGGGCGTTGGGGGCGCCGGTGGCGGTGCCCCAGATGTTGGTCCCCACACCGACCTCACGCGTTCCGGCAGTCGCCACGGAGACCTCGACCGTGGGAGCGGTGGTCTCCTCGTCCGGTGTCGTCGCCTCGGGGGAATCCGAGTCGGTGGGCTCATCCGTGGGGGACTCGGTGCTCGTCGTCGCCACGGTTGCCGTTGCGCTCGGGTCGGTCGCGGCCGACTCACCCTCAGGAGCGGCACCTGCTGTCGTGGCCGCGCCGGCTGCAATGAGGAGAGCGATCGAGAGGGTCGCCCCCACTCGCTTTCCTGCATGTCGAAGGTGCCCGGAAGTGCTCATGAGATCCATCCCTGTTGGTGTCTGCTGCTACGTGTCCACAGTAGCCGCGAGGCGCAGCCTACCGCGCCCCCAGCGGGGAGGGAAACGAGATCCTCGACTGCGGTCCTTGCGCTGGGACGAGCGGGCGAGCACCGCCCACTGCCGATGCGGCGTGAGACTAGGGTGAGTGCATGACCTCGGCCATGCTCACGTCCCCGTCGGTGACGGTGCGCGCCCCGGCCAAGGTCAACCTCGAGCTCCGTGTCGGGCCACCACGCCGGGACGGTTTTCATCCGCTCGCGACCGTCTATCAGGCAGTCTCGCTCTTCGACGAGGTGACGGTCCGGGCCGGCGACGACTGGAGCATCGAGATCACCGGAAGCCGCGCCCTCGGGGTGCCGGCCGACGAGACGAATCTCGCGCTGCGGGCGGCCCGTCTCCTGGCCGAGCACCACGATGTCGACGAGCCGGTCGAGATCATCGTCCATAAGGAGATCCCCGTCGCCGGTGGGATGGCCGGGGGGTCGGCCGACGCGGCTGCGACTCTCGTCGCCTGTGACTGGATGTGGGGCCTCAACCTGAGCAAGGAGGAGCTCGCGGCCGTCGCCGCCGAGCTCGGCTCCGATGTTCCCTTCCTCCTCTTCGGCGGCACGGCTCTGGGCACCGGGCGCGGGGAGATCATCACGCCGGTGCTGACACGGGGTACGTACCACTGGGTGTTCGCCCCCTCCGACGTCGGGCTGTCCACCCCTGACGTCTATCGGCAGTTCGACGAGCACAACGAGGCGGTCGGATTCACCCCACGTGAGCCGGCCTCCGCACCGGCGCTCATGGCGGCCCTCATGTCGGGAGACCCCGAGCAGCTCGCCCCGCTCCTGACGAACGACCTCGAGGGCCCGGCGATCGACCTGCGCCCCGAGCTCGGGGAGATCATCGTCGAGGGACGACAGCTCGGCGCGCTCGCCGGGATCGTGTCGGGATCCGGCCCCACGGTCGCCTTCCTCGCCGCCGACCACGAGAGTGCGATCGACCTGGCTGTCGGGCTCACCGCGACCGGTGTCGTCAGCGACACCTATCGGGCGACCGGGCCGGTGCCGGGCGCGACCATCCGCGGCATCCCGCGGGTCGACTGACCGCGACCTCCAGCCGACCAGACCGTCCCACCAGAGAGAGCCATGCCCAGCCTGATCAATCTCGAGCGCGTCTCGCTGACCTTCGGCCTCGACCCGATCCTGAGCGAAGTCTCGATCGGAGTGAGCGGTGGGGACCGGGTCGGGATCGTCGGCCGCAACGGCGGCGGCAAGTCGACCCTGTTGTCCGTCCTCGCGGGCGACCGTGAGCCCGACTCCGGCCGGGTGTCGCGCACCGGTGGCACGACGATCGGGTCGGTGAGTCAGACCGACGACCTCATCCCGGGTGCCTCGGTGCGGGAGAACGTCTTCGGCGACCGGGCCGAGCACGACTGGGCCGGCGACCCGGCGATCCGCGACGTCGTCACCGGCCTCCTCGGCCGGGTCGGCGGAGGAGCGGTCGACCTCGACGCCCCGGTCGCGTCGATGTCCGGTGGGGAGCGCCGCCGGGTGGCGCTGGCCCGCGAGCTGGTCCGCGCCCCGGACGTCCTGCTCCTCGACGAGCCGACGAACCATCTCGACGTCGAGGGTGTCGCGTGGCTCGCCGAGCACCTCGTGCATCGGTATGCGCGCCCCGACAACGCGGTCGTCGTCATCACCCACGACCGGTGGTTCCTCGATGCCGTCGCGACGCGGACCTGGGAGGTCGTCAGCGGCACGGTCACCCCGTTCGAGGGCGGCTATGCCGCCTATGTCCTCGCCAAGGCCGAGCGCGAGCGGATGGCGGCGGTGACCGCCGAGCGGCGCAACAACCTGCTCCGCAAGGAGCTGGCCTGGCTGCGCCGTGGCCCGCCCGCGCGCACGAGCAAGCCGAAGTTCCGGATCGACGCCGCCAACGCCCTCATCGCCGACGAGCCGCCGCCGCGCAACGACGTCGAGCTCATCGGGTTCGCGACGGCCCGGCTGGGCAAGGACGTCGTCGACCTCCACGACGCGAGCGTCACGGTTCCCGTGGAGTCCTCCGGCGATGGCGACATCGGCGAGCGGACCCTCCTGGACCGGGTCACCTGGCAGCTCGCACCGGGGGAGCGGGTCGGGATCGTCGGCGTCAACGGTGCCGGCAAGTCCACCCTGCTCCGCGTGGTCTCCGGGGAGCAGCCGCTGACCAGCGGCAAGCGCAAGCAGGGTGTCACCGTCGTCATCGGGCACCTCACCCAGGACGTCTCCGACCTGGACCGGTTCCGCGACTGGCGGGTGATCGAGGCCGTCGAGGACGTCCGCTCCTATGTGCGCCTCGGCGCCAAGGAGCTGAGCGCCTCCCAGGTCGCCCAGCGGCTCGGGTTCACCGGGCCTGCCCAGCAGACGCGGGTCCGCGACCTCTCCGGAGGTGAGCGACGCCGGCTCCAGCTCACCCGGATCCTCATGAACGAGCCCAACCTGCTGCTGCTCGACGAGCCGACGAACGACCTCGACATCGAGACCCTCACCTCCCTCGAGGACGTCCTCGACGGCTGGGCCGGCACCCTCCTCGTCGTCTCGCACGACCGCTATCTGCTCGAGCGGGTCTGCGACCGGCAGGTCGCGCTCCTCGGGGACGGGAAGGTGCGCGACCTGCCCGGCGGGGTGGAGGAGTACCTCCGCCTGCGCCAGCAGGCGGCCGAGGGCGCCGACCCGGTCACCATCGCGGCGGCGGGGGCGTCGGCGGGGTCCGCGACGCATACCCCATCGGCAGCGGTGAGTGCCGCGGAGGTGCGTGAGGCGCGCAAGGTGATGGCGCGGGTCGAGAAGCAGCTGGCCCGGCTGGGCGAGCGGGAGTCGCGGCTGCACGCGGCGATGGCGGAGGCGGCTGCGGACCACGCGACGGTGCTCGAGCTCAACCGGGAGCTGCGCGAGATCGTCGACGAGCGGGAGGTCCTCGAGCTCGAGTGGCTCGAGGCGGCCGAGACGGTGGAGTGAGCCGGTCAGTCCCGCGTGGGACGGTCGGTCGAGGCGAGGAGCAGCCGGCGCAGCGCGTCCGGCAGGCCGGCCCGGTCCCGCTCGTTGAGGGTGGCGACGAGCTCGTGCTCGAGGTCGAGCAGGCTGCTCATCGCGGCATCGACGGCGTCGCGGCCGGTGTCGGTGAGCTGGACGAGCACGCCGCGGCGGTCCCGGGGGTCGGGGCGGCGCCGGACGAGGTCCCGGCCGATGAGCCGGTCGACGCGGGTCGTCATCGTCCCGCTCGTCACGAGGGTCTCGGCGACGAGCTGGCCGGGGGAGAGCTCATAGGGGTCGCCGGCCCGGCGTAGTGCGGCCAGGACGTCGAACTCCCAGCTGTCGAGGCCGTGGGCAGCGAAGGCCGCGTCCCGCAGACGGGCCTGCTGCTTGGCGAGACGGGCGATCCGGGAGAGGACCTGGAGCGGCTCGACGTCGAGGTCGGGCCGCTCGCGCTGCCAGGCGGCGACGATCCGGTCGACGTCGTCCTCGCCGGTCGGCGCGGTGCTGGGATCCTCGGCCATGCCGGCAAGTCTAGCGCCCGTCAAGTATCTTGACATCAAGACATGATCAAGAACTAGGCAATTGCCTAGTTCTGGATCACGGACGTGCTGAGATGGGGCGATGACCGACACGAGGTGGGACCCGGCGCAGTATGCGCGGTTCGGCGACGAGCGCTCCCGGCCCTTCGTCGACCTCGTCGCGCGGATCGGCGCAACCGACCCCCAGGTCGTCGTCGACCTCGGCTGCGGCAACGGACCGCTCACCCTCTCCCTGGCCGACCGCTGGCCGCACGCGACCGTCATCGGGATCGACCACTCCGAGCAGATGCTCGCCGTCGCGCGCGACCTCGACACCGAGGGCCGCGTCCGTTGGGTCGAGGCCGACCTCGCCGACTGGCAGCCGGCCTCCCTCGGCGCGACCCCGGACGTCGTCGTCACCAACGCCGCCCTGCAGTGGGTCCCCGGCCACCAAGACCTCATCGACCGGGTCGTGACAGCCCTGCCGCCCGGTGGCTGGTTCGCGATGCAGGTCCCCGACAACCTCGACGCGCCCTCGCACGCACTCATGCGCGAGGTCGCCGCCGAGCACTCCCGGGCTGCCGAGCTCATCCCCGCCGTTACGCGGCTCCAGGTCGAGCGGCCCCAGACCTATCTCGAGCAGCTCGCCGGCCTCGGCTGTGCCGTCGACGTCTGGTCGACGACGTACCTCCACGTCCTCGATCCCGGTGGTGCGGTTGACGATCCGGTGCTCGAGTGGGTGCGCGGCACCGGCCTGCGGCCGGTGCTCGCGCTCCTCACCGATCCTTCGGAGCGGGAGGAGTTCCTGGTGCCGTACCGGGAGAAGCTGCGTGCGGCATACCCCCGAAGCAGTGTCGGTGTCGTCCTGCCGTTCCGGCGGACCTTCGCCGTCGCCTGCAGGCGCAACTGAGGGAATTTCCGTTCTTATACCACAGACCTTTCATGCAGGGGGGAATTGTGGAGAAGTTTGACTGTTCGGTCGTCCGACCCGGCGGATATTGAGGCGTCCTTCACCATTTCCTTACTTCTTCCGGCCGTAAGGCTCGATAGGCCGGAAGAACTGCGTATGCTCGCGGGTGGATAGGGGTGCACTGCATCCTGACCGCCAGTAATTCAGTCTGTTTAACAGGCCCCATCTGGCCGGGTGGGGCTATCTGCCGCGAAGGGCCATCATGCGTAACCACACAGGTCGTCACCGTTCGACTAAGCCAACGACTGGTGCAGGCTCCGTGTTCCACGGGGGGAAGAAGGGTAAGGCCCTTCTCGGGGGGATCTCGGCACTCGTTGCCGCCATGGGCATGGTGGTCTCCGGGGGACTCGCCCCGGCGTTCGCCGAGCCGGTCGTCGAGCCGGAGCCGATGGTCCGGTACGAGTCGCCGATCGAGCCGACTGAGGAGTCTGAGCCGGACGCGGATCTCACCGACGAGGCGTCGGTGCCTGCCGACAACGAGAGCGCCTCACCGACTGAGGACCCCGAAGGCACCGACGAGCCTGCTGAGGGCGCCGAAGGCAGCGAGGCTTCCGACCCGGACGGGGACGCGGCCACTCTGCCGGAGCCCGCTGACGAGCCCGCCGCTGACGAGCCCGCCGCTGACGAGCCCGCCGTC
>DUPF01000145.1 GCA_012838445.1 Intrasporangiaceae bacterium | reverse complement strand
GCGACGAGGACGGCCGATAGTCAGGCCTCGCCGCGGCGACGAAGGAGGAGGGTGTGACCCATGGGAGTCAGTATGCCGTGCTCACCCGATCCGTCAAAGGCAGGTCCGCACTCTGGTCACCCTCCGTCCACCAACCTGACAATAGGAAGGTTGGTGGACACCGGGGTGGGTGGGCCAGGCCCGCCCGAACGAAGGATCTCCACGCGTTCTCCCACCTCGCGAGCGGGCGGGGCCTACCCTGGCGCCATGCGCCTCGACAGCTTCCCCCGCCACCCCCTGACCTTCGGCCCGAGTCCGGTGCATCCGTTGCACCGGCTGTCCGCACATCTGGGCGGTGCCCAGGTGTGGGCGAAGCGCGAGGACTGCAACAGTCCCCTCGCCTTCGGCGGCAACAAGACCAGGAAGCTGGAGTACATCGTTCCTGACGTTCTCGCTTCCGGGGCCGACACCCTCGTCTCGATCGGCGGCTACCAGTCCAACCACACGCGGCAGGTGGCGGCGGTCGCCGCCCACCTCGGGTTGAAATGCCGCCTGGTCCAGGAGAAGTGGGTCCCGTGGGAGGACGAGGTCAACGACAAGGTCGGCAACATCCTCCTCTCCCGGATCATGGGCGCAGACTCCCGGCTCGATCCGGCCGGGTTCGACATCGGCATCCGCACCTCCTGGGAGGATGCGATGGCCGAGGTCGAGGCCGGCGGCGGCAAGCCCTACGGCATCCCCGCCGGAGCGAGCGAACATCCGCTCGGCGGCTTGGGATTCGCGAACTGGGCCTTCGAGGTCGCCGAGCAGGAGAAGAGTCTCGGCGTCGTCTTCGACACGATCGTCGTCTGCACGGTGACCGGCTCGACCCACGCCGGGATGATCGCCGGCTTCGCCGCCCTGGAGGACCTCACCGGTGTGCGTCGTCGCGTGCTCGGCATCGACGCCTCGGCGACTCTGCAGCAGACCCGTGACCAGGTCGGGCGGATCGCGCGCAACACCGCGGAACTCATCGAACTGGGCCGGGATCTGCGCGACGAGGAGATCACCGTGCTCGAGGGATGGGCCGGGGACCGCTACGGCATCCCGGTCGAGTCCACGATCGAGGCGATCAACCTCACCGGACGCCTCGAGGGGGTCATCCTCGACCCGGTCTACGAGGGCAAGTCGATGGCCGGCCTGATCGATCTCGTCCGCGACGGCGAGATCGGCCGCGACTCCACGGTGCTCTACGCCCATCTGGGGGGCCAGCTCGCGCTCAACGCCTATCACCGACTCTGGTCATGAGGGCGATCATCCGCGCCCCCGGTCCTCGTCTGGCCGAGGGCCTGGTCACCCACCTGGACCGGACCCCGGTCGACGGGGCGCTCGCGACCCGCCAGTGGCACGGCTATGTCGAGGCCCTCGCCGGGGCGGGATGGGAGATCCTCGAGATGCCCGGCGCACCCGACTGCCCCGACGCCGTCTTCGTCGAGGATGTTCTCGTCGTCCACGAGGACCTCGCCGTGGTGACCAATCCCGGTGCTCCTGAACGACGCCCGGAGGTCGAGGGCGTCGCCGAGTTCGCGGCCGGGCTCGGGTTGGAGGTCGCGCGCATCACCGCACCGGGGACCCTCGACGGAGGCGATGTCCTGCGGGTGAGCCGTGCCTCCGGGACGACGATGTATGTGGGGCTCGGGGGTCGCACGAACGGTCGCGGCATCGATCAACTGGCTCGGCTCATGGCCCCGCGTGGAGTCCGCGTCCAGATGGTGCCCGTGGAGCGGGCCCTGCACCTGAAGTCGACGGTCACCGCGCTGCCGGATGGCACGGTCATCGGCTGGGATCCCGTCGTCGACGACCCGGATGCGTTCGACCGCTACGAGTCGATGCCCGAGAAGGCCGGTGCCCACGTCGTTCGCATCGGCGCCGACCACCTGCTCATGGCCGCGAGCGCCCCGCGAACCGCCGACCTCCTCCGTTCGCGCGGCTACACCGTCACCGTCGTCGACATCTCGGAGTACGAGAAGCTCGAGGGCTGCGTGACCTGCCTCTCCGTCCGTCTCCGCTGATTCCCGCCGCTGAGCCTGGCAACGGCGCACTCACTCGGGAAGACCTCGTCGTAGGCCGCGCTCAAGGTGTCCGCGAATGCGGGATACACATCGGCCGCCTCCTGCGCCTGAGCATCGTGGCAGCCCTCTCGGTGCGGCCGCTCTCGTCCGAACGGATAGTTCCCTGTCAACGACCCCGCTCCCGATGAGCGACACTGAGGTATGCCGCTCTCCCGTCTGCGCCGATCGGCCGGAATGGCGTTGCGCAGCAAAGTCGCCGGCGACAACCCGAACGCCCGGGCTGCCAAGGTGTGGGGTGCCGTCGGGGAGCGCTGGTTCACCGAAACCGATCCGATCTGGCGGGTGCACTCCGATGCGTCGATGTTCGTCGGCGGCATCCGCTCCCTCCTGCTGCAGAGTCTGCACCCGCTCGCGATGGCCGGCGTCGAGGACCACTCCAACTACCGGGCCGATCCGTGGGTGCGGGTCAACAACACCTCCTTCTTCATCGCTCAGACGACGTTCGGCACGATCGATAACGCGGAGAAGCTCATCGCCGCCGTCCGCGCGATGCATGAACGGGTCGTCGGCATCGCGCCGGACGGCCGGGAGTACTCGGCGAACGATCCCCACCTCCTGCGCTGGGTGCACATCGCCGAGATGGAGACCTTCCTGACCTGTTACCAGACCTACTCGCCACGCCCCCTCTCCCCCGCGGAGGCGGACACCTATGTCGAGCAGACCGCCCTCGTCGCGCGCCTCCTCGGCGTCACCGACCCACCGCTCACGGCGACTGGCCTGCACGAGGCGCTCGAGGCATACCGGCCGGAACTGGAGTCGACCGAGTCGTCGCGCCGGGTCGCGCACTTCCTCCTCCGGGAGCCACCGGTGACCGGTCTGGAGACGGTCGGCTACCGCGCGCTGGCGAGTGCGGCGGTGCGGACCCTGCAGCCTTGGGCCCGCGAGATGCTCGGCATCCGCACGAGCCCGCTGCCGGACCATCTCGCCCGGGCCGTGCTCGGCCGACCGGCGGTGTCCGTCGTGCGGTGGCTGCTCACCGAACCGCACGTCGCCGCCGACCGGATCATCGGTCACGCCGGTCCGCAGCGGTAGATCTTCCCCAAGAGTTGGTAAAGGGCAGGCAAAACTTCGCCAAGACGCCCCGCTGACCCCTTGTTTCATGCAAAGGTGTCTCATCGCATGCCCCGCAACGGAGCGGGGCATCGACAACTGCCGGGCTGCCGAGGGGCGCCCAGTTCACAAGGAGCACACATGCATAAGCGAGCCATAGCGATGGTGGCGGCGGGCGGGACCGCTGTTGCCTTGCTGGGCGCAGCGGTGGTCCCTGCCAATGCCGCACCGAAGGCAGGGGCGAAGAAGCCCTATGTCGTCATCATGGGTGAGATGCCCGTCCTCGCCTACGAGGGTGGTGTCAAGGGCATCCCGGCCACCAAGCCCGCCAAGGGCAAGAAGATCAACCCCAAGGCCAACAACGTCAAGAAGTACGTCCAGCACCTGAAGAAGGAGCAGGCCGAGGCCCTCGCCGATGCCGGCATCAAGGCCAAGTCGGTCAACCAGGTGGCGTACACGACCAGTGGTTTCGCCGTCCAACTGACCGACGCCGAGGCGGACAGGCTCCGGCTCAACAAGAACGTCGCCATCGTCATGGAGGACGTGCTCAAGCAGAAGCAGACCGACGTCTCCCCGCAGTTCCTCGGACTGAGCTCCGGCGGTGAGGCGTGGGCCAAGGGCGCCACCGGCAAGGGCGTCATCGTCGGCGTCATCGACACCGGCATCTGGCCCGAGCACCCGTCCTTCGCCGACAACGGCAAGCTGCCCAAGCCCACGGGTCCGGCCGCCGATGTCCCCTGCGAGTTCGGTGACACCGCGCACAACCCGGATGACAAGCCGTTCACGTGTCAGAACAAGCTCATCGGTGCCCGTGACATGCGCACCACCTACAAGCTGCTCCAGGGTCCGGAGGTCTACAACTCGGCCCGCGACTACGACGGTCACGGCACCCACGTCGCCTCGACCGCTGCGGGCAACCGCAACGTCAAGGCCGAGATCTTCGGCATCGACCGGGGCATGGTCAGTGGTGTCGCCCCCGACGCCGGAGTCATCGCCTACTCGGGCCTCGGCGCACTCGGTGGCTACGGATCCGACCTGGCCGCAGCCATCGACCAGGCTGTCGCCGACGGTGTCGATGTCATCAACTACTCGATCGGCTCGAGCTCGCCGGCCCTCGGCATGGACGACATCTCGTTCCTGCTGGCCGCTCACGCCGGTGTTTACGTCGCGACCTCCAACGGGAACTCCGGTCCCCGGCCCGCGACCATCGGCTCACCGGCGGTCGTGCCGTGGCTGACCTCGGTGGGCGCGAGCACGCACAACCGCACCTTCGAGAACACGATCACCCTCGGCAACGGCAAGACCTATGTCGGCACCTCCCTGACCGAAGGTGTCGAGACGAAGCCGTTCGTCGACGCTGCGGATCACGGCAACGAGCTGTGTGAGAAGGAAAAGCCGTTCAACCCCTCGATCGAGGGCGCCATCGTGCTCTGCAAGCGGGGCGTCAACGCCCGGGTGGACAAGAGTGAGGCCGTCATGAACGGCGGCGGCGCCGGCATGATCCTGTACAACCTGGACGATGCCTCCGCGCTGATCACCGACAGCCACTGGCTGCCGAGCAGCCACGTGCGGCTGACGCCCGGTCTGGAGATGAAGGCCTACATCGCGTCTGCCGGTGCCTCCGCCACCGCGTCGATGACGCAGGGCGAGAAGGCCAAGACCCAGGCCAACGTCATGGCCGACTTCTCCTCGCGCGGACCCAACCGTGCGCCGGCGTCGCTCGACCTGATCAAGCCTGACGTGACCGCCCCGGGTGTCAACATCCTGGCGGGCAACACCCCGACGCCTAGCTCCGGACGTCCCGGCCAGTTGTTCCAGTCGATCTCGGGCACCTCGATGTCCAGCCCGCAGGTGGCCGGACTCTTCGCCCTGATCAAGCAGGTGCACCCTGACTGGTCGCCGGCGATCGCAAAGTCCGCCCTGATGACGACGGCTCGTCAGAATGTCGTCAAGGAGGACGGCATGACCCCGGCCGACCCGTTCGACTTCGGTGCCGGCCACGTCAACCCCGGCAAGACCATGAAGAAGGGCTCGATGTTCGACCCGGGTCTTGCGTACGACGCGGACACGTTCGACTACATCGCGTTCCTGTGCGGCAACGCTCCGGACTGGGCCAGCCTCTTCGGACTGTGCCCGACCCTGGAGGACGCCGGCTACTCCTTCGACGCGACTCAGTTGAACCTCCCGTCGATCGGCATGAGCTCCGTCGCGGGCAGCCACACCGTCGAACGCACGATCACCAACGTGAGCAACAAGCGGCTCAAGCCGAAGGTGAGCGTGCAGGCCCCGGCCGGCTACACCGTCACGGTCTCCCCGTCGCGGCTCGACATCGCCCCGGGCAAGTCGGCGACGTTCTCGATCACGGTGTCGAACAAGACCGCACCGGTCGGCGAATGGCGCTTCGGTTCGCTGACGTGGTCCGACTCGGGCTACAAGGCTCGCAGCCCGATCGCGGTTGCCGCGACTTCGCTGAACGCTCCGGCTGAGGTGTCCAACACCGGCGCCTCCGGCACCGGTTCGGTGGATGTGGTCTTCGGCTACAACGGTGCGTACTCGGTCGACACCTACGGTCTGGCCGACCAGGTCAACACCGCCGGCAGTGTCCTGCAGGACCCGGACGCCAGCTTCGATCCCGGCGATGTCGGCAACGGGGCCACCCGGCACGACTTCACTCTCGCCTCGGGCACGAAGCTGTTCCGGATCGATCTGCGTGACAGTGACCTGAACCGGCCGGGCGAGGACGTCGACCTCGACCTGTACCTGTTCAGCCTGACCTCTGGACGGTTGGTCGCGCAGTCCGGCGCGGGCGGCACCGACGAGCGGATCGAATTGACCGACCCTGCGGGTAGCTACGCGCTGTTCGTGCACGGCTGGGGCGTCGGCGAGGAAGGCGCGTCGGTCGACTACACCCTCCGGTCCTGGACCGTCGGTGAGCCGGCCAACGGTGGCACCCTGCAGGTGACCAGCGCCCCGGACACGGCCACCGCTGGCCAGACCGGGACGGTGGAGTACTCCTGGAGCGACGTTGCCGCCGGCACCACGGAGTTGGGTCTGCTGCTCCACAAGGATGGCGAGGGCGAGATCGGCCGCACTGTTGTTGCGGTCAGCGCTCCCTGACCCGTCTCTCCCCCGATAACGGGGCCCCCGGATCCGATTCG
>DUPF01000144.1 GCA_012838445.1 Intrasporangiaceae bacterium | reverse complement strand
CGATCCCGGGATCAGCGTCGTCGGTGTCGTCCATGACGGTGACGGCGTCATCGACGCGGTCCACCGACACTTCCCGGACGTCATCCTCATGGATGTCCGGATGGCCCGCCAGGACGGCATCACGACGACCGCGGCGCTGAGCCGGCTGCCGCAGCCGCCGAAGGTCATCGTTCTGACGACCTTCGACCACGACGACGTGCTGCTGCGGGCACTGGGAGCCGGCGCCGCGGGATTCCTGCTCAAGACCGCTGCCCCCGGCGAGATCATCGCCGCAGTGCACAACGTGGCCGCCGGCGAGGGCGCGCTCTCACCGCGCAGCGCACGGCAGGTCCTCGAACACCTGCGCACCGACGAGCAGGCCGGTGCGCGGCAGGCTGCCGCCGACCTGATCGCCACGTTGACCGGGCGTGAACTCGACATCGTCCGGCTCGTCGCCGCCGGGGCGACCAACGCCGAGATCGCCGCGGAGTTGTTCATCGGCGAGGCCACCGTCAAGACGCACCTGACGAGCGCGCAGACCAAACTCGGTGCCCGCAACCGCGTCCAGGTCGGTGTCATCGCCGCCCAGGCCGGACTCGCCGAGACCTGACGGCCGCACGGTTCCGGCCGCACGGTTCCGGTCGGGCACGCCGATCCGCCGCCCAGATCGGCCGCACCGGTCGGACGCACCGGGTCGGATCCCCGACACGAAGGGGCCACTGTGGACAACGCAGAGGGACTGTCGGTGCTGGCGCCTACGCTGTCAGCCAGCACCATCCGCCCGCAGCGCGAGCCATGAGCGCGGGACGAGAACCCCCGTCGGGAACGACCCAGAAGGAGGACCGGCAGATGCAGACCTCGGCAGCCCTGCGACTGGCCCGCACCCTGCTCGACGAGCACGGCCTGCACGACTGGACCCTCGGACTGGACCGGGCCAAGACGCGCGCCGGGGCCACCCACTTCCGGCAGCGGCGGATCACGTTGTCCGCCCCGCTGACCCGGGCCCACGACGACGACCTGGTCCGGGACACGATCCTGCACGAGATCGCGCACGCTCTCGTCGGCCCGAACCATGGCCACGATCGGGTGTGGAAGGCCAAGGCCCGAGAGCTCGGCGCCTCCGATTCGCGCTGCTTCACCTCCGAGGCCGCCAAGGACCTCGCACCGTTCATCGGCCGGTGTCCCGCCGGGCACGAGGTGCGCCGGCACAAGCGACCGAACCGGCTCGTCTCGTGCACCCGGTGCTCGGGCTCCTTCGACCTGCAGCACCTGTTCGAGTGGACCTACCGCGGACACAGCTTCACCCCGCTGCCGTCCTACGCCCGCGAGTTGGCCCGGGCCACCGCCCATGCTGCGGATCCGCACTCCGCGCCGCCACCGCTGCAGCTGCTGCACCTCGGGGCGCAGGCCCGGATCACGGCCGAGGGCAAGTTCTTCGGCCGCACCGGCGAGGTCGAGAGTGTCGGTCGCAGCCGATATCAGGTGCGCGTCGACGAAGGGGTGCTCAGCGTCCCCTTCGAGCTCGTCGAGCCTGCCTGACCCGCATCCCGCCTGGCCCCGCCTGAATCCTGGCTGACCGGAATCCCGTCCGAGTCGCCGCCCGGCAACCCGACGTCGACCTTCTCGACGCTGCTCCATGACGGGTATATCCGACTAGATGTCAGATTTAATGGTCTGGACGTCTTGTATACCTGTCACGATGTCGGGTATGTTTGACACGTCAGCACGACCGAGAGGAGATCGCCCATGGGCAACCAGCAGTTGAAGCTGGCCCGGATCGCGCACGACATGACCCAAGCGGATCTGGCCAAGGCGGTCGGAGTCACCCGCCAGACGATCTCGATGATCGAGGCCGGTGCGCACAACCCGACCCTGAGGCTCTGCATCGACATCTGCAAAGCACTCGACACCGACCTGAACACCCTGTTCTGGGAGGACGACAAGAACAGCAAGGAGAACTGACATTGATGAGCGCCAAGAACTCAACGCGGGCAAGGCCGCGATGATCGTGCTGATGCTCGTGGTCCTCGTGGCCCTGGGCGTCCTGGTCTGGGACTATCTCGACGACCACGAGGTGACGAACGGGTGGGCCGTGGCCACGATGCTCGGGGCAGGTGGACTCTTCGTGATCCTCAACCACCTCTTCGGGGCCGAGGCGCCCAAGACGGTCACCGGCCGCGAATTGCCCACCGGCAACACCCCCGAGGAGCGGCGCGAGCGGCGCCGCAGTTACCTCGTCAGCGCGATCGTCCTCTCCGCAGGCGTGACCGCCATCGGCCTGGGCGCACTCCTGCTCGGCGACCGCGCGGCGATGGACTTCCTGCCGACCTTCATGGACGGGACCGCGGGTCTGGTCGCCACCGCCGTCGTCAGCCTCATCGCCGAGGTTGCCGTCTTCTTCGGGATCAACTACCTCCTCGGGGAGGCCCAGGCGCGCTCGGTGGAGCGGCAGATCGCGAAGTACAACGCGATGTGAGCCAGGGCGAACCCCCGCTACCACCTCGTTGACGGATGGTTCTGGGCCCGTTTCAGCGCCAAGAGCGGTGCCAGAACCATCCGTCAACGGGGGTGCGGAACGCCGAGACTGAGCGAGATGCCCCGAGACCGAGCAGCGCCCCCGAGCCTGAGTCCGCAGCGCCGGACTCAGGCTCGTGGCATGTCGAACCACTTCTGGAAGGCGAGCACCTGCGGCAGCTCGCCGCGGACCTTGAGCTTGCCGAACATCACCATCGTCATCGGGTTGGCGGTGCCGGTGATCAGGCGCAAGAACTCGGTCAGGCCGAGCATGAGCGAGGCGCCGGGCTCGGCGGTCGGGTCCTTCTCACTCGTGCACTGACCGTCCGAGACGACGATCGCATATGTCGGGTCCGGTTGCGCGCCACCGGTGATCCGGAAGTGGATCCGGGCGCTGCCGCCGTCCGCGCGCTCGGGACGGAAGTGCTCCGGGACGCCACCGAAGAGCCAGTCCAGGACGGCGCTGCGGTGCTCCCCACCGAGAGTGCTCTGGATCTGGGCGTCACTCATCGAGCCGACGAAGGAGGCGAACTCCTGGGCGGTCATCTCGTCGAGGCGGGCGGGGTCGAACGTCGTCGCATCGGACGTCATGGGTGGGATCCTCTCAGGCGGCGTGCGCCGTGGTGGCGCGGGCCGCGTTCTGGTCGATGGCCTCGGCGATCTCGGCGAGGCGGGGCAGGGGCAGGTCGTGGGCCATGTCGGGGAACATCAGCAGCCTGGAGTGCCGGATCGCCCGCGCGGTGGCGATGCCGCCGTTCGGCATGACGAGTTGGTCCTTGAGCCCGTGGATGACGAGCGTGGGGCAGGTGACCGAACGCAGCTGCGCGGTGCGGTCCGGGCTGGCGCCGATCGCGATGAGTTGTCGGGTGCCACCGATCGTGTCGGTGCTGCGGGCGACCGACTCCTCGACGATGGCCCGGATCCGGGCCGCGTCATAGTGCGGGCCGGAGATCATCCGCAGCGTCCGCATCGCGAACTCGATCCGCTGCTCCCGCTCCCGGGGCGGGACGGCGAGCAAGGTCGAGGGCATCTTGCGCAGCAGTGCCGGGTGCACCCGGCCGACCGTCTTGCGTCCGGTGGTCGACATGATCGAGCACAAGGACTTGACCCGGTCCGGGTGGTCGATCGTCAACTGTTGGGCGATCATGCCGCCCATCGAGGCACCGACGACGTGCACGGCGGAGTGTCCGAGATGGTCGATCAGGCCCGCGATGTCGGCGGCCATGTCGGCGATGAGGTAGTCCGGCTTGGCCCGGGAGGGGCGCACCACCGAGGCCAGCACGTCCCGACGCAACGGTGGCGGTCCGGAGGTCTTCGTCGACAGGCCGATGTCGCGGTTGTCCATCCGGACCACCTGGTACCCCCGCTCGACGAGGTCGTCGATGAGTTCCCGCGGCCAGGCGATCATCTGGGTGTTCAGACCCATGATGAGGTAGAGCGGGTCACCCTCTCCGAAGACTTCGTATTCGAGTTCGATTCCGGGGGAGACGAGAGCGCGTGGCATGCGGCCAGTCTAGGACGGAGCGGTGAGCGGACGCTTAGCATTGGGGGTATGCGTGATGTCACCTCCTCGCCCCGCCGTGCCCTCGTCCTCGGCAGCGGAGGACACACCGGGATCGCCTGGGAGATCGGCATCATCCAAGGGTTGCTCGAGTCCGGTGTCGACGTCCGCGACGCGGACCTGCTCATCGGCAGCAGCGCCGGGTCGGTCGTCGCCAGCCACCTCGCCCTCGACCGCGACATCGAGGAGGCGATCGAGCAACTCGACGCCCCCGAGGTCGCCGCCACGGCCGCGACGATGGGCGCCAGGGTCCTCGTCCGGTATGCCGCGGCCGGTCTGCGGCCCGGCTCACCGGCCCGCAGTCGAGCCTGGTTGACCCGCCGGGCGGCACGCTCGGCGGTCCTGGACGAGGACACCTTCGTCGCCGCCGTCGGGCACGGCCTCGGGGAGGCCGGCTGGCCCGAGCGGGACCTGATGATCACGGCGGTGCGCGCCGACACCGGGGAGGGGGTCGCCTTCACCAAGGACAGCGGTGTCCCGTTGGCGCGCGCGGTGGCGGCCAGTTGCGCCGTCCCATTGATCTATCCGCCGGTGACCATCCACGGCGACCCCTACGTCGACGGCGGGATCCGCACCCTGACCAATGCGGACATGGCCGCCGGTGCCGACCGGGTGCTCGTCATTGCCCCGATCGCCTTCGCGGTGCGCAGGATGAATCGGCCGCGGGCGCAACTGGCCGGATTGGGTGCCCACGTCCGCTCGACGTGCGTGGTCCCCGACGAGAACGCGGTCCGCGCGATCGGACGTAACCTGCTCGATCCGTCCCGGGTCGACCCGGCCCGCAGGGCCGGACTGGTGCAGGGGCGGCGGGTCGCCGATCGGGTCGCGGCGGTCTGGTCGGCGCCGTAGCAGCAGGGGGCCGACCGGGCACGAGTCCTACTGCGACAGGACCCGTCCGATGATCTCCACGCCGCGGCTGATGTCGTCGACGCTCGGCAGACTGAACGACATTCGCATCTCGTGCCGACCGCGGCCGTCTCCGTAGAACGCGTTGCCGGGGATGTAGATCACGCCCTGGTCGATCGCCTCGAAGACCAGGTCGGCCGCATCGAGTGACTCCGGCACGGTGACCCACACGTAGAAGCCGCCCTCCGGCGTGGTCCACGTCGCACCGGAAGCCTTTGAAATTTCACCGGAGCGGGCCCGCAGAGCAGTGATCGGCTCGGCGTACGGCACCGCTATGGAGTGGTACGACCTTTTCCTCTTCGGAACGACAGCATCGATCGTCTTCGCGCCGATGTTCTTCCCCAGCAACGACCCGGTTGCCTCGAATATCGGGTGGGTTCGCGGCGTTCGCGGTGGGCTTCATCTTCCGACCCATCGGTGCCGTCATCTTCGGTCAGCTCGGGGACAAGCTCGGCCGACGCGGCGCACTCCTCGGCACCCTCGGCCTGATGGGCGTGGCCTCCACCCTCATCGGTGTGCTGCCGACGATCCACACTGCCGGCATCGTGGCCCCGATCCTCCTCATCCTGCTGCGGGCCATGCAGGGCATCGCCGCCGGTGGTGAGTGGTCGGCCGCGACCTCGATGGTCGTCGAGAGCGCACCGGTCGACAAACGGGCCCGATACGCCTCCTACATCCAGATGGGCAGCCCGATCGGCACCCTCCTGAGTACCGGCGCTGTCGCCCTCGGTGTGGGTCTGCTCGGCAACGACGGCTTCGTCAACGGCGGCTGGCGCATCCCCTACCTCGCGACGATCGTCTTCGCCGGCATCGGGCTGTGGCTGCGCTTCCGGATGGAGGAGTCGCACGCCTTCGAGATGCGCCAGGAGGCCAAGGTCGAGGCCAAGGGCTCCCCGGTCATCGAGGTCTTCCGCACCGTCCCGGGCCGGTGGCTGCTCGCAGTGTTCGCCTACGTCTACTGCAACGCCGGCTTCTTCATCGTCACGACCTACATGATCAGTTATGTGACGATCACCCAGGGCAAGGACAACGCCGGGATCATCCTCAACGCCCTGACGATCGGCGCCGGCGTCCAGCTGGTCATGGTCTTCCTCACCGGCCGCGTTGCGGACCGCTTCGGCGCCGGCCCGACGACCACGTTCGGATACATCGTCACGGTGCTGTGCGCATACCCGGTCTTCCTCCTCGTCGACACCGGCAAACAGGTGTGGATGATCGTGGCCATGATCCTGGCCCTCGGGCTGAGCACCATCGCCTACGCCTCGATCGGGGCACTCCTGAAGGAGTACTTCCCCGGGTCGGTGTCGGTCTCCGCGATGGCGCTGGCGACGAACACGGCCGGTCTGATCGCCGGCTTCATGCCGATGCTGGCCACCTTCGTCTTCGGGGCCTTCGGCCGCTCGGTGTGGGGTCCGTCGACGCTGCTGTTCTCGATCGCGCTGATCTCGACGATCGCGACGATCATCGTCTCGCGCACCGTGGCCCGGGAGAAGGCTCAAGGCATCGACATGAACCTGCGCTGACGCCCGGGCGGACCGGCTGCGGCGCCACCCACGGGCGCCGCAGCTCCGCCCGAGCCCCGGTACGGGCCGCTACGATTGGCCAGTCATCACCACCGCACGATTCCCCGCCCCGACGACCAGAAGGACCAGGCTGTGACCGACCACCGCGGTGACCTCGACCGGCACCTCATTGAGATCACCGAGCGCTACGCCGCCCATAACTACCATCCGCTTCCGGTGGTGCTCCGCGAGGGCCAGGGCGCCTGGGTGACTGACGTCGAGGGCCGCCGCTACCTGGACTGCCTCGCCGGGTACTCGGCGCTGAACTTCGGCCACGGCCATCCCGACCTGATCGCCGCCGCGCATGCCCAACTCGACCGGCTCACCTTGACCTCCCGGGCGTTCTACAGCGAGCCGATGGCACTGTTCGCCAAGGACCTGGCCGAGTTCGTCGGCAAGGACATGGTCCTGCCGATGAACTCCGGCGCCGAGGCCGTCGAGACCGCGATCAAGGTCAGCCGCAGGTGGGGATACGACGTCAAAGGCGTCCCGGAGGAACAGGCCTCGATCATCGTCATGGACGGCAACTTCCACGGCCGGACCACGACGATCGTCAGCTTCTCCACCGACGAGGTCGCCCGCGGCGGGTACGCCCCCTACACCCCCGGCTTCCGGATCGCGAAGTACGGCACGATCGCAGCCGTCGAGGAACTCATCGACGAGACCACCGTCGCCGTCCTCTTCGAGCCGATCCAGGGCGAGGGCGGGGTCGTCATCCCCGAGGAAGGCTTCGTGCGGGACCTGCGGGAACTGTGCACCGCCCGCAACGTGCTCATGGTCGCCGACGAGATCCAGTCCGGGTTGGCCCGCACCGGGCGCACCTTCGCCTGCGACTTCGAGGACGTCGTCCCCGACATCTACATCCTCGGCAAGGCCCTCGGCGGCGGTATCGTCCCGCTGTCGGCCATCGCCGCCGACGAGGACGTCCTCGGGGTGATCACCCCCGGCTCACACGGGTCGACCTTCGGCGGCAACCCGTTCGCGACCGCGATCGGCTCGGCGGTGGTCGCCCTGCTGCGCACCGGCGAGTTCCAGGAGCGGGCGGCCCGACTCGGGGAGCGCCTGGAGTCCGGGTTGCGGCCGCTCGTCGGTCGTGGACTCGTGGCCCTGCGGGTGCGTGGGCTGTGGGCCGGACTCGACATCGACCCGACGTTGATGGACGGGCGTGAGATGTGCGAGGCGATGCTCGCCAAGGGCCTGCTCGCCAAGGACACGCACGGCTCGACGATCCGCCTCGCCCCACCGATCGTGGCGACCGAGGACGACATCGACCTGATCATCACCTCGATCACCGACATCATCGAAGGACGCCACAACGCATGATCCTTGCGCTCACCGTCGTCATCTGCGCGGCGAGCCTGGTCCTCATGGTGCTCTCGGGCATCTACGCTGCCCGGGATCGGCTCATCAACGACGGGCTGCTCGCCGTCGCCGCACTCGTCTTCCTCGGCACCGTCGCCCAACTTGTCATCGGGCTGGTCAAGATGTCGGCCATCGACGGGGAGAGCCACCTCGCGACCTTCATCGCCTATCAGCTCTCGCTGCCGTTCATCCCGCTCATGACGACCTTCCTCGCGATCAAGGAGAAGACGAAGTGGGCGATGGGCTCCATCGCCGTCGGCGCCTTCGCCGTCCTCGTCATGACCGTCCGACTCCAGCAGATCTGGAACCTGCATGCCTGAGACCGACACCACCGCACCGACCCGCCCCGCCGGCACCGGCCACGACCTGAAATCGGGTCCCGGCCTGATCATCGTCGTCGTCTACGGCGTCCTCGCGCTCGCGGCCACGGGCCGGTCGATCCTGCAGATCGTCGAGTACTTCGAGCGGGCCCCACTGGCCTATCTGCTCTCTGCCGCTGCGGCGCTGATCTACATCGCAGCGACGTATGCGTTGGCCCGCAACCACCGCCGCCTCGCCTGGGTGACGATCTCGATCGAGATGGTCGGCGTCCTCGTCGTCGGGCTGATCTCCTACCTGGCGCCGGACCTGTTCCCGGAGAAGACCGTGTGGGGACACTTCGGCAGTGGGTACGGGTTCGTCCCGCTCGTGCTGCCCGCGCTCGGCCTGTGGTGGCTGGCCCGCAACCGCCACTGACCGCACGCCACTGACTGCACACCATTGACGCGGTGACGATCCCTGGCGGCGGCACCCACGGCGCCAGGGATCGTCAGCGTGCGCTCGAGCGCGCGGTAGGGATCCCGGTCGGCGGGGCTCCTCGTGCAGGGATGGGTGACGCGGTGTGGAGCGCCCGGTGGGTATCCCTGGTGGGCGGGGGTTCTCGCTCGGGGATGGGTAGCGCGGCATCGAGCGCGCGATAGCCATCCCGACATCGAGACGCCGGCCGCCCCCACGTGGGGACGGCCGGCGCTCGTGGTGACCGGGTGCTGGCCCGGTCGTCAGCCTGGCGCGGTCCGGGTCAGCCGGTGGCCACGCAGGCGGCGGAGTAGTCGACCTTGTCCCAGCTCGGGCCCTCGTAGAAGTCGCCGACCGCGACCTCACCCATGGGGTCGGACTCGTCGGGCTGCATCATCAGGATCCGGGAGACGGCGACGTCCTTGCCCTCACCGCCATAGGACTGGTTCGTCGACATGCCCTTGTAGTCCGCCTCGGCCTCGGAGACCGCGGCGCGGACACCGGCGCGGGTCAGGTCACCCTTCTCGGCGGCCGTCTCGAGCACGGCGTGCATCGGCACCGACATCAGCCAGCCGATGATGTAGCCACCGTTGGCGGGCGCGGTGTTGTTCGCCGCCTCCTTCATCTCCTTGACACCCTCGCTCGTACCGGACCACTGCTCACCGGGGGCGACGTGGTTGTACATCGCCTTCAGGGCCGGGGCGGCAGCACTCTGCAGCAGCGCCGGGTTCCACGTCGGCAGCGCGCCGAGGAACCGTCCCTGGAAGCCGCCGGCGGCGAGCTTGCCGACGATCTCGGCCGTCTCGGCCGGGCCGACCGCGAGGACGACGACGTCCGGGCTCGCGGCGGCGACCGCGGAGACGACGGCGTCCTGGTTGCCGGTCACCTGGTTCGGGCCGGTCGGCACGACGGTCACCTCGGTGCCCTCGTTGACGTCGGCCCACTTCTGGACACCGGCGGCGGAGTCGCCGCCGTAGTCACCCGGGTAGCCGACCGCGGCAACCTTCGTCGGCTTGGCGTGGTTCTCGGTGAACCAGTCGAGCGCGACGATCGCCTCGGTGCAGTACGAGTAGCCGTTCTCGAGGATCAGGCCGTAGTCGTTCTCGGTGAACGCATAGCCGGACCACCACGACGCCGGCACACCGACGATGTCGGCGGCGTCCATGTCGTCGAGGATCGCCTCGGTGTTGACCGTGCCGAGGGTCTGCGCCAGGGCGAGGATGTTCGGCTCGATCTGCTGGTAGGCCTGGGCGTGCTCGGCGGCCTGGTACTTCGTGTCACGGGTGTAGGTGTCGATGTCGATGTCGTAGCCCGCGATGCCGCCGGCCTCGTTGATCGTCTTCCAGTAGGCCCGCTGCCCGTCGACGATCGGGACCGCGAGCGCCGCGAACGGACCCTCGGTCAGGTCGGAGAGGATGCCGAGGTAGATGCAGCCGTTGTCCGGGTTGACCGCGTTGGGACAGGCCTCCTCGGTCACCCCGTCACCGATCTTGATCTCGGTCGGGGCCGCGTCGGTGCCGCCGTCCGTGGCTGCGTCGGTGGCACCGGGGGAGGTATCCCCACCGCTCGGCGTGTCATCCACGGCCGAACACCCGGCCAGGACGAGAGCGCCGGCCGCGGCGAGTGCGAAGGCCTTGCTGATGGGATGGGGTTTCCTCATGGTGAGCTCCTTTGATCTCTGAGGCGGGTGGTTAGGGGGAGGTATGCGGTGGGCGCCTAATAGCTGAACGGCCAGGTCTTGAAGTAGAGGCGGACCCGATGCCACAGGCCGAACAGGCCCCGTGGTTCGACGGTGAGGAAGAAGACGATGAGGGCGCCGAAGAGGATCGACTCGAGCTGGAAGATCGAGATGAACCCGCCCTGGCCGCTGCCGCTGATGAACGGCAGGTAGGGCGCGAGCTCCTCGAGGACGCGGGGGAGGAGGACGACGAAGGCGGCGCCGATGATCGAGCCGGTCACCGTGGCCACCCCGCCGATGACGATGACGGCGAGCAGTTGGATGGACATGAAGATGTTCCACTGCTCCGGGACCATCCGGCTGATCAGGAGTGAGCCGAGGGCCCCCGCCAGACCGGCGTAGGCGGAACTGATCGTGAAGGCGAGGGTCTTGGTGCGCAGCAGGTTCACGCCCATGATCTCGGCGGCGATGTCCCGGTCCCGGACAGCGGCGAAGGAGCGGCCGGTGCGGGAGCGGGCCAGGTTGCGGGCCATCACCCCGAGGATGATCAGTGCAGCGAGGCAGATGAGATAGAGGGTGATGTTCTTGTCGACGATGACCGGGCCCACTGCATACCGGATGGACAGGTCGTTGCCGAACAGGACCGGCTCGGCCCCGCGGCGACCGACACCGGAGCCGCCGGTCAGGCTGGCCCACTGCTTGAAGAGCTGCTCCCCGAGCATGAGCAGACCGAGGGTGAGCACCGCGAGGTAGAGACCGCGGACCCGCATCGCCAGGGGAGCGACGATGAATCCGACGACCGCGGGCACGAGGGCCGCCAGCGGCAGGGCGATGGCCAGGTCGAGTTCCAGACCCCACACGGCGCCACCGCTGCGGCCGCTGACGACCGCTGCGGTGTAGGCGCCCAGGGCCATGAAGAACGGGTGGCCGAGGGAGATCTGCCCGGCGTAGCCGGTGAGGAGGTTCAGCCCGATCCCGGCGATCGCCATGACCATCGCCGAGGAGACGAGCAGGGTCAGGTCGCGGGTGAGATAGAACGGCGCGACCAGGGCGAGGACGAGGGCGGCCACGGTCCACCAGCGTTTGGCCGGGGTGTTGAGCAGGCCCTGGTCGGCGGAGTAGCGGGTCACCAGGGCCGGCCGTCCGCGGCGCACGCGGGCCGGGACCGAACCGCCGCCCTCGGAGGAACGCAGCGAACGGGAGAACCCGGTGAGTCGTTCCAGGCCGGTCGCCGCCGGGGCGACGGCAGGCTCCGGTGCGGGCGTGGTCGCCTCGGGTGCGGTCGTCGTCATACCCGCTGCACCTCCTTGGTGCCGTAGAGCCCGTAGGGCCGGATGAGCAGGACGAGGATCATCACCAGATAGGGGGCGACGTTCTCGAAGTTCGGGCCGAGCCAGGGTGCGTGGATCGGCTGGTAGGTGCTCGTGATCGCCGAGATCAACCCGATGAGCAACCCACCGACGACCGCACCCTTGAGGGAGTCGATGCCGCCGAGGATGAGCGCCGGCAGCGCGACGAGGGCGAACAACCCGTCGGTCGCCTGAGCGACCGAGCCGTTGGCGGCCAGCAGGATCCCGGCCAGGGCCGCCAGCGCACCGCCGATCGCCCACGACAGCGAGAACATCCGGCCGACGTCGATGCCCTGCGCCAACGCCGTCTCCTGGTCCAACGAGGTGGCCCGCATCGCCAACCCGACCCGGGAGCGGGTCAGCCACCAGCCGAGCAGCGCGAGCACCGCCATGGAGATAACGAACCGGGCAATCGTGTTGTGGTACACCGGGATCGCGCACCCGGTCTCCCCGCTGACGAGGCAGAACTGGTGCAGTTGCCACGGGTCGTTGATCGTGCGCGCCGCCGAGTCGAAGAGCCGGAACGCGGCGATGAGGAGGATCGTCAGGACACCGACGGTGACGAGCGCGGCCGCGAACACCGGCTGACCGACCTGGGGTCGGATCGCGATCCGTTCGACGACCATCGCGATGAGCGCGACGACGACCATCGCCAGGACGACCGCAGCCCAGAACGGCAGACCGCTGTTGACGGCGAAGTAGGAGCAGAAGAAGACCCCGAGGATGAGCAACCCCGGCTGGGCGAAGTTGAGCACGCCGGTCGCGCGGAAGATGATGACGAAGCTGACGGCGAGCAGCGCATACACCGCCCCACTGCCCAGGCCGGTGATGATCGAGGTGATGAGGGTGCTCATCCGCTCCTCCCCAGGTCGGCGCCGGGGAACTCGTTGGTGCCGGCGTACATGTCGTCGATGAGGTGCGGGACGGTCTCGGCGAACGCGGCCCGCTTGATCTTCTGGGTCGCGGTGAGCTCGCCGTCCTCGTGGTCGAGCTCCTTGTGCAGCATCCGGATCTTGCGCACCGACTCCACCCGGGCGAACCGGGTGTTGACGTCGCGGACCACGTCGGCGATGAGGTCGATGACCTCCGGCTTGGTCGACAGATCCCGATAGGTGGTGTACTCGATCCGGCGCCGGGCCGCCCAGTCGGCGACCGTGTCGAACTCGATCCCGATGACGCCGGTCAGGTAGGGCCGCTGGTCGCCGATGACGACCGCCTCACGCACGTAGGGGGAGGCCTTGATGGCGTTCTCGATCTCGCTCGGGGAGATGTTCTTGCCGCCGGCGGTGATGATGATGTCCTTGATCCGATCGACGATCTTCAGGTGCGTGCCGTCGACCCACTCGCCGACGTCCCCGGTGTGCAGCCAGCCGTCGGCGGTGAGCGTCTCGGCGGTCGCGTCGGGCCGGTTCCAGTAGCCGAGGAAGTTGCCCCGGTGCCGGGTGAGGATCTCCCCGGTCCCGTCGTCGAGACGCAACTCGATCCCCGGCTGGACCTCGCCGACGGTCCCGAGTTTGACCCGCCCGGGCCGGTTCGCGGTCGCGACGGCGGTGTTCTCGGTCATGCCGTACGCCTCGTGGACGAGCACCCCGAGCGCGAGGAAGAACTCGAGCACCTCGGTCGAGATCGGGGCGGCACCGGAGAGCGCCATCCGCACCTTCGCCAGACCGAGGTGGCGGCGCAGTTTGCGGCCCGCGAGCAGCCACGCCACCGCGGTCAGGATGCGGGAGAGGGTGGTATGCGTGCCCCCGGTCGCGATCCGGATGCGGGCTGCGCGCACCCCGAGTCGGCGGCCCGTCTCGAACACGACCCGTTTGAACCACGAGGCGTTGGCCATCTTGATCGCGACACTGGCCTGGATCTTCTCCCAGATCCGTGGGACGGCGAAGAGCACCGTCGGCTGGACCTCGGCCAGGTCGGCGACGACGGTGTCGATGGACTCGGCGAAGTGGACCACCGTCCGGTTGCGCAGCCCGCCCCACGTCGTCACCCCCCGCTCGACGACGTGCGAGAGCGGCAGGTAGGAGACGAGGACGTCGCCCTCGGTCAGTCCCTGGTCACCGAACATTCCGTCGTCCTCGGCGAAGACGTCGGTGCCGAAGGCGATGTTGTCGGCGGTGAGCATCGCGCCCTTGGGCGGGCCGGTCGTCCCGGACGTGTAGATGAGCGTGACGAGGTCGTCGGACGCCTTGTCCGCCTCGATCCGGGACAGCAGGTCCGGGTCCTCGGCCCGCAACTGGGCACCCTTGGCGATCGCCTCGTCGAGGGACAGCAGGCGCGGATCGTCGTAGTCGGCCAGGCCGCGACTGTCGAGGTAGATGACCCACTCGAGGGTGTCGACGTCGTCGATGACCTCGATGGCCTTGTCGACCTGCTCCTGGTCCTCGGCGATGAGGACGCGGGCCCCGCTGTCGGTCAGCAGGTAACGGATCTCGGCGACCGGGTTCGTCGGGTAGAAACCGACGATGACGGCGCGGAGCATGTTGCAGGCGAGGTCCGCATACAACCACTCGGGGCGGTTCTCGGACTGGATCGCCACCCGGTCGCTCGGACCGACACCGAGGGCGGCCAACGCATACGCGACCATCTCGGTGTTGGCGAGGTAGTCGCTCCACGTGATGTCCCGCCAGATGCCGTGCCGCTTCTCCCGCAGCGCGACCCGGTCCGGGCTGGTCGCGGCGTTCTGGCGGAGCAGTTCGGACGGGTGCCACGTGCGGGCGCCGTCCCCGACCGCCGACGGGATGGGGGTGCTCGCCGGTGCTGATGTCGCGGCCAGGGTCATGGGGTCACCATCCCGGGGTGCTCGTGCTCGAACTCCTCGATGACATCCTCGGTGGCACCACCGAGGTAGGCGGCGATGACGGCCGGGTCCTGCTGCACCTCGCCGGGGGTGCCGAGCGCGATCCGCTGACCGAAGTCGATGACCATGACCCGGTCGGCCAGATCCATGACCAGGCGCATGTCATGCTCGACCATGATCATCGCGATCTTGAGCTGGTCGCGGATGTCGAGGATGAAGCGGGCCATGTCCTCGGTCTCCTCGGAGTTCATCCCTGCGACCGGCTCGTCGAGGAGGAGGAGAGCCGGGTCCATCGCCAGGGCGCGGCCGAGTTCGATCCGCTTCTTGATGCCGTAGGGCAGGATCCCGACCGGCATGGACCGCACCGCGGTCAGGTCGAGGAACTCGATGATGTTCTCGACGTCCCGGCGGGCCTGCAACTCGGCCTTGCGGGCTCGCGGCAGCCACAGCATCGCCTCGACCCAACTGCCGCCGATCTCGAGGTGGCGGCCGAGGAGGAGGTTCTCCAGGACGGTGAGGTTGTTGAACAACTCGATGTTCTGGAAGGTCCGGGCCACCCCCATGGCCGCGATCGCGTCGGGGCGGGCGCCGGTGATGTCCTCCCCCCGGAGCCGGATCGAGCCCTCCTGTGGCCGGTAGACCCCGCTGATGCAGTTGAACGTCGAGGTCTTCCCGGCACCGTTCGGGCCGATGATCGCGAACAGTTCCCGCTCGCGGACATCGAAGGAGACCCCGCCGAGGGCGACGTTGCCGCCGAAGCGCAAGGTGAGGTCGCTCGCCTCGAGAAGGGGAGCCGGAGTTGTCGTCGGGGTGCTCATGACAGCCACCGCTTCCGCCGCTTGTAGTGCTTGACGTCGCGCAGCGAGGCCCGCTCCTCACCGGTGCCGCCGAGGTAGAACTCCTGGATGTCCGAGTCGCTGCGCAGCGTCTCGGCCGGCGCGTCCATGACGGTCAGGCCGTTCTCCATGACATAGCCGTGGTCGGCGATCGAGAGCGCCATCGCGGCGTTCTGCTCGATGAGGAGGATGCCGGTGCCGCCGGCGTTGATGCTGACGATGAGGTCGCGGATCTGCTCGACGATCTTCGGTGCCAGACCCAGACTCGGCTCGTCGAGGAGGAGGTAGTTCGGCTCGGCCATCATCGCCCGCCCGATCGCGAGCATCTGCTGCTCACCGCCGGAGAGGTAGCCGGCGATGGCGTTCTTGCGCTCGGCCAGGATCGGGAACATCCCGTAGATGCGGTCGTACTTCTCCGTCAGGTCTCGGGCGGAGGTGGTGTGCGCGCCGACCCGCAGGTTCTCCTCGACGGTGAACTCGGTGAAGACCCGCCGACCCTCCATGACCTGACTCACCCCCGACTTGACCACCCCGGCCGCCTTGCGGGTGTCGAGGGTGGCGCCGTCGAGGCTGACATGGCCGCGGGTGATCTTGCCGCGGTGGACGTCGAGCAGGCCGGTCATCGCCCGGAGCAGGGTCGTCTTGCCGGCGCCGTTGGCGCCGAGGACGGCCACGATCGTGTCGCGGGGCACGCTCAAGGAGGCACCCCGCAGCGCGAGGATGACGTCTTCGTAGACGACCTCGAGATTGTGGACGGCGAGCGTCATTGGTCTCCTCGCCCGGTTTTGGGCAGCGTCAGTGGCCGGGAGCATCGAACCTATCGAGCCGGGGCTCGGAATGGGGCCACTTCGAGTGCGCCGTTATCCAAACGTGACTGGCCAGTAGCCTCGCCCGCACAGATCCGCCGGGCGGCGTCCACGTGGTGGGACGGTCCGGGCGGTGTCGTGGGCATCGGCGCGCACTGTGGGTATCGTGGCCAGCGGTCACGAGTGCCAGCAATTCAGGCCCCGGCTTGCTGGCCGGCAACCCTCCAACCGCGGTGGGGTGCCCCGGGTGAGGACCGGGCGAGCGCATACCGCTCGCAAGCGCGGGATCCTCCCGCACGCGACGACGTCGCGCCACCACGGAAGGAAGTATCACCATGTCCGAGAACTGGGGATTCGAGACCAAGCAGGTGCATGCCGGGCAGAGCCCGGATGCCGCGACCGGCTCGCGGGCCCTGCCGATCTACCAGACCACCTCCTATGTCTTCAACGACACCGAGCATGCGGCAAACCTGTTCGCGCTCAAGGAGTTCGGCAACATCTACACCCGCATCATGAACCCGACCCAGGACGCGGTCGAGCAGCGGATCGCGGCCCTCGAGGGCGGTGTCGGTGCGCTGCTGCTCGCCTCCGGGCAGGCGGCGACGACGTTCGCGCTGCTCAACATCGCCGAGTCCGGCGACCACATCGTCGCCTCCGCGGCGCTCTACGGCGGGACGTTCAACCTGCTGAAGTACACCTTCGCCAAACTCGGCATCACGGTGACCTTCATCGAGGAGCCGAACAACCTGCAGGCCTGGCAGGACGCGGTGCGCGACAACACCAAGGTGTTCTTCGGTGAGTCGATCGCCAACCCGAAGGCCGAGGTCCTCGACATCGAGGGGGTGGCCGGGGTCGCGCACGGCGCCGGGGTGCCGCTCGTCGTCGACAACACCATCGCCACGCCCTACCTGATCCGTCCGATCGAGCACGGCGCCGACGTCGTCGTCCACTCGGCGACGAAGTACCTCGGTGGGCACGGCACGTCGATCGCCGGGGTCGTCATCGACGCGGGCAGTTTCGACTACACCCAGGACCCGGAGCGGTTCCCGAACTACAACACCCCGGACGAGAGCTACCACGGCCTGCGCTACGGGCCGGATCTCGGGGTCGGCAGCCCGTTCGGGGCGAACCTGTCCTTCATCCTCAAGGCCCGGGTCCAGTTGCTGCGCGACATCGGTGCGGCGGTCAGCCCGTTCAACGCATTCCTCATCGCCCAGGGTGTCGAGACGCTCAGCCTGCGGATGGAGCGGCACATCGAGAACACCCGCAAGGTCGTCGAGTTCCTCTCCGGCCACGACCAGGTCGAGCAGGTCATCTGGGCCTCGCTGCCGGAGAGTGCCTCGTACGAGACCGCCCAGAAGTACGCCCCCAAGGGTGCCGGCGCGGTCATCTCCTTCGAGATCCGCGGTGGTCTGGAGGCCGGTCGTCGCTTCGTCGAGGGGCTGACCCTGCACAGCCACGTCGCGAACATCGGTGATGTGCGCTCCCTCGTCATCCACCCGGCGTCGACGACGCACTCCCAGGGTGGGGACGCGGATCGGCTCGCCGCCGGTGTCACCCCCGGCCTGGTGCGTCTGGCCGTCGGCATCGAGTCGATCGAGGACATCCTCGCCGACCTCGAGCAGGGCTTCGCGGCGGCCCGCACCGACGCCGCCGCCTGACCCCACGGTCACATCCACCGCACGACCCAACCGCCGCCATAACTTCGCGATCGCGAAGTTATGGCGGCGG
>DUPF01000143.1 GCA_012838445.1 Intrasporangiaceae bacterium | reverse complement strand
TGCGAAGTTGTGGCGGCGGACCGATGCGCTGTGGCACGTCAGGAGTAGTTTCGGACCATGACGACCTCCCAGATCGCCATCCGCACCGAGGGTCTGGTCAAACGGTTCGGCCGGACCGTCGCCCTCGACCACCTCGACCTCGAGGTGACCCGCGGCGAGGTGCACGGATTCCTCGGCCCGAACGGCGCCGGCAAGTCCACCACCGTGCGCATCCTCCTCGGGCTGTTGCGTGCGAGCGAGGGCCACGCCGAACTCCTCGGCGGGGACCCCTGGCGGGACGTCGTCGAACTGCACCGGCGCGTCGCATACGTCCCCGGCGAGGTCTCCCTCTGGCCGGGCCTGTCCGGTGGCGAGGCGATCGACCTCCTCGGCAACCTGCGCGGCGGTCTGGACCCGGCCCGGCGGGCCGAACTCATCGACCGCTTCGACCTCGACCCGACCAAGCGGGGTCGGCAGTACTCCAAGGGCAACCGGCAGAAGGTCGCCATCGTCGCCGCCCTCGCCGCCGACGTCGAACTCCTCATCCTCGACGAGCCGACCTCCGGCCTGGACCCCCTCATGGAGGCGATCTTCCAGGACGAGGTCCTCGCCGAGAAGGCCAAGGGCCGCACCGTCCTGCTGTCCAGCCATGTCATGAGCCAGGTCGAGGCGCTCGCCGACCGGGTCAGCATCATCCGCGAGGGCCGCATCGTCTCGACCGGCACCCTCGACGACCTGCGCGGCCGCACCCGGGTCACCATCCGCGCCACCCTCGCCCGCCCACCGGCCGATCCAGGGGGTATGCGGTGGCTCCGGGACGTGACGATCGATCCGCACCGCCGACTGACCGCGACCGTCGAACCGGACCGCATCAACGAGGCCATGGCCGAACTGATCGGCTGCGAGATGTCCGGGCTGGTCGTCTCCCCGCCCTCCCTCGAGGAGCTCTTCCTGCGCGAGTACACCGGCGAGCGGGTATGAACCGGACCGCCTCGAGGCACCAGGCCCCCAGCCATCGCCAGGACGCCGGCCCACTGACCGGGGTCCGGCCGCTGCTGCGGGCCACGATCCGCCAGGACGCCCGCAACATCGCACCCTGGGTGGTCCTGACGAGTGTGCTGTCGGTGTCCTCGATCCTGATCTACCTGTGGCTCTTCCCCGACCCGGCCGACCGGATCGGCCTGTCCGCGACCCTCGGCGCCAACCCGGCCCTGTCCCTGATCTTCGGCCCGGCCCGGGACCTGATGACCGACGACGGATTCAACGCGTGGCGCGCCGGGCAGCTCGGCGCCTTCTTCGCTGCCCTGATGGCGATCCTCATCGTCGTGCGCAACAGCCGCGCCCACGAGGACTCCGGCCAGGCCGAACTCTTCGCCTCCGGTGTCATGGCCCGCTCGGCCCGGCTGGCCGTCGCCGTCATCATGGCCGCGCTCGCCTCCCTCGCCCTCGGCGTCGTCTCCTTCACCCTGACCGTCCTCGTCGGTGGCGGAGTCCTGCCGACCCTGATCCTGTCCGCCAGTTATGTCGCCTCCGGGCTGATGTTCGCCGGGGTCGCGGCGGTCGCCGCCCAACTCGGTGCCGACTCCCGGGCCGCCGCGAGCCTGGCCGTGGCCATCCTCGGGGTGCTGTATGTGGTGCGCGGCTACATCGACTCCGCCGGACTCGACCCCTGGGTGAGTTGGCTGACCCCGCTCGGGTGGCTCGCGCATACCGCTCCGGCGACCGAGAACAATCCCTGGCCGCTGCTGCTCGCGTTGGCGTTCGCCGTCGTCCTCGTCCTCATCGCCTTCGGGTTGGAGAACCGGCGCGACTTCGGGCGCGGACTCATCGCCGGGCGGCACGGGCCGGAGCGGGCCGGGCTCGCGGGCAGTGTCTGGGGGCTGGCGGTGCAGCTGCATCGCGGCGCGCTGATGTCGTGGGGTATCGCGTTCGTCGCCCTCGGGGTGCTGTTCGGCACGCTCATCACCGCGATCGGTGAGCTCATCGCCGGCAACCCGCTCATCGTCGAGATGTTCGCCGGTGGCAAGGTCGACCCCTCCAGCCTCGGGTTCGCATTCCTCATCATGCTTCTCGAACTCGTCGCGATCATCGCTGCGGTCGCCGGGGTGCAGATCGTCATGCGGATCCATGCCGAGGAGGTCGACTACCGGGTCGAGCCGCTCCTGGCCGGATCCCTGCGGCGGGCCACATATCTGGCCTCCAACGCCGTCGTCGCGTTCCTCGCCCCGGCCGGGGGGATGATGCTCGCCGGCACCGCCCTCGGAATCGTCGCCCACCGCAAGGAGCCGGCCATCGCGGCCGGTGACATCATCGCCCAGTCCGTGGCGACCATCCCGGCGGTCTGGGTGCTCGTCGCGCTCGCGCTCGCCGCGGTCGGGGCCAAGCCGAGTCGACGACTGATCGGGTGGGGCGGGGTCGTCGCGACCTTCGGGCTGACCGTCCTCGGCCCGACCTTCAAACTGCCGGACTGGGCACTCGACATCAGTCCGCTGCGGCACGTGCCGGCCGTGACCAGCGCCGCCCCGGACTGGTCGGGGATGATCTGGCTGCTCGGCATTGCCACCGTGCTCACGGTCGTTGCGTTCGCCGGGTTCCGGCGGCGGGACGTGGGCTGAGTCTGTTGGCCCGGCTGCCGGACCGGGTGCCGAACCATCCCTCGACCGCAGCCGCATCCGTTGACGGATGGTTGTGGGCCCGGTTCTGGCGCGAAAGCGGTGCCAGAACCATCTGTCGACGGGGGTGGGTCGCGCCGGTTCAGTAGCATTGGTGCCCTGACGCAAAGGAGCCGTGTTCCGATCGGATGTCTGGTTATTGGCTGAACCTCGGCCTCGTCTTCGCCCTCGTCCTCGTCAACGCCGCATTCGCGGGCACCGAGATGGCGCTCATCTCGCTGCGGGAGGGGCAACTCAAACAACTGGAGCGTGAGGGGACGCCCCGGGCCCTGCGGCTCGTCCGGTTGGCCCGCGACCCGAACCGGTTCCTCGCGACGATCCAGATCGGGATCACTCTCGCCGGATTCCTCGCCTCCGCGACGGCCGCGGTCTCGCTCGCGGACCCGATCGTCCCCCTCCTCGAGCCGGCACTCGGCAGCGCCGCCCACGCGGTGACCGTCGGCGGGATCACTCTCGTCCTGGTCTTCCTCACCCTGGTCCTCGGCGAGTTGGCGCCGAAGCGGCTGGCGATGCAGAACGCCCTCCCGTGGGCGAAGATCGCGGCCGGTCCGTTGACCAGCCTGTCCACGATCGCGCGGCCGGCCGTCTGGCTGCTCGGCCGCGCGACGAACATCGTCGTACGCCTCTTCGGAGGCAGACCCGAGGCGGCCAGCAGGGAGCCCAGCCCCGAGGAACTGCGCGAGATCGTCACCTCGCACCGGGAACTCAATCCCGAGCAGCGCGAGATCATCAGCGGCGCGCTGGAGATCCACCGGCGCACCCTGCGCGAGGTCCTCGTGCCGCGCGGCCATGTCTTCACCCTCACGCATGACCTGACCCTCGACGAGGCCCGCAGCGCACTCGCCGCAGCGGGGCACTCCCGAGCACCGGTCGCCCTGGAGGGCAACCTCGACGATGTCATCGGGGTCGTGCACTGGTCCTCCCTCGTCGACGGCGGTGCCGCCCAGGTCGCCGAGGTCGTCGCCCAGCCGCTCGTCTTCCCCGGCGCGGCCCCGGTCTCGGCCACGTTGCGCGCCTTCAAGGCCAGCCGGCAACAACTCGCCCTGGTCGTCGACGAGCACGGTGATGTCGACGGCATCGTGACGATGGAGGATCTCCTCGAGGAGATGGTCGGGGAGATCTATGACGAGACCGACAAGGACAGCGCCGGACTGGTGCCGGAGCCGGACGGGTCATACATCCTCCCGGGCACCTATCCGCTGCACGACCTGTCCGACCTCGACATCGACCTGCATTACGAGCCCGGCGACTACACGACCGTGGCCGGGATCGTCCTCAACGATCTGGGCCGCATCCCGGAGCGCCCGGGCGATGTCGTCGAGGTCGACGGCTGGCAGCTGGAGGTCATCGCCGTCGGCCGGCACACCATCGCGAGCATCCGCATCTCTCGGGCCCCGCACCACGACACTGACGGTGAGGAGATCGACGGCACCGGCGCCTGACCGACCCGCGCAGCGCCGCTCGTGCGGAGGATCGGGGTCGCGGGGGCAACACTCATCCTCCGCACCAGATTCGCGGCCGCCAGGGGGAGTGCCCCCGATCGGATCAGCGCAGCGTCTCACAACCACCAGGTGTCGGCATCGAGCAGCCAGTGGTTGCGCAGTGTGAGGACCCGCTCCACAGCGGCGACCACCCCGGCGATCGTCAATGCCTCGGTCACCCCGGTCGGCAGCGTCCAGGTACCCACCCGGTCGGCCACCCACTCGATACGGGTCACCTGTTCCAGTGCGGCCGGCACGGCGACGGCGAGTCCGACGACCAGGATGACGATCGCCGCCCACCCGACCATCCGGCTCAGTCGCGGATAGCGTCGACCGAACCGGGCCCGCGCATACTCAGCCGATCCGGGGACCGGCCGCAGCATCCGTTCGGTCCCGTCGTCGGCGACGACATGGGCCCGCTTGAGCCCGAACGTCGTCATCGCTACCTCGATCGTGCCACCGGGGACGGCGAAGGCCGCCGGGGCGGTCGAGACTTGCGCCTGTGCACCGTCGCGATAGAGCTCGACCGTCTCGGACAGGTCGGTGTAGTCCACCCGCACCGCGAAGGGTACGGTGCGGTCGCCGGACGGATCGAGGATGAAGACCGACGAATAGAACGCATGCCACCACCGGAACCGCGGCAGGACACGCCCGTCCCGGGTTTGACCTTGGCCAAGCGCCGGCGCCGACGCCAACTCCGGAACACCGTCGAACCCCCTTCCTCGAACCACCCTAAACGGGCGTGCGCGACATCCCCACCCGCAAGCAGTACGGCATGCCACGATGGCGGGATGAGCACACCGATCGAGCACCAGATCCCGACCGACTCCGGCCCTGTCCCGGGACTCCTCTGGTTCCCGGACGGCCGCGCGGACGGTGCGCGGGTGCCCGGCTTGGTGGTCTTCCAGGAGATCTTCGGCGTGACCGAGTTCGTCCGGTCCCGCTGCGCCGACCTTGCTGAGTTGGGGTATGCGGTGCTCGCCCCGGCCGTCTATGCCCGCCTCGTCGAGCCGGGCCAGGAGGCGCCGGTCATCGAGGCGCACGAGGACGACTTCCTGGAGCGGTCGATGGGTCTGGTCGGTGAGTTGGACTGGGAGCTGGCGGTGCGCGACGGGCTCGCCGCCCGGGATGCGTTGGCCGGCGTCGACGGTGTCGACGCGGACCGGGTCGGCCTGGTCGGGTTCTGCTTCGGGGGCGGTCTGGCGTTCAACGTCGCCGCCGCGGCCGCGCAGGCGGGGCGGCCGGTCGCGGCGCTCGTGTCCTACTACGGCTCGGCGCTGCCGAACCTGCTCGGCCTCGCCGAGCACGTCGACTGCCCGAGCCTGCACCACTTCGGCACCTCGGACAGCTACATCCCGATGGAGCAGGTGGAGCGGATCCGCGAGGCGGTCACCGCCAGTGGCGCGCGCGAGCAGGTGCGCTTCGAGCTGCACGAGGGCGCCGATCACGCCTTCGACAACCCGCACCCGATGTTCCACCACGCGGCGGCCAGCGCCCGGGCCTGGGAGCAGACCGAGGCCTTCCTCGCCGAGGTCCTGCCGACCTGATCCGAGCCGAGCCGGCCCGCGCCTGGGTGGGCGACGAGCATCTCGTGCACCGCGTTAGCGTGGATTGCCACCTGGCTTCCATTCGAAAGGCTCCGCCATGTCCCAGCTCACCGAGGCCACCGCCGCCGAACGCCACCGCATCCTCGCCGACCAGTTCCTGACACTGGCCGATGGCGTCGCCGACTGGGAGGCGCCCACCCCGGTCAAGGAATGGCGGGCGGCCGACATCGTCGAGCACATGGCCTGGCTCCCCGGCATGCTCCAGAGCATGGGCGCGACCCTCGACGTCCCGCCCACCGACTCCCCGCTCGACCATCTGCGCGCCCAGACGGCGGCGGTCCAGCACCTCCTCGACGGCCCGGACGGCGACCGCGAGATCGACACGAACATGATGGGCGTCATGCCACTGCGGCAGGTCATCGACCAGTTCTACAACTTCGACCTGTATGCGCACGCCTGGGACCTCGCCAAGGCCAGCGGGCAGCGGATCGAGTTGGACGCCGACTATGCCACGGCCGCCCACGCGGGACTGTCCGCGATGGGTCCGGCGCTGCACGAGTCTGGCCAGTTCGGCAGTCCCCAACCGGTCGCCGACGATGCCTCCCCGCAGGATCGGCTGATCGCCTACATCGGCCGTGACCCGAGCTGGGCGCCGGCCGCGTCGTAACTGACCTGCTCCTGCCCGGCGGGTGCCGTCGGGACAGCCACGCATCCCGCCACAACTTCGCAATCGCGAACTTGTGGCGGGAGTGGGTCGCTAGGTCGGGCGCTGGGCGACGAGCTCGATCTCGACCTGGGCGCCGAGCGGCAGCCCCGCGACGGCGATGGTCGTGCGCGCGGGGAACGGCTCGGTGAAGTAGTCGGCATAGGCGGCGTTCATCGCGGCGAAGTCCGCCATGTCGGTCAGGAAGACGTTGCACTTGACGACGTCGTCGAGGGTCAGGCCGGTCGCGTCGAGGACGGCGGCGAGGTTGTCCAGGCAGCGCCTCGTCTGCGCGGCGATGTCGCCGTCGACGAGTGTCCCGGTCGCCGGGTCGAGGGGAGTCTGCCCGGAGAGGAAGATGAGCGCGCCGGTGTCGATCCCCATCGAGTAGGGACCGACCGCGGCGCCGACGGCGGTGGTGATTGCGGTGCGAGCCATGGTCCACACCGTAGAGCGCCCGGGTCCGGTCGGGCGCGGGTGGGACGCCGACCACCACGGGTGTAGCCTTGAGAGCACCTGGCCACTTGGCGGCCGGGGGACGCGGTCACGACGACCAGGCGGCCCCCGTCCCCCGTTCGTTAAGGGATGAAATGCCACGGCGATCGCGCTGTGGTCCTCCCGTGGTCCGCCCCCTCGATCGCCGAATCCGACGCATCGAAGGAGTGAGCCATGACCACCACGCCAGCACAGCCGCAGCCGTCCGCCGCCCGCAAGAAGAGCTGGGCCGAGCCGTTCAAGATCAAGTCCGTCGAACTGCTCAAGACCACGACCGAGGACGAGCGCCGCGCCGCCATTGCCGCCGCCGGTTTCAACACCTTCCTCCTGCCCTCACAGGACGTCTACATCGACCTGCTCACCGACTCCGGCGTCTCGGCGATGTCGGACCACCAGTGGGCCGCGATGATGCTCGGCGACGAGGCCTACGCGGGGAGCCGGAACTTCTACGAGATGGAGGCGACGATCCGGGAGGTCTACGGCTACCGCCACGTCGTACCGACCCACCAGGGGCGCGGCGCCGAACACCTGCTCAGTCGCAGCCTCATCAAACCCGGCGACTACGTGCCCGGGAACATGTACTTCACGACGACCCGGCTGCACCAGGAGCTCGCCGGCGGCACCTTCGTCGACGTCATCATCGACGAGGCCCACGACCCGCAGAACACCCACCCGTTCAAGGGCAACGTCGACCTGGCCAAACTCGAGGCACTGCGCCGCGAGGTCGGGGCGGAGAAGATCCCGTATGTCTGCATCGCGACCGCGGTCAACATGGCCGGCGGCCAGCCCATCTCCCTGCAGAACCTGCGCGAAGTCCGTGACTGGTGCACCGAGCACGACATCATGCTCGTCCACGACATGACGCGGGTCGCCGAGAACGCCTGGTTCATCAAGCAGCGTGAGGAGGGTCAGCAGCACCGCTCGGTCGCCGAGATCGTCCGGGACATCTGCGACCTGACCGACACCGCGACGATGTCGGCCAAGAAGGACGCCCTGGTCAACATCGGCGGGTTCCTCGCGACCAACAACGACCGGCTCTATGACAAGGCCTGCGGCTTCGTCGTCGTCTTCGAGGGGCTGCACACCTACGGCGGACTCGCCGGTCGGGACATGGCCGCCCTCGCCGTCGGCATCCGGGAGAGCGTCGACGACGACCACATCGCCGCCCGGGTCGGGCAGGTCGAGTACCTCGGTCACCTCCTCGAGGACGCCGGGGTGCCGATCGTCCAGCCGATCGGTGGGCACGCGGTGTTCCTCGATGCCCGCCGGATCCTGCCGCACCTGACGCAGGACCACTTCCCCGCGCAGGCGCTCGCCGCGGCACTCTATGTCGACTCGGGGGTCCGGGCGATGGAGCGCGGCGCGGTCTCGGCGGGCCGGGACCCGGTCACCGGCGAGAACCGGCTGCCCCGACTGGAGCTGGTCCGGTTGACCATTCCGCGTCGGGTCTACACCCAGGCGCACATGGACGTCACCGCCGAGAGCGTCATCGCCGTCATGGAGCAGGCGGAGTCGATCCGTGGTCTGCGGTTCACTTACGAGCCGGAGATGCTGCGCTTCTTCATGGGTCGCTTCGAGGAGATCTAGGCGCAGGTCGAGGGCGAGCGGCCGGGTCGGCACCTCGCCGACGCCGGAGCGGGCATGCGCGACACAATGGCGCCCATGAGCCCGCACCGGCAGCCCCGCCTGCTCGCCCTCGTCTTCGTCGGCGGCGCCCTCGGCACGGCGGCCCGGGCCGCGATCGAGGCAGCGGCACCGGCGGCCCCGGGGACGTGGCCGTGGGCGACGTTCGGCATCAACCTCGCCGGCGCGTTCCTCCTCGGACTCCTCCTCGAGACCCTCGACCGCCGCGCGGCCCGCCTCGGCCCGGGCCCGGCGCCGCGACTGTTCCTCGGCACCGGGATCCTCGGCGGGTTCACGACCTACAGTGCCTTCGCCGTCGAGACCGTCCACCTGCCACTTCCGCTCGCCATCCTGTATGCCGTGCTCACCGCCACGATGGGTCTCGCCGCCGCAGGGCTCGGGTTCCGATGGGCCCGGTCGCGCGGGAACGTTCCGGTCCCGGAGCCCGGGCCGTGACCCCCCTGGCCGGCACGATGGCCGCCACCCTGACCGGCACCCTCACCGTCACCCTGGCCGTGGCGCTGGCGGGTGGTCTCGGCGCGGTCGCCCGGTTCGTCGTCGACGGAGTGGTCCCGCGACATCCACACGGGACCCAACTCCTGACCGGCACGCTCGTCGTCAACACCGCCGGATCCTTCCTCCTCGGCCTGACGACCGCACTCGCAGCCAGGCACGCCATCGACCCGGATCTGGCCCGCATCGTCGGGGTCGGTTTCTGCGGGGGTTTCACGACATTCAGCACCGCATCGCTCGAGGCGGTCAAGGTCTGGTTCGAGGACGGGACGGGGCGAGCCACCGCATACACCCTGCTGATGGTCATCGGCTCGATCTGCGCTGCCGGACTGGGTCTCTGGACGGCCGAAGTCCTATAGGTTGGTCTGCGAGGGGATTTGCCCTCATCACTACAATATGTAGTAGTTCTGTCCAGCGTCGTGACACTTGAGGGAGAAGAGTATGGCCAGGCCCATTGCGCCAGAGGATCTGACCTGGCTGCTCATGGACCGGCCGAACAACCTCATGCACGTCCACGGCCTCATGGGCTTCGACGACGTGCCCGACCTGGAGACCCTCTCGAGCGTCATCATGGACCGGATGGTGCGCAAGTACCGGCGCCTGTCGCAGATCCCGATCCAGATCAAGGGGGAGTGGCACTGGGAGGACGACGTCGACTTCGCCATCGAGCGCCACGTCCGGGAGGTCATCCTCGAGGACGCGAGTGAGGAGGGGCTGCGGCAGTACGTCTCGACCCAGTTCTCCGTCCCGTTCGACTGGTCCCGGCCGCTGTGGGAGATGCAGGTCATCATGGGGCCGGGCGAGAGCCGTAAGGGGTATGTGCTCAGCCGCTACCACCACGGGCTCGGTGACGGAATCCGGTTGGTGCAGATGCTCATCGGCGCCTGCGACCCGGTCGAGGGTGCGATCCCGCAGGCGGTCGGACGCAACCTCAAGGGGGAGCACCAGCATCCGCTCGAACGGGTCCTCAGTGTCCTCGAGACGTCGGTGACCGACACCCTCGACTACGTCGGCACGGCCGGCAAGAAGGTCGCCTCGGCGGGACGCCGGTTCGTCACGACGACGAATCCGCTCGGACTGGCCAACCACATCGGGGACGCGATCGACCTGGTCCGCAACCCGGTCAAACTCGTCGACGCGATCACCGGCATCGCCGATGTCGACAACGAGGTGACGAACTCCTGGCGGGAGGTCACCCGGATGCTGCTCTCCGACGGCAGCGACGCCAAGGTGTGGCGCGGCCGGGCCGGGGTCGAGAAGTCCGTCGCCTGGGTGGAGTCCTTCCCGCTGGACGGGCTGAAGCAGGCGGCGACCGCATACGACTGCACCCTCAACGACATCCTCATGTCGGCGGTCTCGCTCGCCCTGACCGACTACCTCGAGGAGCGCGGCGGGACGAACGTGACCGACCTGTCGTGGCTGATGCCGGTCTCGATGCAGCCGGTCGACGGGAAGCTGCCGGCCAAACTCGGCAACAAGTTCGTCGTCGTCATGCTCTCCATGCCGCTCGGCATCCGCGACCCGCAGGCCCTCATCGCCGAACTCAACGAACGCACCACCCGGTTGAAGCACTCCGTCGAGCCGCTCGCGGCCTTCGGGTTCCAGCGGATCCTCGCCGAGTCGCCGACCGCGATCGCCCGGCGGGTCACCGACTTCTTCGCCGACAAGACGATCGGCCAGTTGAGCAACGTCCCCGGCCCGCGGATCGGCCTGACCTTCGCCGGCTCGCCGGTCCGCTCCATCCTCGGGTGGGTCCCGACCTCCGGCGACCAGCCGCTCGGGGTCTGCCTGTTCAGCTATGACGGCACCGTCAACGTCGGTGTCGCCACGGATGCCCGGATGATCCCGGATCCCCTCCATCTCGTCGAGCTCATCGAGGGGCACCTCGAGCGGCTCGCGTCCTCACCTTCGGCATGACCGAACCACGTCTAAGGGGTATGCATGTCCTCGCCTAAGTCTTCGGGCCTGGGGCCCAAACTCATCGTCAATGTGACCTTCCAGGGGGGTGAGTGGGACTACGACAAGGAGGTCTCCCTCGCCGGGCACTCCTTCCGGCTCGTGCGGATCGGCACCACGGGGGATGCCCAAGCCGCCGAGGACAACGTGTGGCGGTGGTCGCTGTCGGCCGACGCGATCGCGGTCAGCGGGGTGCGTGAGGCCCGGGCGGCGGGATACTTCACCGGGCAGATCGAGGACTTCCGCAAGGTCAAGGGCACGACCGCCCGGGTGCCGGTCCGGGACGACTCGGTCCTCGCGGATGTGTTCCAGGAGTGGGCGATCCGGCGGGTCCAGGCGGAGATGCCGGGATACTTCACCAACGCCCGTGTCGTCGTCGTCGGGAGCACGACGAGGGAGCGGACCGTGGCGGTGCTGCGGGAGTTCACCGAGAACATCGTCTTCGAGGTGCCCCGGGACGACCTCGACCTGCCCGGCTCGTTCAAGACCAACCCGGTGACGGCAGCCGCCTCGGGGGTGACGGAGACGGCGTGGCGGTGGACGCCGGGGTTCGTCAAGAGTGCAGTGAACGCCCCGGCCGGGTGGGTGACCGACAAACTCGCCCATCACGCGGCCAAGGACGCCGACGTCATCATCGGGTCGTTCTCGGAGCTGATGCGGTTCGGGCTGCCGGACCTGAAGGGCAAGGCGGTCATCACCAGTGCCGTCTCGGAAGACCGGCTGGAGACCCTCGCCGACCTCGGCGCCGACCTCGTCGTCGACGTCACCCCGCAGCCGTTCGACTTCGTCGTCGTCCCGGCGGTGTTCGAGGCGATGGTCGCGGCGACGATGCCGGCAGGCTCGGAGCTGACGACGGACGCGCTCGCCCAGTTCATCCAGGACGCCGAGCTCGAGCCGCGGCTGCTGTGGCCGAACGGCCCGCGCCGCAAGAGCCGCTTCTCGTTCGTCATCCACCCGTTGTCGACCGAGTACTTCAAGAACGTCCAGCCCCTCGGTGCGGTGATGAACATCCCCGGCATGGGCGCGATCGTCGAGAAGGCGGTCGCCTACACCCCGCCGTTCATCTACAGCCACGTCACCGGCATCGTCTCGGCGACCGGGGACGAGGCGGAGGGCTGGCTCATCACCGTCGGCGGGACCCCGAAGGAGATGCTCTCCCACCCGCCGGAGTTCACCTATTCGCGGCTGCTCGAGGCGGCGGAGATCTCCCGCCGGCTGGGCGCCCAGATCATGGGGTTGGGGGCGTTCACCAAGGTCGTCGGGGACGCCGGGGTCACGGTGGCCAAGCAGGCCACGCTGCCGGTGACGACGGGCAACTCCTACAGCGCCTCGGGTGCGTTGTGGGCGGCGCACTATGCGCTGAAGCGCCTCGGGATCGCCGAGATCGACGATGCCGGGATCATGCACGGCAAGGCGATGGTCGTCGGGGCCTCGGGTGCGATCGGCTCGGCGTGTGCTCGGCTCCTCGCGCTCGCCTCGGACGAGGTGTGGCTGGTCTCCCCGGAGACGGCCAAACTCCTCGCCCTCAAGGCCGAGATCGAGGCGGAGAACCCCCGCGCCCAGATCTTCGTCGCGACCAATCCGTCGGCGGCGATCTCGGACATGGACATGATCGTCACGGCGACGTCGGCGGCCGGCCACAAGGTCCTCGACATCATGGCGGTCAAGCCCGGGTGCGTCATCACTGATGTGGCCCGACCGCTCGACCTCTCCCCGGAGGACGTCGCCAAACGCCCGGATGTCCTCGTCATCGAGTCCGGTGAGGTCGAGCTGCCCGGTGAGCCCCGGTTGCGGGACATCGGACTGCCCGACGGCGTCGTGTATGCGTGCCTCGCCGAGACCATCGTCCTCGCCCTCGAGGGGCGGTACGAGAACTTCACCGTCGGACGCCACATCGAGTGGGCGAAGGTCAAGGAGATCTACCAGCTCGGCCTCAAGCACGGCATGCAGCTGGCCACCATCTCGGGGGTCAACGGGCCCTACACCGAAGCAGACTTCGACCGAGTGCGCGCGGCGGCCCTGGAGGCTCGCGCGGGCGCCGATTCAGCAAGGAGTGAGTCATGAGATCAGTTCAGGGCAAGAACGTCCTCATCACCGGTGGGGCGATGGGTCTGGGGCGGTTGTTCGCCGAGCGGGCCATCGCCGAGGGTGCCGCCGCGGTCGTCCTGTGGGACGTCAACGAGTTGGCCCTCAACGACACGCTCGCGGACCTCGCGGACGGGCCGGTCGCGGTCACCGGGTACATCGTCGACCTCGGTGACCGGGCGGCGATCGATGCCACCGCCGCCGATGTCCTCGACGATGTCGGGCACATTGATGTCCTCATCAACAACGCCGGGATCGTGCGCGGCAACAACTACTTCTGGGAGTGTGACCCGGTCCGCGACACCCAGGCGACGATCGACGTCAACACGCTCGCGCCGATGTTCGTCGCGCATGCGTTCCTGCCCGGCATGATCAGTGCGCCGGGGGAGACCCGCCTGCTCAACCTCGCCTCGGCGGCCGGCTTCACCCCCAACCCGCGGATGGCGGTGTATGCGGCGTCCAAGTGGGCCGTCATCGGCTGGTCCGACTCGGTGCGCCTCGAGCTCAAGCAGTCCGGCGCCGAGCACGTCAAGGTGACGACGGTGTGCCCGTACTACATCAACACCGGCATGTTCGACGGGGCGAAGTCGGCGCCGCTGCTGCCGATCCTCGACCCCGAGGAGGTCGTCGAGGAGGCCTGGGAGGGCATGCTCGCCGGCAGTCCGTTCGTCGTCCTGCCGAAGACCGTCATGCTCAGCGAGGTCCTCAAGGGTGTCGTGCCGATCGGGGTGCGCGACTTCATCGCCGACCACGTCATCGGCGTCTACCACACGATGGAGGACTTCGTCGGTCGCTCCGACAAGGGTGACGCCGGTGCCGGTGGGTCCGGTGGCTCGGGCAAGAGCGGCGCCAAGGGCGGTGCCCGCAGCGCGCGGTCCCGCAAGGACGCCTGAGGCTCAGAGCGCCCGCAGTTTCTCGACCGACTGCCCGGCCAGGCCGAGTGAGGCGAGGGTGCGCGGCGGGTCGGCCGCGTAGTCGGTGTCCATGACGACCGAGGTCAGGTGGATGATCGTGTCCATCATTGGGGTCGGCACCCCGACGGCCTGGGCGACGTCGCGGAAGAAGAGCATCGAGACCCCGACGTCCTCGGTGAGGTAGCGGTTGTCGAGGGAGTCCTGGGCCTTGATGCCGAGGAACCCGGGTGCCGTGCTGTATCCGGTGTCGTAGTTGTCCTCGAGCATGTATCCCTGCGCGACCCCCGCGGCCGGCTCGGAGAGGATCTGCACCCCGAGCGCCTCGGCGATCGCGATCCGTTCGGCGTCCACGGCGGCCATGACCCGACCGGTCGCCTGGGTGACGCCCTCCTCGTAGAAGAGGAAGTCGCCGCCGGTGCGTTCGATGAGGGCGGCGTTGAGGAGGGTGACCGCGGGGTGGATGACGGGGTTGCCGTTCTGCAGCGCGGTCTGCCAGACGCTGCGGGCGGTCGTCACCGCCGGCCACACCTCGGCGAGCATCTCGCGCACTGCCTCGGTGCGGGTCTGCCCGAGCGCGGCGACGAACAGGCCGCCGCGCAGCAGGTGGAAGACGTGCACGGTGGCGTCCTCGATGACGCGGGTCGCATACGGCAGGGTGGACAACTCGGCGATGGTGATCTCGTCCTGGTGGGCCGGCAGTCCCGCGGCCCGGGCGAACGCGAGCGCGCCGAGGCACGAGCCCGGGTTGACGACGACCGTCATGCCGGGACGCAGATGCGGTCCACAGGATCGGCCGTAGTCCTCGGTCGCAAAGGCCGCCCCGACGACCTGGACGAGGTCGGCACCCTCCAGGGCCGCTCCGAAGTCGTCCCCGGTGACCGTGACCGGCGCGAACCCGTTGATCTGGCCGGTGCCGGTGATGCCGCCGGCCGCGGCGACGTCGGGCAGACTCCCCGGGTAGTCGGTCGGGGCGGCCATCGTCACCTCGTGTCCGGCCAGACCCCACTCGCAGGCCACCGCCAACGCTCCGTTGCCGCCACCGATCACTGCCACCCGCATGGTGTTGTTCCTCTCGCCGTCCGATGTCGTACGTGTCGTCCTCAGGTTAGTTGCCGCGCGACGCCCGGCGCTGACACCGCCGGGCAAACGTGGTTAGGCTGTCCCGCAATGCTGTTCCAGCCCGGGAAGGGGTGAGTCATCCGGTGCCAGTTCGAGCGGTGCGTGCCGCGCTGCGGCCCGCGCAACACCTGCCCTGGAAGCGGATGTCCGACAAACGGTTCGTCAAGACCGTCCGATACCTGGCCTACCTGCCGTGGCCCGTCAGTGAGGAGTCGGCAGCCGACTCGTGCGTCATGGGCCTCGGCTGGCGACGGCTGCGCACCGAGGGATACGCAACCGGCGGCGCCATGGAGCCGGACCGGGTGCACCTGACCGCGCAGTACGACGGCGAGTTGGCCACCGTCACCATCCCTCTCACCGACCGGCTCGACGGGGAGCCGACCCAGGACTGGGTCGACTTCCAGGAGGAGTCGCGCACCGCATACCGCATCCTCGCCGAGGAGATCTTCGGACCGGTCCAGCAGGAGGAGACCCTCGACGGCGGTACCGCCGACTCATGGCTGCTGCGCTCCGGTGCATCGGTGAGCATCATCGTCACCCCCGAGACGATGGTCCTCAAGATCGCCAGCCCCCGGGAGGGACGGGCCGAACTGGCCAGGCAGGTCGCGACTCCCTGACCCGCCCCAGGTCGGCGGCATGGCAGGATCGGGCCATGGCCGATGTCACCGTGACCCACAATCCGGATCAGGAGCGCTACGAGGCGCACCTCGACGGGACGCTCGCCGGCTTCGCCGAATACACGCTGTCGCCGACGCACATCACCTTCAGTCACACCGAGGTCTTCCCGGAGTTCGAGGGTCGCGGCATCGGCGGCGCGCTCGCGCGGTACGCCCTGGACGATGTCCGTGCCTCCGATCCGCGCAAGGTGCGCCCGCGCTGCCCCTTCATCAAGGCGTGGATCGAGAAGCACCCCGAGTATCAGGACCTGCTCGGATAGGGCGCGCGCTGACGATCCCTGGTGGTGGCGCCGGGTGCGTCGGGGATGGCGAGCGTGCGGTCGAGCGCACGTTTCCGATCCCACGTCGCCGACGGCGGCGTGTCAGGGATGGCTACCGCGCGGTCGAGCGCACTTCTCCGATCCCACCGGCGAGGACGCACGTCAGGTGCCGTCGCATTTCGTGGCCGGGGCATGGGGCGGAGTCCTACGATGTGCGGCATGGACGCACTGCTGCGCGCTGAGGAGATCGAGGCCTACCACCGCGACGGGGTGCTCGTCGTGCGCGGTGTGCTCACGCCGGAGGAGGTCGAACTCGCGCGGGAGGGGATCGAGGCGGTGCTCGCCTCGACCGGGATGCTGACCCAGGTGGCGAGCGGCATCGACGACCCGGGCCGGTTCGTCGAGGACTTCCGGCGATGGCAGGAGATCCCGCAGATCGAGCAGCTCGCCCTGCACTCGGCGGCGCCGCGATATGCCGCCGAGCTCCTCGCCCGCTGGTCCGGACCGGATGCGCCGGTGCGGTTCTATCACGACCATGTCCTCGTCAAGGAGGGTGGTACGAAGCAGCGCACGCCGTGGCACCAGGACCAGCCGTACTACAACGTCGACGGGCACGGCACGAGCGCGTGGATCCCGGTCGACCCGGTGCCGCTCGCCGGGTGTCTCGAGCTCGTGGCCGGATCCCACGAGGGGCCGTGGAAGATGCCGCGGACCTTCCTCGACGGCAAGGCCAAGTGGTTCCCCGAGGGCACCCTGGACGAGTTGCCGGACATCGAGGCCGACCGGGACGCCTTCGACATCCGCGCTGCGGATCTGCAGCCCGGCGATGCGATCTTCTTCGACTTCCTGACCATCCACGGAGCCCCCGGGTTCCCGTTCCAGGGCCGACGTCGGGTGTTGTCGCTGCGCTATCTCGCCGGCGATGCCACGCACGCACCGCGGGAGTGGGTCACCTCGCCGCCGTTCGACGAACTCGTCGGCCTCATCCCCGAGGGCGCCGAGATGGACGACCCGCTCTTCCCCGTCGTCGCGGGCTGACGCACAACTTCTGGGGATCGACGGTCCCCGCACCCGGAATACCCCCGTCGACGACGGCGTTGCGTCAGGCCCACCCCGACAGAACGGAGCCCTGTGGCGCCCGACCCGCAACTCGCCCACCTCGCAACCCTCGGCCTGAACCGCTGGATCGACCTCGACGCCGCCGATCCGGGCCCACCGCCCACCCCGGAGGCGGTCCTCGCAATCCACCACGACGCCGTTCCGGCCGCCGACCTCGCCCCGCTCCTGCGACACAACGCCAAGCCCGGCTTCGTCGTCGTCGACCTGACCGACCTCGCCGACTTCCGGCCCACACCCCGGGTGGAGATCCCGGACCGACCTCTCTACTGGCTCCACGACGTCGACCGTGGGGACGACCTGCAGAACTGGTCCGCCGAGGAGGCCGCCACCGAACTGGCCGACCGGGGTCGCAGCCCGCTGACCGTCCACGAGGGCATCAGTTGGCTCCTTCAGCAGCCGCACCGTCTCGAGCCCAACGCGTGCTTCATGACGATCGCCTCCCGCAAGGCCAAGACGGACAACCGGTTCGACGCCCGCACCCCGGCGATCTGGATCAGCGGCGGCACCGGACGTGACGGTCGCGAACGCCGCGGTGCACCCAAGGTGGGATGGTGCTGGTGGCGGAACCGGCATACCTGGCTCGGCTTCGCCTCCACCATCGCACGCACCTGACCGTGCCGGGATGAGGTCCCTGGTCGGCATCGGCACCGACCGGCCAACGGCCCCGCTCCCGAGGAACTCCGCAGCGACTCCTTCCCCCTAGGCTGGTCGCCATGGCTGCGCAGACGAACCGCTCCTGGCTGACCGACGCCGTGATCTACGAGATCTATCCGCAGTCCTTCCAGGACAGCAACGGGGACGGGATCGGCGACCTGCGCGGGGTGATCGACCGGCTCGACTACATCGCCTCCCTCGGTGTCGACGCCATCTGGTTCAACCCGTGCTTCGAGTCCCCGTTCGTCGACGCCGGCTATGACGTGTCCGACTATCTGCGGGTCGCCCCCCGCTACGGCAGCAACGACGACCTCATCGAACTCGTCGACAAGGCGCGCGAGCGCGGGATCCGGATCATCCTCGACCTCGTCGCCGGACATACCTCGATCGAGCACGCCTGGTTCCAGGAGGAGTTGCACGCGAGCGGGCCGAACCCGGCCGGGGACCGCTACATCTGGCGCACGGACGAGCCCGCGGCCGGGTGGGCCGAGGACATTCCCGGCATGCCCGCCTGGGTCGCCTCACCCGGACCACGACCCGGCTGGTACCTGAAGAACTTCTACGACGAGCAGCCCGCGCTCAACTTCGGCTGGGTCAACCCCGAGGCCGGCCTGGGCTGGCGGGACGCCGTCGACGCCCCCGGACCGCAGCGCAACCGGCAGGCCATGCAGGACATCCTCGACTTCTGGCTGAGCAAGGGGGTCGCCGGGTTCCGGGTCGACATGGCCTTCTCACTCGTCAAGGACGAGGGCCTCTTCGAGGGATGGATCGCCTCGGCCCAGATCTGGCAGGACATCCGGGAGTGGCTGGACGACGCATACCCCGATGCGGTCCTCATCCCCGAAGGTGAGGAGCCGCGCACCGGCGCCCCGCTCGCCTTCGACGCCGACTTCGCCCTCGTCATCCACGCCCCGCACGCGAGCCTGTTCGACAACCACGGCGCCGGCGACCTGCCGTGGCACACCCGGATGGAGCCGTTCTTCGGGGCGGAGGGGAAGGGTTCGACCGCCCTGTTCCTCGACACGTGGGCGATGTACCGGGAGGTCGACCCGCAGCGGCGGGTCCTGCTCGCCTCCGCCGACCACGACTTCAGCCGGTTGCGGTGCGGGTCGCGCACCCCCGAGCAACTCGGTGCCGCGTTCACGTTCCTCTTCACCTTCGGGACGGTGCCGAGCCTCTACTACGGCGACGAGATCGGTATGCGTTATCTCCCGGGCATGCCGAATGTCGAGGGGGCCGTGTGCAACCCGCTGTACAACCGGGCCGGTGCGCGCACCCCGATGCAGTGGGACGACTCGGCCAACGCCGGGTTCTCGACCGCGGCCGCCGACGCGCTCTACCTGCCGATCGATCCCGACCCGGACCGGCCGACGGTCGCCGCCCAGGACGGTGTCCCCGGCTCGACCCTGACTCTCGTGCGGGACCTGCTCGCCCTGCGGCGACGCACTCCGGCGCTGCAGGGTCATGCCCCGACGACGGTGTTGCATCCGGGCTATCCGTTCGTGTTCCGTCGCGGTGACGACCATCTCGTCGTCGTCAACCCGCGCCAGGCGAGCGCATCATTCGGGACAGACGAATTCGCCGGCTGGACACCGTTGTTCGGACAGGGGGTCGCGCTCACCGAGGGCGGGATCGAGGCCGACGGCTTCGGCTATGCGATCTTCGCTCGTGACCACGTGACCGCAGACGATGTGACCGCGTGATCCGCTGATCGGCACCGGACCATGCCCGACTACATCGCCTTCCTGCGCGCCATCAACCTCGGCGCCACGCGGAAGTTCGCCAAGGCCGACGTCATCGCCGCCACCGAGGCCGCCGGGATGACCGACGTGCAGACCCACCTCAACACCGGCAACGTTCGGCTCACCTCGACCCGCCGCTCATCGGCCGCCGTGCGTCGGGATCTGGAGCGCGCCTACGAGACGGATCGCGGATTCGCCGTGCCGACAGTGGTCTTCACACCCGAGGAGGTCCGGGCGATCACCGCCCGGGGCGAGGAACTGCGCCCGGAGAACGTCGACGGTGCCCGCCACTACATCCAACTCCTCCACGAGCCGCCCGGGCAGGACGCCATCGACGCTGTCCACGCACTGTCCGCCCCCGGTGAGCAGATCATCGTCGAGGGGCGTGCCGCATACGCGCTCATCGGCAGTGTCCACGACTCCCGCCTGCTGCGCACCAAGGAGTATGTGTCCCTCGGCGAGGGCACGTCCCGCACCATCTCCGTGCTCAAGGCGATCGTCGAGAAGTGGTGCTGAGGCCCCGTCGGGTCTTTCGTATCCTGGCCGCATGAGTGAGCCGCTGCCGACAACCACCCGCCAGATCACCCTCGCCTCCCGCCCCGTCGGAGAGCCGACGCCGGAGAACTTCGCCCTCGTCGAGGTGGCGCTGCCGGATCTCGCTGACGACGAGATCCTCGTGCGCAACACGGCGATGTCGGTCGATCCGTACATGCGCGGCCGGATGAACGACGTGAAGTCCTACATCCCGCCGTTCCAGCTCGGGGAACCGCTGGACGGGGGTGCGGTCGGTGAGGTCATCGCCTCCCGGGCGGAGTCGTTGCCGGTGGGCACCCATGTCGTGCACGGTCTGGGGTGGCGGGAGCACGCCGTCGTCGGTGTCCGGCACGCCAAGCCGATCGATCCGGCGCTCGCCCCGACCACCGCGCACCTCGGCATCCTCGGGATGCCGGGTCTGACCGCCTATGCCGGACTCGTCGGGGTCGCCGAGATGCGGGAGGGGGACGTCGTGTTCGTCTCCGGTGCCGCGGGAGCGGTCGGCTCCCTGGCCGGACAGCTCGCCCGGCTTATGGGCGCCTCCCGGGTCATCGGGTCGGCCGGTTCGGCGGAGAAGGTCGAGCGGCTACGGACACTCGGGTTCGACGCCGCCTTCAACTATCGGGACCGCCCGGTGCGGGAGAGTCTGCGTGAGGCGGCCCCGGACGGCATCGACGTCTACTTCGACAACGTCGGCGGCGACCACCTCGAGGCGGCCATCTCGTCGATGCGGCAGCGAGGCCGGATCGCCCTGTGTGGCGCGATCTCGGCCTACAACGAGACCGAGCCGGTGCCCGGTCCGAGCAACCTGTTCCAGGCCATCGGCAAGGGCCTGACCCTGCGCGGCTTCATCGTCATGATGTACTCCCACCTGCGTCCGGAGTTCGAGCAGCGGATGGCGCAGTGGCTCGCCCACGACGAGATCGTCTGGGACGAGACCTTCCGCGACGGACTCGAGTCCGCGCCCACCGCGTTCATCGAGCTGCTCGCCGGAGCGAACACCGGCAAGATGATCGTCCGACTCTGAGGTTCGGCCCGGAACCGGTCGCCGCACCAGGAGCGGCCGCTCAGGCGGATCGCTGCTGGTGCCGCGGCGTCTCGAAGAACAGGGCCGCGACCGCACCGATGACGATGATCGCCGCGGGCAGCAGCATCGCCTGCCCGAGGGCGGTCGCGAAGGCCTCCTTGACCGGGGCGGGCATCGCCGAGCCGGATCCGCCGGCGATCGTCGGGGTCGAGGCGCCGGGCAGGGTGGCCGCGATCCGGGCCTCCATGAGCACGGCGATCGCGGCACTGCCGAGGACCGAACCCATCTGCCGGGTCGTGTTGTAGACGCCGGCGCCCGCGCCCGCCAGATCCATCGGGAGGTTCCGGTTCGCCGAGGCCGACAGTGGACCCCAGATGAAGGAGTTCGCCACCCCCATCAGGGTCGCGACGACGAGGATCGTCCACGTCGGCGAGTCCGGGGTCATCACCTTCGCGAGCAGCCACGTGACGACCGCCAGCCCGAGCAGTGCCGGGACGGCGAGGGTCCGCGGATGGACCCGATCGGTGAGCCGGCCCGCGATCGGCGCCAGGAGGATCGAGACGACGGCCTGCGGGGCCAGGAGCAGCGCGGCCCCGGTGGCGGGCAGGTCCCGGGCGACCTGCGCATACAGCATGAAGGGGAACATCATCGCCGTGATCGTGAACCCGACCGTCGAGATCGCGACGTTAGCGACGGAGAAGTTCCGGTCCCGGAACAGGCGCAGCGGCACGAGCGGATCGCGCTGCACCCGCTGCTGCCACCAGACGAACGCGACGAGCAGGACCGCCCCGACGACGAGCAGGAGCGGGACCGAGATCGGACCCCAGATCCGACCCCAGCCGTAGCTGTGCCCCTCCTGGATCGCGAACACTCCCGCGAACAGGCCCACCGCGCTCAGGGTGATCCCGACCCAGTCGAGGGTGCGGGCGTGGGTCTGCAGGGTGGGCACGAGCCGCCAGGCCAGGTAGAGGCCGATGATCCCGACGGGGATGTTGATGAAGAACATCCACTCCCAGCCGAGCCGGTCGAGGAGCACCCCGCCGAGGATCGGGCCGATGAGGGTGGCCACGCCGGCGGTCGCGCCCCACAGGGCCATCGCGCTGCCGCGCCGGTCGGCGGGGAAGGTGCGGGTGATGACCGCCATCGTCTGCGGCGTCATCATCGAGGCGCCGAGTCCCTGCAGCACCCGGGCCGCGATGAGCATCCCGATCCCGCTGGAGAGTTCACCACTGATTCCGCACCACAGCGACGCGAGGGTGAACGTCGTCAACCCGGTCAGGTAGACCCGCTTCGGCCCGAACCGATCCCCGAGCCGGCCGGTGATGAGGAGCGGGACCGCATACGCGAGGAGGTATGCGCTGGTCACCCACAGCACCTGCGTCACCGTCGCGTCGAAGGCGGTCATCAGCGCCGGCGTGCCGACGGCGACGATCGTCGAGTCGACGAGGATCATGAAGAACCCGATGACGAGCGCCCACAGGGCCGGCCACGGGTTGTCGGGCAGTCCGCTCTCCCGTGCGGTCGGGTCGGCCGGCCGCGCCGGGGCGGGTGGTTCCGCGGCCGGGGTCGACGCGGATAGTGGGGTCGCGCCCGATGGCGCGTCCGAGGACCTCATGCTTCGAAGACTAGCCCTGCCGCCGAGTCCGGCGACCACCCCGCCTCCGTCCTGCAAGCAACCTGACAATAGGAAGGTTGCTGTACGGGTGCGGGGTGAGACAGGCGGCTCAGAGCGGCTTGCAGTCGTGCCCGCACGATCCGTCGTGGGTATGCGTCCCCTCACCCTCGTCGGAATGGGCGGCCGGGCGGTGCAGCACGGCCCGGCTCGGGGCGAGGCGGAATCCCTCGCCGTCGGCGCGGGCGGTGCCGTCGACGATGAGTGAGTATCCGCGCGGCTCGGTCGGTGGGAAGAGCAGCGTCGCGGTGGGGTTCGAGGCGAGGTTGGTCGAGCTGCCCCGGCTCTCCACCGGGATGACGACCTCGGCGTCCTCGACGTGGGCGGTGATCGCGATCGCCTTGACCGCGGCACCGGAGGTGGTCAGCAGATAGCCGTAGGGGAAGTCGCTCAGGGCGGTGGCCAACTGGTCGAGGTCGACGGGGATGCTCATGACTCCACTGTCCCACTTCCGGGCCGACTCCGGGAGAGGTGCGGCTCGCATACTCCTTGACATGTGACTAAAAGGTCACATATTGTCATCGGCGTGGACGATCTGGTGTTCAAGGCACTCGCCGACCCGACGCGGCGGCTGCTCCTCGACGCCCTCTTCGTCCGCGGTGGCCGGACCCTGGGCGACCTGGAGTCCGTCGTCACCGAGCACACCGAGATGACGCGATTCGGGGTGTCCAAGCACCTGCGGTTGCTCGAGCAGGCCGGACTCGTCGTCACCCAACGGTCCGGGCGCGAGAAGTTGCACTATCTCAACCCGGTCCCGATCCGATTGATCCACAACCGGTGGATCGACAAGTTCACCGAGCACCACACCACGGCACTCACCGAACTCAAACATCAGCTGGAGGAACAGCAATGAGCACCACCGAGCAGAACATGCACGACGGTAACCCGCGACCGGCACCCGAGGTCCAGGTCTTCCGCATCTACATCGAGGCCCCCGCCGAGAAGGTGTGGGAGGCCATGACGAGCAAGGAGTTCTCGACGAAGTACGGCTACGGCGGCGAGGCCTCCTACGACCTGACCCCCGGCGGGGACTACGTCGCCGGGACCACCGACGAGATGAAGGAGATGGGGATGGGTGACGTCGCGGTCACCGGCAAGGTCATCGAGGCCGACCCGCCCCGTCGCCTCGTCCAGACCTGGATCGCCGCCTGGCACAACGAGGAAACGACCCTGACCTGGGAGTTGACCGAATATGCCGGCCCGCTCACCGGTCTGACCCTCACCCACGACTGCACCGGCGCGCCGAACACCGCCCGGGACGTCGAAGGCAGCGGCGACGCCGAGCAGGGCGGCGGCGGCTGGCCGTGGGTCCTCGCCGGGATGAAGACCTACCTGGAGACCGGCAAGGCCATGGTCGGCTCCGGTTCATAGGATTCCCGACCCAGCACAGGGGTATGCGGTGCGCACCCGGGTGCGCACCGCATACCTCTTCTTCTATGTCGGCCCCTTGTCCCGGTCGTTGCGGGAGGCGCACACTGGCGCGATGGGGAGCGTGTCAGCACGGGTCGTGGCCGGGGTGACCCTGGCCGCCTATATCGTGCTGGTCCTGCCGTTCCTCACCGGTCTGATCTCGCCGGCGGTCACGGCGGTTCTGGCGGTCGTCATCGGCGTGGCCGGCTGGATCGCGAGCCGGTTCACCCGGTCGACGGACGGCACCGAACCGCTGCCGACGTGGGAGCACAGTCGCAGTTGGGAGCGGCTCGACGGCGACCTCGTCTACGGCAACATGCGCAGTCACGCGAGCAGTTGTGGCGGCTCGGCGCCGGTGCGCAAGCGCCGGTGATCACCCTCCGCCGAGCATGCGCCGCTGACTCACCCGGGCGCTGACCCGATCACGCTGCGATGTCGGCGAGGATCTGCAGGGCCCGACGCCGCTTCTCCAGACCGGGTGCGGGGTTGGTGATCATCAACTCATCGGCATCGGCGAGCTCGGCGAAGCGCTCGAGGTAGTCCACGACCGCCGGCCCGTCCCCGACCGCCGTGTACGTGAGCATGTGCCGGGCCTGCTGGCCGACCGGGGAGTCGAGGAGAAGGTCGATGTCCGCGTCCTCGAGTCGGCGTCCGCCGCCGGCACGGGCGGCCAGTGCCCGCACCCGGGCGTGCAG
>DUPF01000291.1 GCA_012838445.1 Intrasporangiaceae bacterium | reverse complement strand
CGCATCATCTGGTACGAAGCCCCCGAGGACCTCAACGCCGCAGAACTGTTCACCCGGCTGAATATCGGGCGCATCCCGCTCACCGACGCCGAACTGGTCAAGGCGCTGCTCCTCTCCAGGAGTCGTCAGGACGATGACCGGAGCGACCGCTCGCATGAGATCGCGGCGCAGTGGGATGCCATCGAGCGCGATCTGCGGGACCCGGAACTGTGGGCGTTCATCACCGCCTCCGCCGACGAGGAGCCCACCCACATCAGCCTGCTCCTCGACACACTCGCCGGACACACCGGGCATGAGGGTGCCTTCTACACCTTCGAGACGCTGCGGGAGCAGATCGTCACCGATGCACAGGGGTTCTGGAATTCTGTCCTCGATCTGCACTCGCTGCTGCTTGGGTGGTATGCCGACCGGAACCTGTTCCACAAGATCGGCTTTCTGAGGACGCAGGGGGTCTCCTTCAGGGAACTTATCGACCGCTCCCAGGACCGGCTCAAGTCCGTCTTCGAAGCGCATCTCGACGGTCTCATCCGGCACTCGCTGCGGTTGTCGGAATCCGGGCTGCGGGACCTGGAGTACGACAACAAGGTTGTCGCTGGGCGAGCGCTGCTCCTGATGAACGTCGAGACGGTGCGGACCCGCACGGCCTCCTCCGAGCGCTACTCCTTCCACGAACACGCGAAGGGCCGCTGGTCGCTGGAACACATCCATGCTCAGAACGCCGAGACGCTGAATCGTGCCGAGCAGTGGCGTGCCTGGTTGGAGCTGCACCGTGCCGCCTACGCCACGCTGAATCCCGTCGATAGTCAGGCGGAGCGACTCCTGGGGCAGGTCGAGGAGGTCCTGGCCCGGGACACTATTCGAGAACAGGACTTCCGGCGCCTGGAGCGGGCGCTCACCGAAGCGATGAGCCAGGACGGAGACGTTGCCGTTGTAGATGGCGACTCCATCGCCAACCTTGCTCTGCTCGATGGGGGCGACAACACAGCGTTGAGCAACTCGGTGTTCGCGGTCAAGAGGGCCGACGTCCTCAGGCTCGACAAAGAGGGCCGCTACATCCCGGTCTGCACACGGAACGTGTTCCTGAAGTACTACTCGCCGGGGGATGAGCACCAGATGCAGTTCTGGAGTCGCTGGGACCGGGAGCACTATCTCAATGCGATGGTGGATGCGCTCAGGCCGTACCTGAGACCCGAGGCCGCAGAGTCCGAGTCCGAGGGGTCTGAGGAGATGGTCGACTGATGAAGGGATATCTGACGTCGTTCACGGGGCTGTTCGGGGAGCGGCGCAACGATGCACCTCCGGTGGAACGGGTGGAGATCCCCCTGATCCAGCGCGACTACGCCCAGGGGCGACCGGATGACCGGGCCCAGGAGATCCGAAGCGGGTTCCTGCGCTACCTCCTCGACGCGCTCGACGGCCGTGGTGCGGTCGGCTTGGACTTCGTCTACGGGAAGGCCGAGAAGGGGGTGTTCTATCCACTCGATGGTCAGCAGCGACTGACCACCCTGTTTCTGCTGCACTGGTATCTGGCCTCAGCGTCCGGCCGGCTCGAGCCGGACGCTCCCTGGACGCAGTTCTCGTATGCGACTCGGCCCAGCGCTCGCCTGTTCTGTGAACGGCTGACCCAGAAGCCGCTGCCGCTGCACGAGGAGCGGAGGCCGTCGGAATGGATCGTGGACCAGCCGTGGTATCTGTACGTGTGGCGCCACGATCCGACGATCCAGTCCATGCTCGTGATGATCGATGCCATGCATGCGGACGTTGAACGACGGCGAACCGACGGCTTCGATCCATCCGCTGCCTGGGAACGGCTCAACGACGTCGACCGGCCTTCCGTCTCGTTCTATCTCCTGCCGTTGGATGAGATGCAGTCGGACGAGGACCTTTACATCAAGATGAACTCGCGCGGGAAGCCACTGACGCCGTTCGAGAACTTCAAGGCACGCTTCGAGGACGACGTCGCCCATTCCGATCGTTCCGATGAACTCGCCCACCGAATCGACGGACCATGGTCGGATCTGCTCTGGCCCTATCGGGGTGATAACGACCTCGTCGATGACGAGTTCATGCGCTACTTCGACTATGTGACCGAGATCTGCGAACTCCGTGACGGAGAGCCGCAGAAAGGTCGGATCGGTCAACGCGCCCGGAACGTGTTCGGTGCCGACAATCCACGCTCAGCCGAGCACCTCACCTTCCTGTTCCAGGCCTTCGACGTCTGGCGTGATCTGGACATCGATGCGCACTTCGATTCGATCTTCACCCTGGAACCGCCGACATCGCCTGAGTACGACCCGGACAAGGTCCGACTCTTCGGTGCCTCGAGCACGAATCTCTTCGCACTGAGCCTGAACCACTTCGACAGCCAACTCGAGCGACGCCGGGACTTTTCCATCGAGATCGGTATGGTCCTGTATGCGGTGCTCCTGAACCGCATCCACGGCACCGAGGACTTCCCGCGCCGATTGCGCATCCTGCGGAACCTCTTGGCCGCGTCCTCGAACGAGATTCGTCGTGACCGGATGGCGATGCTGCTCAGGGTGGTCGACTCGCTCATCCTCGACGGTGCGGTTCGGGAGAAGCGAGCGGTGTCGAGCAACCAGTTGGAGGACGAACGACTGAAACACGCGTTCCTGGAGACCGCGCCGCACCTGCGCCGTTCCCTCAACCGCCTGGAGGACCACTCGATCCTGCGCGGCACCCTCAGCGCCTTCGAGTTGGATCCGGCCGCCTTCAACCGTCGCGCGGAGGCGTTCATGCGCGCCTTCGACGACCCCGAGGAGTGGATCCTGCTGACGGGTGCGCTGCTGGCCACGGGGGACTATCAACAACTGCGTCGCCACTGGGACGCGTGGAGGTTCGGCAGCAGTGTGCCCAGCCAGGAACGCATCTGGCGAGAAGTGCTGACCGACCTGGCCCGCGATGATGTCGCCACCACCGGTGACGTCCTGGCCGAGTTCCTGGACGGACTGGCCGAGTCCGGTCTTGGGGTATCTGATTACTGCCAGCAGACGATGGCCGACTGGCTCCGGGAGCGTGGGGAACGCAGCCATCTCGATTGGCGCTACTACGTCGTGAAGTACCCCGCGATGCGATCAGGCGCATCCGGCCTCTACTTCGGGGTCGATCGGGTCCTCGGCTACTCGATGGTGATGATGCGCAAGCGGCGGTTGTACAGCCACTACGACGACCCGGTCGTCACCCAGCTGATCCAGTCCAGTGATGTCGGCTCACGCATCATCATGCCCGTCTTCACTGGCCCCGCGACCAAGCCCCGATGGCTCCGGCTCCTGAACTCGAACGTGGGAATCCGAAGTGTCGAGCGTGGCTATGAGATCCAGGGGACGGAGGACCCCACGCTCGTCGACGCCTATGCAGAGTTGTGCGCCCGGCACGGCGTGGGGACTCAAGAAGACGGGTCACTGCTGCTGCCAGTGCCGCAGCGCCGGACCGATGAAGGCTGGGTCGACACCGTGGATCGGATCGACATCGGCGTGGCCTTCATCCGAGACCTGGTTGCAGCCGGACTGTGACGATCGGACTGTGACGGTCCAACGGTCAGGTGAGCCGGAGCCTCGCGAGCCGTTGCGTGTCGAAGGTGTCCTGGGGGCCGTAGGTCCGGTCGGTCGTCGCCATGTTGATCAGGTCGACGTCGTCCTTCGGGTGCGTGCCCCACATGCACCAGAACTTCCGGCTCCGGTCCTGAGTGAACAGGTACAGGTTCGTGTGGGACCAGAAGTTCCCCGGCTCGCCGAAGGTGCGGATCACGCGACCGGCACGGATGAAGTCCTCCCGGGTCAGGTCCGGCGTCCGACCGAGGACGACGTACCAGTGCGGGGCGCTCTCGGCATAGGTGCGTGCCCAGATCCAGG
>DUPF01000142.1 GCA_012838445.1 Intrasporangiaceae bacterium | reverse complement strand
CGACCGGCATCCACCAGCGCTACGACCAGGGCCAGCCGGTGGCCGGCTTCAGCGGCTTCCACACCCTGCGCGTCGGCGTGCGCGACCTCGACCAGGTCAACATCCTCGTCGAACGCTCGGTCGACGCCGGTGGCGACGGTGTCCTCATCGACGGCATCACCTTGTCCATCGCGGATCCCGAGCCGCTGCTCGCCGCCGCGCGCAAGCTCGCCTTCGCCGACGCCCGCCGCCGCGCGGAGGAGTACGCCGGATTCGCCGGCCGACGCCTCGGTGACGTCATCTGGATCGGCGACACCGTCCGCGGACCCGAGCCGATGACGTATGCGGAGCTCGCCCAGTCCGACGCCCGCAGCATGTCGATCGCTCCCGGGGAGAACGCCGTAACCGCGTCGCTCGCGGTCCGGTTCGCGTGGGCCGACGCCGACACCGACACCGACGTCGACACCGACACCGACGAAACCCCCGTGGCCGGCGCATGACGCTCATCGATGCCATCGGCTGGGCCGGATCGGCCCTGCTGATCTTCTCGCTCCTCCAGGCGCGGGTCCTCCGCCTCCGGATCCTCAACACGATCGCCTGTCTCGTCCTCGTCTTCTTCAACGCGGTCATCGAGGTCTGGCCGATGGTGGCGATGAACGTCGTCCTCGCCGCCATCAACGTGTACTTCATCGTCAAGCTGCTCCGGGAGCAGCACGACGACGCCGCCTTCGAGGTCATCGAGGTCGAGGAGGACGACGGCTATCTCGGTCACTTCGTCCGGACCCACGGCGCCGAGATCGGCCACTACTTCCCGCGCTTCTTCGACTCGGTGACCACTACGGACGGTGCGATTGACGCGCGCGACGATCGCACCGCATACCTCATCGCCTCCGGGGACGAGACCGTCGGCGCGGTCGTCGCCCGCGACGTCGGGGACGGGACCGCGCAGATCGAGCTCGACTACGTCACGCCGAAGTGGCGGGACTTCACTCCCGGGGAGTTCGTCTTCCGCAGGTCGGGGCTGTTCCGCGACCGCGGGTTCACGACGGTGCGGACCGCCCCGGGGATGGTCGCGCCGTACTACGAGAAGCTCGGGTTCGTCAGCGAGGGCGACACCTGGCGCCTCGACCTGGCGGACTCCACCCGGTGAGACAGTGGCAACCACCCTTCGTCCCCGACCTAGCACCCGGTGGTGCGCGACAACAACGGCGTGCCGCACAGCGGACCCGATTAGACCGACTCACCGGGGAGGACTACGCTAAGTACTACTACTTGTCGTAGTACTTCGCTGATCGTCACCATCGACTCGTCGACTACCGAGGAAGGCACCGCCCACATGACCCGCTACGTGTATGACTTCACCGAAGGCAGCATGGACCAGAAGGACCTCCTGGGCGGGAAGGGGGCGAACCTCGCCGAGATGACCAACCTCGGCATCCCGGTGCCGCCGGGCTTCACGATCACGACCGAGGCCTGTCGGGCCTATCTGGCTGACGGTGACGTCCCCGCCGGGCTCGACGACGAGATCGACGAGCATGTCGCAGCGCTCGAGCAGGCCATGGGACGCACGCTCGGCGACAAGGACGACCCGCTGCTGGTCTCGGTCCGCTCCGGCGGCAAGTTCTCCATGCCCGGGATGATGAACACGGTCCTCAACATCGGCCTGAACGACGAGTCGGTCGAGGGACTGGCCGCGCTCACCGGCAACCCGCGCTTCGCGTGGGACTCCTATCGCCGCCTCGTCCACATGTTCGGCAGCACCGTCCTGGGTCTGGACGACGAGCACTTCGAGGAGGCGATCGATGCGGCCAAGGAGGCCAAGGGCACCACGGACGACCTCGACCTCGACACCGACGACCTCAAGGCCCTCACCGAGCGATACAAGGAGCTCATCGAGCAGGACAGCGGGGCCCCGTTCCCACAGGACCCGCGTGAGCAGCTGCGCGCATCCGTCATCGCTGTGTTCGACTCCTGGAACGGGGACCGTGCGGTCCTGTATCGCCGGCGCGAGCGCATCCCGGACGACCTCGGCACCGCCGTCAACATCCAGGCGATGGCGTTCGGCAACCGGGGCGACTCCTCCGGATCCGGGGTGGCCTTCACCCGCGACCCCGCGACCGGTGAGCAGGGCGTCTATGGCGACTACCTGCAGAACGCCCAGGGTGAGGATGTCGTGGCCGGCATCCGCAACACCCTGTCGCTGAGCGACCTCGAGGCTCTCGACAAGGCGTCGTATGACGAGCTGCTCGGGCACATGCAGCGCCTCGAGCACCACTACCGCGACATGTGTGACATCGAGTTCACCGTCGAGGACGGCAAGCTGTGGATGCTCCAGACGCGCGTGGGCAAGCGCACCGCGGCGGCGGCGTTCCGGATCGCGAACGACTTCCTCGACGAGGGCCTGATCACCGAGGACGAGGCCCTGCTGCGGGTCACCGGCGAGCAGCTGGCCCAGCTGATGTTCCCGAACTTCGACTCCGACGGTGAGCGCACCCTGCTCGCCAGTGGCATGAGCGCCTCCCCCGGCGCAGCCGTCGGCCAGGCCGTCTTCGACTCGGCCACCGCGGTGCGCAAGGCTGAGGCGGGCACGCCCGTCATCCTCGTCCGCCGCGAGACCACTCCCGACGACCTGCACGGCATGGTCGCCGCGAACGGCATCCTCACCAGCCGTGGCGGCAAGACCTCACACGCGGCCGTCGTCGCGCGCGGCATGGGCCGCACCTGCGTGTGTGGCGCCGAGGCCCTCGAGGTCGACATCAAGGGCAAGCGGTTCACGGCTCCCGACGGCACGGTGGTCAGCGAGGGTGACCTGATCTCGATCGACGGCTCCAGCGGCGAGATCTTCGCCGGTGAGGTGCCGGTGACCGCCTCCGCCGTCGTGCGGTACTTCGAGGGCGAGATCACCCCCGAGGACGGCGGCGAGCTCGTCGCGGCGGTCCACCGCCTCATGACGATCGCCGACAGCCGGCGGCGGATGCGGGTGCGGGCCAACGCAGACAACGCCGAGGACGCCGCCCGCGCCCGACGCTTCGGCGCCGAGGGCATCGGCCTGTGCCGCACCGAGCACATGTTCATGGGCGACCGCCGGCACCTCGTCGAGCACCTCATCCTCGCCGACACCGACGAGGAGCGTCAGAAGGTCCTCGACGAGCTGCTGCCCCTGCAGCGTGCTGACTTCGTCGAGCTGTTCCGCGCCATGGACGGCCTGCCGGTCACGGTGCGCCTCCTCGACCCGCCGCTGCACGAGTTCCTCCCGAACATCACCGAACTGTCCGTCAAGGTCGCCGTGGCCGAGGCCCGTGGCGAGGAGCACGACCGCGACTCCAAGATGCTCGCCGCCGTCAACCGGCTGCACGAGGAGAACCCGATGCTCGGTCTGCGCGGCGTGCGTCTGGGCATCGCGATCCCGGGCCTGTTCGAGATGCAGTCCCAGGCGATCCTCGAGGCGGCCGCCCTGGTCGCCGAGGAGGGCGGGACTGCGCTGCCGGAGATCATGGTCCCGCTCGTCGGCGCGGTCGAGGAGCTGCGCAACATCAAGGAGGAGATCGCCCACGCCGCGCACGAGGCCCGGGTCAAGCACTCGGTCCACCTCGAGCACCTCGTCGGCACGATGATCGAGCTGCCCCGCGCGGCCCTCACCGCCGGTGAGATCGCCGAGGCCGCCGACTTCTTCTCCTTCGGCACCAACGACCTCACCCAGACCACGTGGGGCTTCTCGCGCGACGACGTCGAGTCGAGCTTCTTCTCGCGGTATCTCGACAAGGGCATCCTCGGCTTCTCGCCGTTCGAGACGATCGACGCCGATGGCGTCGGCCGGCTCGTGCGGATCGGCACCGACGAGGGCCGCAGGACCAAGCCGGACCTCAAGGTCGGCGTCTGTG
>DUPF01000141.1 GCA_012838445.1 Intrasporangiaceae bacterium | reverse complement strand
GCGGATGCCGAGTTCATCATGGCCGCCTACCACCGGCTCTTTCAGATCGAGCGGTCGTTTCGGATGTCCAAGCACGACCTGCAGGCCCGCCCGATCTTCCACCACAAGCGCGAGTCCATCGAGGCGCACCTGACCGTCGTCTTCGCAGCCCTCGCCGTCACCCGGCACATCGAGACCGCGACGGGCATGTCGATCCGGAAGTTCGTCAAGACCACCCGTCGCTACCGCGAAGTCGTCATCGCCGCCGGCGACCAGCTCATCACCGCCGCCGACCCCCTCCCCGACGACCTACGCCACGCGATCGACGCCATCAGCGCACCGCGGGCTGTGCACTAACTTGGCCCAAGTCAGGAGCCCCTCCCCTCGAGAGTCTAGCGCCGCGCGATCCGGCACGGATGGCGAGACAGCCTCTTCTACCAGCCCCACAATCACCAAGCACTCCACCGTGTCCTCACCACCAAAACGAGGCGGCTGCCATAGGGCTTCCCATGTCACGACGGGTCCAGGCGACTGTTAGCGAGATCTGCCGTCAACCATTCGGCTAGGGCCAGGCTCTGGGCATTCGACAGGTGGTTGCTGTCTCTGTAGGTCATGATGCCGTTCGCCCAGGTGGTACAAATTCCCTCAGGGCACAATTGTGTCCATCCTGACTTGGGCCACGATTCGGGTCTGACGCTTCGTGCGGGTTGCTGACCTGCGGTGATGCTCGCGGTCGGTCTCGTTTTTGTGCACTAGCCGGCTCGTATTCTTGGGCGATGGTCCCGCATATCCGCACGGTGAAGACGTCCTCGGGGGCGCGTGCGGTACAGATCGTGTACTCGAATCGGGGCGGGAAGCGCACGATGGAGCACGTCGGCTCGGCCCATGACGACGCCGAGCTCGAGCTGCTGAAAGCCGCTGCCCGACAGCGCATCTCGGCCGGCCAGGGGGAGTTGCAGCTGCCCGGCTTGGAGGAGCCGGCGGCGGGTGGGCCGTTGCCGATCCGGTCCTCGAGAATGGGTCACCTCCTCGACGGGCTCAGCGAGGCGTACCGGGTGCTCGGCTTCGAGGAGGCCACCGGCGGGGACGAGGTGTTCAAGCAGCTAGTGCTGGCGCGGATCATCGAACCAACGTCGAAGCTGGACAGCGAGCGGGTGCTGAGGGAAGCCGGCCTGCAGCCGCGCTCCTACCGCACGCTCAAGCGACGGCTTCCCGTGTACGCCACCGAAGACTTTCGGGCAAGCCTGGCGGCGGCCTGCGCCGCGCGAGCCGTGCTCGGGCCGACCGCCCTGGTCCTCTATGACGTCAGCACCCTGTACTTCGAGACCGATCAAGGTGACGGGTTCCGCGAGCCCGGCTTCAGCAAGGAACGGCGCCTCGACCCGCAAGTGACCATCGGCCTGCTCACCGACGCCTCCGGGTTTCCGTTGATGGTCAACGCTTTTGAGGGCAACAAGGCCGAGACCGCGACCATGCTGCCGGTGCTGCGCTCGTTCCAGGCCGCGCACGGCATCACCGGGGTCACTGTCGTCGCCGACGCGGGGATGCTCTCCCGCGGCAACCAGATCGCGATCGAGCAGGCCGGGCTGAGCTTCATCCTCGGCGCCCGGCTGCCGTCGGTGCCGTACGTCATCGCGCAGTGGCACCGCGACCACCCCGACGCCGAGGCGGTGCCGGACGGGCTCGTGTTGACCGAGTCGATGCCCGCCGCCCCGACCGACGGGAGAGGGAACTGGTGGGTGTACTACCGGTACGCCCACGACCGCGGCCGGCGCACCCTGAAGGGCATCGCCGACCAGGTTGCCAAGGCCGAGAAGGCCGTCGCCGGGAAGACCCCGGTCAAGCGGAACCGGTTCGTCCGCCTCGAAGGCGGGACTCGCTCGGTCAACCGGGACCTGGAGGCCAAGGCGAGGGCGCTGGCCGGGTGGAAGGGGTACGTGACGAACCTGCCCCCGGACCAAGCGGATGCCGAGTTCATCATGGCCGCCTACCACCGGCTCTTTCAGATCGAGCGGTCGTTTCGGATGTCCAAGCACGACCTGCAGGCCCGCCCGATCTTCCACCACAAGCGCGAGTCCATCGAGGCGC
>DUPF01000140.1 GCA_012838445.1 Intrasporangiaceae bacterium | reverse complement strand
GGTGTCCGCTACCGGTATGTATCGATCTCCTATTGCGCCAATCACCCCGGGGATGCTGGTGCCGACCAGTTGTGCAACGCGGCGTTTATCGTCTGCGCCAACAATGCTCCGGAGCAGGGGTTGGGTCCGGCGATCCGGATCTTCCGACAGGCGGAGGGCACCTCGGACTGGGAGTTCCGGGGAATCTCGTGTTTCCCGGACCTGATCGATGACGGACCATCCTTGACGATGGCGATGATCGTCCAGGCGTTCCATGACACAGCGTTTGCGGTGCCGCAGGTGGTGACCCAACCCAAGGGTGATGTCACGTTGGTGTCACTGCCGACGTACTACCAGGTGGTCTGGCCCCAGGATGGGTTCGAACCTGGCGAGGTCGATCAGGTCGACCTGCTCGGGTATCAGGTCCAGATCCGGCCCCGCCTGGATGCGGTGGTGTATCACTTCGGTGACGGGACCAGTCTGGGTCCGACCACTGATCTGGGTGGGCCGTACCCGACCGGTGGGGTGGTGCACGCCTACACCAGCAAGGGCACATTCCCGGCCCGCGCCGATGCCACGTACGGGGGTCAGTTCCGGGTCAACGATGGGGAGTGGACCGACATCCCGGGCACGGCCGCGATCACCGGTGCCGAGACCATGGTCACGGTCAAGGAATCGCGCGCCCGCCTGGTCACCGACCCCCACGGTTGACACCACGGCATCACCACCGCGCCCGCCATAACTTCGCGATTGCGAAGTTCTGGCGGGACCGTGAACGGGAACGCGGAGAGAATCAGGAGGTCGCCGTGGGCCAGGGCTTCTCCGACCGTGCGGTCAGCACGATCACGGGGGCCTGAGCCTCCTGGACCAGGGCGCGGGTCGTCGATCCGAGGAGGAAGCCGGGCACGCCGCGGTGCCCCTGGCTCGCGACGACGACGAATGCACCGTCGCGGGATTCCCCGGTCAACGCCTCCACGGCAGATCCCTGGATCGTCACGAGCTCGACGCTCACGTCAGGGTGCCCAGCCCGCAATTCGTCCACGACCTCGGTGAGCGGTTCCTCGGGTGAGGTCACGCCGGTCTCGGCCTGGACGAGGCGCACATCGCGTCGCTCGGCTGCAGCCGCAGCGATCGCCAGGCGGGCGGCGCCGACCGCCGGCTCGGACCCGTCGAATCCGACAACGATCGGACCGGTGGCGTCATAGGTCTCCGGTGCGCTCGGTGGGATGACGACGGTCGGGCAGTGGGCGCTGGCCGCGACTGCGCCGGAGATGCTGCCGATGACGCTGCCCTGGAATGCCCCGGCGCCACGGGTGCCGACGACGATCGCAGCGGCCTCCTGGCTCGCGGCGAGCAGCGCGGTCACGGGATGGTTGACCTGCGGCTCGCCCTGCACGTCAACGTCGACACCACCGTCGCGCAACCGAGCCAGCTCCGCATCGAGAGCTGCCTTGGCCTTGGATCCGTGCTCTGGCGAGGTCTGCGTCAGGCCGGGTGGAACCGCCTCACTCGCGATGAGGCGCACCGGCGCGCCGACCGCCGCCGCCCAGGACAGGGCCCAGTCCACGGCCCGGCTTGCTCCGGGGGAGCCGTCAACGCCGACGACGATCGGATCTGCACTCACTGAAACACCTGCTTCGGCTTCGTCCGGACCGCACCGGTTGAGGACCAACTGACGCGGTATGCACTCACGCCCGAGCCTAGTCGCTCACCGTTGGTGCGGCTGCGCCCGGCACGGTACGGTACTTATTGCAACTTATTCGCAATAAGCGCCTCAACTGCTCCGAAGGGATCTCATGACTCACCGTTCCACGGGTCCGGCGGAGAGTTGCAGCGGGTCAACCTCGCCCGAGCCCTCTTAACCGGCCCTCGCTATCTGCTCGCCGACGAGATCTCGGCGAGTGTGGATGCGATCACCCAGGCGGTGCTGTGGCACCGACTCCGGCACGAGGTCTCCCAGAATTCCCTTGGAGTGCTTGCGATCTCGCATGACGATGCACTCCTGGACCGAGTCTGTGATCGAGTGTTGGACTTCGGATCCCTGCAGCGGTGAGGAGACCGGAGGACCAGGGCACCGCATACCCTGTCCCCATGGCTAGTGCTGTCGTTGCGTGCCCCTCGTGCGGGACGAAGAACCGCCTCCCGCTGCAGGCGAGCGGCCACCCGCGCTGCCCGAAGTGCAAGACCGACCTGCCCTGGCTCGTCGACGCCGGGGACGACACCTTCGATGCGGCGGTCGCGACCAAGACCCTGGTCGTCGTCGACCTGTGGGCTCCGTGGTGCGGCCCGTGCCGGATGGTCGCGCCGGTCCTCGAGTCGCTCAGTCGCGAGATGGCCGGGCGGGTCAAGATCGTCAAGGTCAACGTCGATCACTCCCCGCAGATCGCGCAGCGCTATCGGGCCCAGAGCATCCCGATGCTGCTCATCATGGACGCCGGCGAGGTGGTCGACACGTTGATCGGCGCCCAGCCGGCACCGATCCTGCGCGCCCGCGTCGAAGGAGCCCTCGCCCGGCGCAGCTGACCTCAGTGGACGACGAACGACTTGCTGTCGGTATGCGTATGGGAGTCGTCCTTGCCGTGCGAGTTCCCCACGGTGACGGTGTAGCTGCCCGGTGCCAGGTCCACCGTGAACTCGAAATCGCCGAACCCGATGCCGTTCGTTCCGGTTGTCGGCTCGGAGAGATCGACACCCTCGCCGTTGATGTACCACACGAAGTTGGCCTCGAAGGAGGCGCCGTAGCCGCGGAAGGTCACCGGGCCGGCAGGGACGCTCTCGCCCTCGGTGGGTGAGAGCAGCCACACGTGGTTGACGACGTCCAACGCGGGTGACCGCGTCCATGGATCGCCGACGCCGATGTGGCCCCAGCCGTCGCCCGGGGCACCGTTCTCGAGAAGGACGACCTCGGAGACGGGCTCGCCGATCCAGGCTGCTGCCGCGGTGGCGGTGTAGACCAACTGTGCGTAGGAGATCTCCTCTTCGGCTGCACCCACGCCGTGACCGAAGACGCTGGAGGGGACATCGATGGTGATCCGGTCCTCCTGGCGAGTGACCGACATATCTTCGGGTGCCACCCAAGCGCTCCAGTAGTCCGGGTCCAGCGGGGGCACTGCCATCATCGCGTGTACGGCAGTGGTGATGGGGTCGCCATGCTCCGGGACGGTGCGGAACTCGCGGACCAGTCGCGGCCCTTCGGACGATTCGACGAGGTAGTAGACCGGCACGCCCGAGACCTCACCCAGACCCGGCTCGGCGTCGGGCGAATCGCCACCAAGGCCCTCGATCAGGTCATCGATCGTCTCCGGTGCCTCGGTCGTGGTCCCGTTGGACGGGCCGGTCTCGCTCGTGGCAGTTGGCGTCGGTGACGTCGGACCGGTCCCCGGGTCAGCAGCCGGTGATCCGCAGGCGCTCACGATCAGAGCGGCGGCCAGGGACGCGGCCAGGGTCAACAGTGGTCGGCGGGGTCTCACAATCACTCCTCGGCTTGGTGTCGGTGGCGTCAGGGAGAGGACGCTCCGGGCGGCCGTCGGTGCACAACCCGCAGGACTGCCCACGACCCAACCCTATGGTGGACGTATGCGTTCGATGTGGCTGCTCGTCCTCGGTGCGACTGCGCTCCTCGTCGGGGATGCCGTGCGCAGCGGTCAGGTCCGCTTCGCGGTGGCGTATGCGGCGTTCGGCCTCGCGCTCGCCTATTGGCTCAGTCCGTGGCAGGGTGGGCGATCCGCAGCGCATGCCGACGTGGCGGCCCGGCCTGAGACGGACGGTGTCGTCATCTACTGGCGGCCCGGATGCGTGTTCTGTATGCGGTTGCGCGGCCGACTCGGCTCCCTCGCCAAGCGTGCGACGTGGGTGAACATCTGGCAGGACCGGGACGGCGCGGCCTATGTCGAGAGCGTCAACAACGGCAACCAGGTCGTGCCGACGGTCGTCATCGACGGGGCGGCGCACACGAATCCGGACCCGGAGCTGGTCCGGCGTCGGCTCGCCGACGACTCGGCCTGACCGGGCG
>DUPF01000139.1 GCA_012838445.1 Intrasporangiaceae bacterium | reverse complement strand
GTGGGCGGCGCGGCCGGGACGCCGGGGGCGCTGCGGACGCGCCGGTCCGGGTCGGTCGGGGGGTCGACCGGCAGGGTGACCCGGACGTGGGCACCGCGGCGGGCCGGGACGAGTCCGATCGAGCCGCCGTGCAGTGCGGCGATCCAGCGGGCGATGGCCAGGCCGATGCCGGTCCCGCCGGCGTGCTCCGCACCGGTGCTGAACCGCTCGAAGATCCGGTCGGCCACGGCGGGGTCGATGCCGGTTCCCTCGTCGATGACGTCGAGGTGCCACCGGGTCCCGGCGGAGGTCGAGTCGGGCCCGGCCGCCACGGTGACGACGCCGCCCTGCGGTGAGTGCCGGGTCGCGTTGTCGAGCAGGTTCGCGAGGATCTGGGCGAGGCGGGCGCGATCGGCGCGCACCCGCATACCGATGTCGGTGCGGATCTCGAAGGTGACGGCCCGGCCGGCCAGGTCCGCCTCCCGGGTGGCCTCGTCGAGGAGGGGTGCGATGTCGACGTCGGTGAGGTCGAGGCGGGTGGTGCCGCTCTCGAGCCGGGACAGGTCGAGCAGGTCCTCGACGAGGTCGCTGAGCCGTTCGGTCTGGGCGAGGGCGGCGCTCAGCGTCTGCTCACTCGGCGGGGTGACGCCGTCGACGAGGTTCTCGAGGACGGCACGTTGGGCGGCCAGTGGCGTGCGCAACTCGTGCGAGACGGTCGAGATGAGCTCCCGACGCTGCTGGTCGGTCGCGTCCAGATCCCGGGCCATCGTCGTGAACGCCCGTGCCAGCACACCGACCTCGTCGGTGCTCGTCGTCGTGACCGTCCGGGAGTAGTCGCCGCCGGCCATCGCACTGGCCGCCGCGGTCATCTCCCGCAGCGGGGCCGTCATCCCGCGGGCCAACCAGTAGGTCAGCGCAAGCGCCGCCCCGAGGGTGACCGGGACGGTGATCCACACGGGGACCCCGGCCCGGTCGCCGATGAGCGCGAGGACGGCGGTCGCGACGACGCTCGCGGCGACGAGGACGGCGAGTTTGGTCTTGATCGAGGAGACCTGCGACAGCGGTTCGTCGCGGTTCACGCACCCTCCCCCGGTTCGAAGGCGTATCCGACGCCGTGGACGGTGCGGATCCGGTGCGCGCCGACCTTGGCGCGCACCGACTTGATGTGGCTGTCGAGGGTGCGGGAGCCGAGGTCGTCCTCCCATCCCCACACCTCGCGGAGCAGGTCCTCCCGGTGCCGGACGACGCCGGGCTCGCGGATCAGGGCGTCGAGCAGGTCGAACTCGGTCGGGGTGAGGTGGACCGGGGTGCCGTCGACGGTGACGTGCCGACTCGCCGGGTCGAGACTGACTCCCCCATGGGTATGCGCGACTCGGCTCGTGCGCGCCAGTTCGGCGGCCCGCTCCACCCGCCGGAGCAGGGCGCGCACCCGGGCGACGACCTCCCGCATCCGGAACGGTTTGGTGAGGTAGTCGTCGGCGCCGACCCCGAGGCCGACGAGGATGTCTGTCTCGTCGTCGCGGGCGGTGACCATGAGGACCGGCACCGGGCGTTCGGCCTGGATCCGGCGACACACCTCGAGGCCGTCGAATCCGGGGAGCATGATGTCGAGGACGACGAGGTCCGGGTCGTGCTCGGTGAACGCGGTGACCGCCTCGGGTCCGTCCGCGGCGGTGCTCACGGCGAACCCCTCGGCGCGCAGCCGATCGGCCAGTGCCGCGTTGATGACCGGGTCGTCCTCAACGACGAGGATGCGCTGCTGCGGGCCTGGGGAACTCGTCATGGTCACGAGGCTAGGACGCGCCGGGTGGAGTCCGCGGGAGGGACGTGTGCAGATCCTGTGAAGGTCCCCCTTCCCACAACCGTCGACGGATGGTTGTGGCACCGCTTCCTCGCCAAAACCGGGCCCAGAACCATCTGTCGACTGCGGCGGCATCGGTTGACGGATGGTTGTGGCACCGCTTCCTCGCCGGAAGCGGGCCCAGAACCATCCCTCAACGGGGCGGTCGGGGTCGGTCGGGGTCGGTCGGAAGTCGGGTCAGCGCAGGAGTTGGGCCAGGACGCCGAGGAGTTCCCCCAGGCACAGGGCGGCGGCGATGGTCGCGACGAGGAGCGGCAGGCGGCCGTCGGGGAGCATCGAGGTGAAGTGCGGCTCCTCCCCGTGCGGCACCCCGCGGCGGCGCACCGCCACGACGCCGACCCACAGCGCACCCGCTCCGACGAGGAGCGAGGGCACCACCGTGGAGACGCCGAGGGAGAGGAAGGTGAGCCGGGCGATGACGAGGGTGGCGATGACGAGCGCCAGGCTGGTACGGCGCCAGGCCAGCGCGGTGCGTTCCGGCTGCAGTCCGGGGTCGCGGACGAGGTCGGCCATCGCAGGCCTCACGCGGTCGCCGAGGCGACGATGAAGGCGGCGGCGATGACGGCGAGGAGGATCACGAGCGGCAGCATGCCCTTGTTGTCCGGCAGCGGCGCGTTGTGCCGCATGGCCCGTTCGGTGGTCGCCCAACCGCGATAGGACTGCACCGCACTGAGCAGCCCGGCCACCGCGAGAGCGATCGCGATGGCGTGCTGGGCCCGGGCGGACATCGGCAGGTCGAGAGCGTCGACCGCGGCGGCCCCGGCGAGCAACGCGAGCGTGGTGCGGATCCAGGCGAGGAAGGTGCGCTCGTTGGCCAGCGAGAACCGCGGGTCCGGCTCGGCGCCGGACCCGTAGACACTCCTCGGGAACCTGCGGTCCGGTTCGGGCGACTCCGGTGCACTCACGGTGCTCATCCTAGGGAGGTGTCCGTCGCACCACCCGCAGGTCGGCTAGCGACGGGAGCGCCGACCGAGCAGATAGCCGAGCAGGACCGCGAGGAGAGCCCCGATGACATGCGGTGCGTATGCCCGGGCCACCGCGGGCAGCACCGTCGCACCGAGGTCGATGGCGTCGTCCGCGGCCGGTGCCGGCGGGCTGGGCGCCGGTCG
>DUPF01000138.1 GCA_012838445.1 Intrasporangiaceae bacterium | reverse complement strand
TGCAGGAGGCGTTGGCGCACCTGGAGCCCGGGTCCAGCGTGATCTTCACGTCGTCGGTCCAGGCGTACACGCCGTCGCCGGGGCTCGTGGACTACGCGGCCTCGCGGGCGGCGGTCAACACGATGTCGAAATGCCTGGCGCAGCAGCTCGCCCCGCGCGGGATCCGCGTCAACGCCGTGGCGCCCGGACCGTTCTGGACCGCGCTGCAGGTCTCCGGCGGCCAGCTTCCCGACGCGCTGCCGACGTTCGGCCACAAGAACCCGCTCGGCCGGCCCGGCCAGCCCGTCGAGATGGCCGGCGCGTACGTGTACCTGGCCTCGGACGAGTCGTCGTACACGACCAGCAACACGCTCTCGGTGACCGGCGGCGCGCCGACGCCGTAGCAAGTCGGCGCCACGTCACGTGGCACACCGGAAAGCGACACGGCAGGGGCACTAGGTGAGGTGCCCCTGCCGTGTCGACAGGCCGGAAGCCGGTGTCAGTTCCCGACGCTGGCCAGCATCGACGAGACGGAGGTGAGCGAGCCGGTGTCGAGCGAGCCGGTGTCGAGCGAGCCGCCTCCCCCGGTTCCGGCCTCGGCGGTCACCGTCACGGTGGCGACCGCTTCGCGACCCTTTGCATCGACGACGGTCAGCGTGAGTAGGTGTGCACCGGCGGTCCGGGCCACCAACTGCGCGCCGCCTGCGGCGCAGTCCACCGGCGTGCCCCCGTCGAGAGAAACCTTCTGCGAGGCGAGCCCGGCACCGGCGGTGCTCGCCGAACAGTCGACGGCGAAGGATGTGCCCACAGTGACCACTCCGGGCGAGGAGATCACCGCAACGGGCCGGGTCTCGATATCGGTGAGGGCCTTATCGATCGCGTCGCCGACCGAGTCGGATTCGTTCACGTCGACGACGGTCCCCTGCGTCTCCTCGGCAAGCGGGGTCAACTGCTCGTTGAGCCAGTGACTCGCGGTGATGCCGTACAGCGAGACGGAAGGCCGCTCCGCGGGCTCGGCGATATCCGCTACGGGGAGAAGCACGGGCCGGGGCATCGCGAGTTGGACCGTCTGACCCGGTTCCTGCGAACGATCGGCATTCGGAATCCTCTCGGATGCCGGGGAGAACGTCGTCAGTGCGCCGTAGCCCTTCATCATGCGAGCGACCTGTGCGGCGGTGTACCCCGTCACCGACTCGGGATCATGCGCGGGAGCGTCGCCGATCACGATGATCGATCGCATGGCGGCCGGATCCCAAGGCGCTCGGAGGGCTTCCACGATTCCCGAGTAGACGGCCTCGGGAGTGTCGCCGCCTCCGCCGGTGGCCAGCCGGTTAAGGCCGTCCTGGAAAGTCGCGTAGTTCTTGGTCAGCGGAACCACGGTCCGGGCCACGAAGTCGTCGCCGTGGTCCCGGTACTCCACGAGACCCACCCGGGAGTTCGGGTCGCTCCTGAGGAGCTTGGTGGCAAGGTCCGCCGCCCGAGCACGGGCTTCGGAGATCAAGTAGTCCATGGAGCCCGTGGTGTCGATGACGAACATCGTGTCTTTCCGGGTGGATGTCCCCGCGGATCCACCGCCGGACGAGGTGCCCGTCACAGTAGTGGACGGCGCGGGAGTCGAGGGCCCCGGCCGAGTCGGGCCACACATCCGGCTGAACTCGTACGCCGGGGTCGAGGCGGATCCAGAGAATTCCTTGCTGAAACCGAACATCCCGAGTTTGGCGTTCACGCCGGCCGTCAGACCGACGCCGACCGCCGCGGTGAACGCGAGGCAATTCGGAGGCTTCTTGTTGGCGGACAGGTCGATCCCGATGTCCAGGGTGACGCTCCCCACTTCGCCGTACGTCGAGATCTTGACCAGCGGGTGAATCTTGGCGATGACTGAATCGGGCGCCGTGGTGACCCTGGACTCCCGCGCAGCGGTGACGCCGTTGGCGGTGATGCTGGCCCCGGCCCGGAGAGCCCGCGGATCCACGAAAGCGTTCACGGTCTCGTGATACTCGAAGCCCCACGTGAGGTCCGACGTGTTGGTGAAATCGATCCCGCCGGTGATTCCGGGCGCCAATCTGAGCGTGCCCCAGAGGATCGGTACCGACGGCAGGACCCCGGTCACGGAACATCCATACGATCGAGCAAGCTTGATGGTGTTGAGAAAACGGATGTCCGACTTGACCGTGATGTCCATTCGCTCGAGCTTGGTCAGATCTCCACGGACGGAAGGGCTGATGGAGAACTGCTTCAACTCCGCTCGGAGGACATCGGACACGCCGATCGACCTGCTGCAGCTGAGCGAGATGCTCCCGCCATTGGGGACAGGGGACTTCCACAGGTCGACGCTGAAGGCGCCAGAAGTGCCTTGCGCAGGTCGGAACTGACTTGACGGCGGTGCAACGTAGTCGCCGGTGAGCGGAATGGTCGTCTCGTCGTAGGTGAACTCGGCGTCGACAAAGTACTTGTCGAATCCATCAGCGATCGGGGCGCTGGTGATCGAGATGACTCGACCGGCCGCGGAGTTCGCAACCTCGACGACCTTCCCGTAGGCGCCTGTCGGAAATGAGGTGGTGGCGCCGATATGTAGGTAGTCTCCGGCCACGACCTCCGGGAACTCGGCGGGGACTGTGATCCGCTGAATGCCGGCTGCATCGAAATCCGTCAGGCTGACCGGGACATCGTTGGTCATGATGGTCCCCGGCTTGGGGTCCATGTCGAGTTCGTTCGCGGTAACGGGTTTGGTGAAGTCGGCGACTTTCTCGGGGTCGCCACCAGATCGGCCGACGGAACCGAGGGAGCCCGAACCGCCTTCCACGGACTGGGTCGGCACGAGGTCAAGGCTTCCCGAATCGAGCGATCCGGTTTGAGCGTGTACCGGTACCGCCAAGGCGGCCAGCATCGCTCCGGAGGCGATCACACCGCCGATCGTCCTCGTTGCGAGTGATCTCCACCTGGTCATGGCTATCCCGTCCTGTATGCGTTGAGCTGTGAGGTGCGGGCGTTGGCCCGCAGACGTGACGGTAATTCGATTCACAGGCTGGCGGAATCGTGCGTTCGTATGACACGAAGCCCGCCTGTGCAGTGCCAACCTGCGGGCGATGCGAACTGAGTTGCGGCAGGAAAGCTACGAAGTATGAACGTGTTCTTTGTTCGGATACGGGTGCGCGGGGGTGGGTCCGGGGCGTGGACGCCGTGGGCGCAGTTCGTAGACGCGTCATACAGAAGATGCTCCTGGTCCGTACTATGAGTGACGGACATCACATGCGCGGCCTTCGCGGAGGCGCATCGGTCCCCGCGGGAGCCGCCCCACCACGGGAGGCACTCATGTCAGGACGGCTCGACGGCAAGGTCGCGTTCATCACCGGCGCCGCGCGGGGTCAGGGTCGGAGCCACGCGCTCCGGCTGGCGCGCGACGGAGCGGACATCATCGCGGTGGATCTCTGCGAGCAGGTCGACTCCCTCGAGGGCTTCTACGGGCTCCCCGGCACGGACGAACTCGACGAGACGGTCCGGCAGGTCGAGGCGCTGGACCGCCGGATCGTGGCTCGTCAGGCCGATGTCCGCGACCTCGCCGCGCTCAAGGCCGCGGTTGCCGACGGTGTGGCCGAGCTCGGAGGCGTCGATATCATCGTGGCCAACGCCGGCATCTTCACCTTCGGCCAGGAGACCCACAAGATCGAGCAGCAGTCCTGGAACGACATTCAGGACATCAACCTCACCGGCGTGTGGCACACCTACGCCGCGGCCGCCGAGTAACTCATCGCGCGCGGCGCCGGCGGGTCGGTGATCATCATCTCCTCGCTCGCCGGGTTCAAGGGCCTGGCCAACGTCGCCGCCTACGCCTCCGCCAAGCACGGGATCGTCGGACTGATGAAGGTCCTGGCCAACGAACTCGGTCCGCACGGGATCCGCGTCAACACCATCCACCCGAACTCGATCGACACCCCGATGGTCAAGAACGCCAAGACCTACGGGCTCTTCCGTCCGGACCTCGACGACCCGCAGGCCGAGGACGCCGAGCCCGCGTTCGCCTCGCTGAACCCCTTCGGCAAGGCCTGGATCGAGCCCGAGCACGTGTCCAATTCCGTGGCGTGGCTGGCGAGCGACGAGTCGTACTACGTCTCCGGCGGCGAGATCCCCGTGGACGGGGCGGCGTCCGTGCACTGATCGATCCGCTGAGGTCGCGCCAGGGCCTACGCGCAGTGCGCCCCACCACAGACGCGCGTGACGAGGCCATCTCGCGCGGGCTCTGGCCGGGGCGAGGTTGCATGAACTGTGGCGTTTGCGGGGAGGCGAGGGTGCATGAACTGTGGCGTTTGCGGGAGGTGGGCGCAGGTCAGGGCCTGTTCAGCCGCGGCGGCGGGGGAGGCGCCGGCGGGGTGATCGTCCCGAGGCGTTCGGTCACCGCGGCGGCGGCCTCCACCACGGCGTCGATCGTGCGCATCACCGCGCGACCGGTCATCCGCCGGCCGGGCGTCGCCGCGATCGAGCCCACGGCCACCCCGCCCGGCCCGAGCACCGGCGCCGAGACCGCGAACACGGCGAGGTCCGACTTGGGCGTCAGCTCGGCGTCGAGCACGTCGATCGCCGACAGCTCCGCGAACAGCTCCGACACCCGGTCGCGCACGAGCGGCCCCACGCCGGACGTCTCCAGCGCGTCCGCCATCCGCAGCAGCTCGCGCCGCCCGGGCGTGAGCCGATCCACCGACCACCCACGCCGCGCGACCTGCGGCATCACCACCTCGAGCCGGGCCCGCGCGGCCTCGGTCAGCTCG
>DUPF01000137.1 GCA_012838445.1 Intrasporangiaceae bacterium | reverse complement strand
GTCGACCCAAGGAGCCACACCTTGCCTCGCTTCACCCAGGACTACCGACCGCTGTACTTCCTCGCCGCCCTCGGCGCAGGAGGCCTGTCGGTGTCGTTCTTCATGTACCTGATGTTCCTCATCCCGCACCCGGACACCCCGATCCCGACCTTCGAGTCGCTCGTCAACGTCTACGCCAACGAGGGGCTGGGTCTGCAGGTCATGACGACGCTCGCCCTGGCCGGCATCGCGTTCTTCGCAGTGCGTCACTTCCTCGTCCTCACCGCGAACCTGCGTGCCTTCGGTGAACTGAGGCGAGGGCCCGCATACGAGACGCTGCGCAGCAGCAACGCGGAGGTCACCCTCATGGCCGTCCCGCTCACCCTCGGCATGACCGTCAACGTCCTCTTCATCCTCGGCGCCCTCGCCGTCCCCGGCCTGTGGTCCGTCATCGAGTTCGCCCTGCCGATCGCGCTGGTCGCTTTCAGCGCCGTCGGTGCCCTCGCGATCTTCTTCTTCGGGCGCTACCTGTCCCGGCTCATCGTCGGGCGCGGCTTCGACGCTGAGGACACCAACCACTTCTCCCAGATCCTGCCCGCCTTCGCGTTCTCGATGATCGCCGTCGGGTTCGGCGCCTCCGCTGCGATGAGCTCGGTGACCGCCACCTCCGTCCTCGGCATGATCGGCGCCTTCCTCTTCCTCGCCGCCACTGCCGCATGGGTCCTGGTCAAACTCCCCGTGAGCTTCGCCGCGATCCTGCGCAAGGGTCTGGCCGTCGAGGCCGGACCGACGCTGTGGATGGGGATCCCGATCTTCACCCTTATCGGCATCACCTTCATCCGGGTCGGCTCCGGGGTCAGCCACAACCTCCTCGACACCGCGCTGTCGCCGGTGCTGGCCTTCGTCGTCCTCGGCATGCTCGTCGCCGGACAGCTCGTCATGGGCATGATCGGCTGGGCCGTCATGCGTCGGCAGGGCTACTTCAACCGCTTCGTCTGGGGTAACGAGGGCAGCGTGCCGAGCTACGGCCTGATCTGTCCCGGTGTCGCACTCGCGGTGCTCGGCATGTTCTTCATCCACTGGGGCCTGGTCAAGACCGACATCGTGACGATGTTCTCCCCGGTGCACTTCGCCCTGCTCGCCCTCGTGGCGCTGCTCCAGGTGCGCACCATCCAGACGCTCATCCACCTCGACCGCAAACTGTTCGGTGACGCCCGCGAGGCCGTCGACGAGGAGCCCACCCCGATGCGGGAGGCGCAGCTCGAGACCGTCTGATCCTGATCGATCAGCCGCCGGTGTGCCGGCGCTGATCCGCCGGCGTTCGAGGCGCTCTGGGACTCACGCGTCCCAGAGCGCCTCGAAGCTCTCCTTGTCGATCTCCCACTCGCTCCAGTCCTCCAACTCCCACAGGCAGGCGACCGTGGAGCGTCCGCCGTAGCGGTCCTTGGGGTTGAGGTCGTCGTAGTGCAGCGCCGGGCCGTCCTCGTAGACCTCGAGCTGACGCAGCACCTGCCCGGCTGCGTTGGTCTCGAAGAGCCACCAGGACGGACCCCAACTGCTCCACTGGTCACTGCGCGCGTCATCCCAACGGCGGCGGAAGTATCGGGTCGTCATAGTCACCCATCGTGCCCGATCGCCGAAGCACTGTCAGACCTGCCTGCTTGACTGAATGTGACAGTGGATGAGGCGAGAGGACGAGGAGGGGCTCAGATGAGCGGGTCGGGTGACTTCGAGGACATCGGTTTTGAGGGCACCGGTTCTGAGGACACCGGTTTTCAGGACGCCGAGTTCGAGGCGGGTGTGGAGCAGGCGTGGCGCGGCTTCCGGGCCCGGCTGGCCGACCGGCTCGCCGGGCTGCAGCGGGGGCAGGTCATCTGTGTGTCGGCGCATCCACCCGGTTCCGGGATGACCCGGGCGCCGCACGTGCGCATCCGGCTGGTCCGCAACCGCCTGGTGGCCAACATTCCCGTCGAGGAGGAGTGGTGGTGCGGGCCCCGCTGGGACGGGTTGGTCGACTATCTCCAGGACTCGTGGTGGGAGGCCCCGGTCGAGGATGCTCGCGCCCGGTGGCAGCAGGTGAGTTGGCACCTGAAGACGAGCCGCGGCTATGCCGACTGGCTCGCCGTCCAGGTCGTCGAGGTCCTGCGCGACGGTTTCGGCGTGGTCCATCCGGCCCTGCTCGGCGTGCCTGCCCACGTGTGGGACACCACGGCCCCGGTGGGTGGGTCCGATCGGATGGGCGAGGAGTTCGCGCCGCTGCCGGATGCACAGCGCGACCTGGCGCACCCGGTCACCCACCGTGCCGAGTTGGAGACGCTCATGCTCGCGACCCTGGCCGGGGTCTTCGGCCACCCGCCGCGTCAGGACGAGGACGGGGACGTCCCGGTCGCCTCCGAGCGCAACGTCTCCTGGGTGCGGGTCGACGACACGTCGCCGAGCATCCACGTGTTCTGCTGGCCGGTGGTCCGCATCGGCAATGACGAGGCCGCCCGGACCGAGGTCCGCATCCTCAGCCGCCGCTACCCGTTCGTGTCCTTCGTCCAGGAGGAGGACCGCATCTTCGCCCGTGCGACTGTGCTCGCCCAGCCCTTCGTGCCGCGGCACCTGACGGACCTGCTCGCGAGTTTCACCAGCCTGATGGACCGCATCTGCATCGACCTCGCCGAGCGGGTGCAGGGGCAGCGGGGAGATGAGCGGGCGCCCGGGGAGCGGGTGGATGAGGGCGACCTGGGCTGAACCGCCCGCTCGCCTGGTGAGGCCGCCCGCCTAGGATCGGAGTATGCGCCGGCTGGCTCGCCTCATCGCCGCGGGTCTTGCTGTGGCCGGGATGGTGGTCCTCCTGGGCTGGGCCGCGCCGGGTGTCCTGGCCGCGGTGTCGGGCGCGGGAGCCGACGCTCCGGGTGACTCGGTCTCGGCGTCGGAGGCCTCGGTCCAGGCAGGGGAGTGGGGCCCGACCGACCTGCTCTTCTTCTGGGGCGACGGCTGCCCGCACTGTGCGGCCGAGCAGGCCTGGCTCGACGAGGTCCGTCCGGAGTACCCGGCCATCACGATCCACGAGTTCGAGGTCTGGCACGACGAGGCCAATCGGGCGGTGCTCCTCGAGGTTGCGCAGGATCTCGGTTTCGAGCCGCGCGGCGTGCCGGTCACGGTGCTCGGTGATCGGGTTTGGGTGGGATGGTCCGATCTCGTCCGGGCGGAACTGACCGCCCAACTGGGGGCGACCGTCGCCGACGCCGGCGATGGACCAGCGACGGAGTCTCCTGGCGGGCCGGGTTCGGAGACGACGATCACCGTCCCGATCCTCGGTGAGGTGACTCTCGGTGACTCGCTCATCGCCTCCACGTTGATCATCGGGTTCGTCGACGGGATGAATCCCTGCTCCCTGTGGGTGATCACCGTGCTGCTGGCGATCGTCGTGCGGACCGGTGTGCGCCGTCGCGTCATCGCGATCGGGACGACATATCTTCTCATCACCGCGGTCATGTACGGCCTGTTCATCCTCGGCGTCTACTCGGCGCTCGGCCTGATCGCGCATCTCGGGATCGTCCAACTCGTCGTGGCACTGGTCGCCGGAGTCCTCGGTCTGCTCAGTGTCAAGGACTACTTCGCGTTCAAGCAGGGGCCGTCGATGACGATCAGCGACTCCGCCAAGCCCGGCATCTACCAGCGGATGCGCACCGTCGCCGGCCAGGAGCGCCTGCTTCCGGCGCTCGCTGCGACGGTTGTCCTCGCCGTCGGGGTGTCGTTCATCGAGATCCCGTGCACCGCCGGGTTCCCGCTCCTGTGGGCCGGGCTGCTCGAGGCCAACAACGTCGGGTTCATCCAGGCACTCGGGCTGCTCGTGCTGTTCATGATCCCGTATCTGATCGACGAGCTCATCGTCTTCGGTGTCGCCGTGGTCGCGATGCGGTCGCTGAAGATGCAGGAACGTCACGGTCGACTGCTCAAACTCCTGGCCGGGTCGATGATGATCGCCCTCGCCGTCACGATGCTGACCGCCCCGGAAGCGATGAGCCGGCCGCTGGTCGCGGTCCTCATCTTCACCGCAGCCATCACGGCCGCGGTGGTGATCCACCTCGTCATGCGACGACTCCGTCCAGAGGCGTTCGCCGAGGTGCCCGCCCGACGCTGATCCCCGGTCGTGTGCGGGGTCGCGCAAGGGTGCGCGGGGTCCGCGCTCCTTGGCTGCTTCCATCCCCTCCGGTAGAATTAATACTGTTGGGAATCAAGGAGATTGGAGCAAAATGACCGACACGTGGACCGCTCAGGACGACCTCATTCTCGAGGCCCGGGCGCGCGCAAAGCAGGTCGCCGACAGCGTCACCTGGCCCGGTGTCCAGGAGGAGTACGTGGGGGTGTGCGGCACGACCATCGAGATGCACACACCGCCAACCACCGACGAGTCGGGTCAGCAGGTCAACTGGGGCTTCTGCGCGGCGGTCACCGCCACCCCGGGGGATCCCGAAGTCGTCCTGCGAGGGTCCATCGGCGACCGGGTGCGCCCCGGTGGTGAGTTCGAGCTGGACTGCATGATTGCCGCATGCAACCAGTGGCTCGAATGGGACGAATTGCCGGTTCGCTACGTGCGCGACGGTGAGCACGTGCTGGTCGAGGCCCGCTACAACTCCGACGAACCCACCGACTCGGATCTCTTCTGGATCGACTGGTACTTCGACAAGGCCTTGATGAACGTCCCGTGGGAGATCCAGGTGTTCATGGAGTCACTCCACTTCGAGGACGACGACGACTGCTGGTGCGACCCGTGCACGGCGGCACAGCCAGACGAATGGACGCCGGAGGAGTTGCAGTCCTACCTGGAAATGCGTGAGGGACGTTTCCAGATCTATGGCAGCGCCGACGACGTCATCCTCGACATGATCGAGAGCATGCATCGGCGCGGCAGCGAGACGAACATGTCGCACTGGGCCAGGCAGAGCCTCTAGCGGCAATACGGAGTGACAGCAGAAGGATGGCCCGGGGTTCCGCAGTCGGCGCAGGCTGCGGAACCCCAGGCTCGGAAGACAATCCTGCCGTCGACGTGACGTATCCCATGGTCAGGGGCGCGCACGCCACCCAGTTCCCGGGTCGGATGGTCGGTAGGGTCGAGCCACCAAAAGGTGAATCGGGAGGATCCTCATGCGGATGAGAGTGGTGGGTGCCGTCGCCGTCGCTGTGGCGATGACCGTGAGCGGTTGCGGAGGCGGAACCAGCGGGGAGAACGCCAAGGCCAGTCAGGCCATCGCCGACTCCATGCTGGAGAGCAACGACGGGACATTCGATGTCACCGAGCAGGAGGCCAAGTGCGTCGGTGACGGATTCGTCGACAAGATCGGCGTGGACAAACTCAAGGAGTATGGATTCCTCACCGAGGACGCCGACCAGGCGTCGTCCGTCGAGGATGTCGACATGTCGAAGGACGACGCCGAGAAATCCGCCGACGTCATGCTGGGATGCTTCGACTTCAAGAAGATGATGGTCGACTCGATGACGGAGGACATGGAAGGGGGCGAGGCGAGCGTCAAGTGTGTCAATGACGCAGTCTCTGACGACGCGATCAGCGGCATGTTGGTCGCGCTCCTCTCCGGCGACGAGGACGGTGCCGAGAGCGCCCTGATGACTGAAGAACTCATGTCCTGTCTGCTCGAGGCCGCCCTCGACAGCGAGTGACCTCTGTTCGATCCGGTCACTGAGTTAACGTCACGAACGTGTAGTCCCTGGCGCGGATGCTCTCGATGATCCGCGGGAGGGCATCCGCGTCCAGTGTCGATCCGTCCTGAGGATGCGCACCGAGGTGCATGAGCACGATCTGGCCGGGTTGCAGCGAGTCCAGCACTCGATCGTGGACCGTGGCTGCGCTCATGCCGCCGGAGGTGCCCTTCCAGCCGAGAGTGTCCACGGTCCACCGATAGGCGACGTAGCACTCGTCGTTGACCAGACCGATGACGGTCGCGTTCCGGGCCCCGAACGGGAAGCGGAACAGCGGGCGGGACTCAACCCCCGCATACTGCTTGATGCTGGCCCGACCGGCGCGGATCTCATCGACGGCAGCGGCCCGCGACAGTGTCGTCAGGTCCGGGTGGGACTGGCTGTGATTGCCGACCGGATAGCGGGACCCGATCGTGCGTGACAGGCCCGGGTAGGTCTGCGCGAATCGCCCGGTGAGGAAGAACGTGGCCGGGACATCGTGAGCGGCCAGCGTGTCCAGGATCCGTTGTGCCCCAGCGTTGCTCGCGCCACCGTCGAAGGTCAACGCGACGACCTTGCGGGTCGTCGGGAGACGCTCGAGGTCCTTGCCCGCCAGGGCGCCGACTCCGCACGTGGCCGGCGTGCTGGGCGGCGTGGTCTTCGGGGGCGTCGTCTTTGGTGGCGTCGTCCGGCTGGGAGTGGGCGTCCTCGTGGGCGGTGCCGGCGGAGGGGTAGGAGAGGGAGCCGTCGTCGTCACGGATGAGGTCGTCACCGCGGGGGTCGTCGGGCTCAGGGTCGGCGACTGCGTCGGCGTGGTCGGGGTGGGCGTCGTCGTCGGCGTGCCGGCCGGACTCGTCGACGCGGGGGCCGTGGCGCTCGGCGTCGGTTGCGGTGCTTGGGCGGTCGGGACCGGATCCGGGCTGCTGCCGCACCCGCTCGCGAGCAGGGCGGTGACGAGCACCGTCCCGATCATGCGCCACGTCATCGTCTGCTGCGGAGTCCTTCTCATGGCGACCGCCTCTCTCTCACCCAGTAGACGCCCTGGAGGCACACTCAGTTGACGCCGGCGACGCACGAGTCCCGGAGTCCGCAGTCAGGGTTGGAAGGTCACCTTGATCGCGCCCGCCGCCGGCCCGGCGGAAGCGGTGTCCAGGGCCCGGCGCCACTGCTCCAGCGGGAAGGCGTGCGTGACGATCCCGTCGACGCGGTATCCGGGGTCGGAGAGCCACTCGATGACCTGCGCGAAGGACGTCCGGCCCTGCAGTGCCGGTTCCGGGCCGGAGTTGATCGTGCCCTGGATCGTCAGCTCGCGCGCCCACACCAGCGACCAGTCGACGAGTTGCAGACCCGCGGCCCCGACGAGGACGAGCATCCCGGTCGGTCGCAGCAGGCGCATACCGAGGTCGATCGTCGAGCGGATCCCGACACAGTCGAAGACAGCATCGACACCCTGTTCGAGAATGATCTGCTTGTGCATCGGCGGACGTGGGCGCACGATCCGTCCCCCGTCGGACGCGGCGAGCGCCTCGATCGCGGCATCCCCTGCCGGCACGATCCGGGTCGCCCCGGCGGCCATGGCGGCGGCAGCACCGAACTCGCCGGGGGCCACGACGGCGATGTCGAGGTCGGGGTGCAGCATCCGCAGCGCGGCGGTCACGAGGAGCCCGATCGTCCCGGGACCGATGACGACGACCCGGTCACCGGTGCGTCGCCAGTGCAGCGCGGCGTGCAGGCAGATCGACGCCGGTTCGGTCAGCACGGCCCGCTCGGTCGGCACGGCTCCGATCGGATAGACGAGTGATTCGTGGGCGATGAGGGACTCGGACCAGCCACCGCCGACCCGCAGGTCGAACCCGATCCCGGGGGAGGTGCAGCCCAGGGTCCCCGGCAAGTCGAAGCGCAGGCATGCGAACGGGTGGCCGTCGGCGCATTCACGACACAGGTCCTCGAATCCCCTTTGGGCACAAGCGATCACCGGATCGACGACAACCCGATCCCCTTCGTGTATGCGGTGCGTACCTGATCCGACCTCCGTCACCACCCCGACGATCTCGTGCCCGAGGATCTGACGCGGCGAGGTCCAGAACGCCGAGAGCCTGGGGGAGTCCTTGGCCATCGCGATGCCGAGGTCGCTGCCGCAGATCCCGGCCCGTTCCGGCGCGATCCGCACCCAGCCGTCGGCGCGCGGCAGGGGTGGCACCGGCAGTTCCGGCTCGAAGCGGACGACGCCGCCGGGTCCCCACCCGGCCCGCCTCCAGACGCCCCGGGGGAGCATCCGACCGGCCGTGGCCAGTGCATACCGGGGCAGGGCAGTGTCCGCGATGACGGCCCGCATCGTTGCTGTGCTCACCTGCCCATCGTGCCGTAGAGCGTGGGCTGCCCGGGGGCAACCCACGCTCCGGATCGATGGGAGGTTCTGCTACTTCAGCGTGACCGTCACCCCGTCGGAGAACATCGAGTCGTGCAACTCGATCTCGACCGGAGTGGCACCTTCCGGCATGTCGAAGACGAGCGTGCCCTTGAGGGTGTTGCCGGGGTTGATGTCCTTGAGCCACAGGTCGTTGCCGTCCAGGTACATCCCGGCCATCGAACTGGGCTCGAAGGTGCGGCCCTGGTCGTCCTTGACCTTCTGGTTGCTGTCGGACATCATCTGCGGCTTGTCGCCGATGTTCGTCACGGAGACGTGGATGAGGTAGAAGCGGCCCTGCGCCTTCTCGTTGAGGAACTCGTTGCCGACCTCGGTCCCGCCGTCCTCGACTCCGGTGACGACGAACTCGAACTTGCCGTCGCGGACTGCGTCCCCGATGCCCGGCTGGTCGGCGGCCGGGGCCTCCTCGGTGGTCTCCTCCTCGGCGGCGTCCTCCTGGTCCGCATCCTCCTGGTCCGCGTTGTCCTCGGTGGCGGCGTCACCGGCCGGCTCCTCGCTCGTGGCGTCAGCCGCGGCGGCCGGGGTCGTCGGAGCATCCGTGGCCTTGGTGTCTCCGTCGCCGCCGGTGAACGCCTGGGCGACGGCGAAGAACAGCACCAGGGCCAGGATGGTGGTGAGCACCTTGTGCCGGGCGAACCAGCTCTTCTTCTCCTCCGGCGGTGCCGGCGCTGGGGGGTTGGTCGGCTGCCACTGCGGGGCGGGCTGCTGCGGGTCGGTGGGTGGCTGGCTCATGGTGAATCTCCTTGTCCTGATGGATGGTTGGTGACGGTGTCCAGTCCACCCGCAAGGAGGTATGCGTGTCGTCACCTCTCCGGTCGGACCTGCCGAGCCGAATGGGGGAGGGTTTGCCGGCTCGGGTGAGCCGATCGGGGGAGGCGAGTGTCGGAGTCCACCCCTAGAGTCATCGGTATGACGACCTCCACCAGCACGACAGCCAGGCCCGGCTCGCGCTGGCGGGCGATCCTGCGCGGCCCGACCCTGCGGACCTGGGTCCTCTACGTCCCCCTCGTCCTGCTCAGTTCCGCGATCGCCGCGTCGACGTGGGACTCGCGACGCCTCGGCCACGAGCAGATCGAGACCGCCAGCGGGTTGGCCCTGCTGGTCCTGCTCGCCGGCCTCGCGCTGGGAGCCGCGTTGGCCCTGCGTCGTCGCTATCCGGAGGGTGTCGCCATCGTCACCGCCGCCGTCACCCTGCTCCTGCCGTTGGATCCGGTCGCGGCCCTGATCGCCTTCGGGTCCCTGGCCGTGCGACGACTGGACCGGATCGTGGCCGGCATCGCCGGGCTGACCTTCCTCAGTGTCCTGGTCTCGACGTGGCGCGATGCCCAGGGGTTGACCGACTCCGCGTCGTTCTGGCGGATGATCACCTCCGGCGGCGAGCAGACGACGGCGAGCGGACCGTTGTCGAACTGGGTCGTGCTGGCGATCTCCTTGGGCCTGATGGCGACATCGTTCGGCATCGCGATGCTCGTGCGCGACCTGCAGCGCACCCGCACGGTGCAGGCCGAGGACCAGGTGCACCGTCAGGTGGTCGCCGGCCTCAACGACGAGTTGGCCCGACAGGCCGAGCGGGAGCGGCTCGCCCAGGAGGTGCACGACGCCCTCGGTCACCGGTTGTCGCTGCTGTCGTTGCACGCGGGCGCGTTGCAGATGCGCGCCGGTGACGACCCGGCACTGCGCGAGTCGGCGGATCTGGTCCGGTGGGGTGCCGAGCAAGCGATGACCGACCTGCGCAGCCTGCTGACCATGTTGCGCCAACCGGGGACCCCGGATGTGGCCGACTCGATCCCCAGCCTGCGCGACATGGCGCTGCTCATCGACGAGACCTCCCGCACCGGGGTCACCCTGGTCTCGACCGTGCAACTCGAGTCGATCGACGACCTGGACGACCTGACCAGCCGCACTGCCTTCCGGATCGTCCAGGAGTTGCTGACCAACGCCCGCCGGCACGCACCCGGGCTCGGAGTGCGGATCCTCGTGCGGGCCACCCCGAACGGCGGGGTCGAGATCGAGGCGGCCAACCACATCCTGGCGACCGCGGACACCGACGTCGTCCCGGGTTCCGGCCTGTCCGGCATCGCCAACCGGGTCGAACAACTCGGTGGCCAGTGGCGGTGCTGGGTGGACGAGCAGCGGGTGTTCCGGGCGGCTGCCCATCTGCCGTGGGTGCCGCGGCGACCGGATGCGTCGGGGTCGAGCGGTGCCTCGGGAGTGTCCTGGGGTGCCGGCGCGGCGCAGTCGGTGCCGCGTGATGGCCGACCGGCACCGGATGTCCCGGGGGAGCCAGGAGGGGCGGGTCGAGGAGTTCCGGCGCACGGGGCTCCGCCGCAGAGCGTGCCGTGGCAGGTGGGGGAGGATCCGTCATGACTGTGCGGGTCCTGCTCGTCGACGACGACCCACTCGTCTGCCGCGGGCTGGAGTTGCTCCTCGGGGTCGATCCCGGGATCAGCGTCGTCGGTGTCGTCCATGACGGTGACGGCGTCATCGACGCGGTCCACCGACACTTCCCGGACGTCATCCTCATGGATGTCCGGATGGCCCGCCAGGACGGCATCACGACG
>DUPF01000136.1 GCA_012838445.1 Intrasporangiaceae bacterium | reverse complement strand
GGGTCCGGGACGGGCGCGAGGGAGGACACCGCATGAAGGTCGTCGTGATGGCCAAGTACGTTCCGGAGCCCACCGCAACGTGGTCCTTCGAGGCGGATCACACCCTGGCCCGGGACGCTGTCGAAGGTCGCCTCTGCGAGCTCGATGAGTATGCGGTGGAACAGGCCGTCCGGCTCAAGGAGGGCGGCGTCGCGGATGAGGTCGTCGTCCTCACCGTGGGCCCGGCCAAGGCCGTCGACGGGTTGCGCAAAGCCCTCGCGATGGGGGCCGACCGCGCGGTCCACGTCAGCGACGAGGCGGTCGCCGGCTCCGACGCCCTGGGCACCTCGAAGGTGCTCGCCGCTGCCGCCGCGCAGGAGGGGTACGACCTCATCCTGACCGGGATGGCCTCCACGGATGCGGAGATGTCGGTCGTGCCGTCGATGGTCGCGGCCCGGCTCGGGGTCGGCCAGGCCACCTTCGCCGGGGCCCTCTCGATCGACTCCGGCACCGCGACCATCCGTCGCGACTCGGACACCGCGACCCGCGAAGTCGCCGTCGACCTGCCGGCCGTGATCTCCCTGACCGACCAGACCGACGAGGCCCGCTACCCCGCGTTCCGGGCGATCATGATGGCCAAGAAGAAGCCGGTCGAGACCCGCTCGCTCGCCGACATCGGCGTCGCCCCCGCAGACGTCGGCCTGGCCGCCGCCGCGACCTCCGTGGTCTCGATCGAGCCGGCGCCGCAACGCCAGGCCGGGACGGTCATCACCGACGACGGCTCCGGAGCCGGTCAACTCGCCGACTTCCTCGCCGCCCGCGGCTTCGTCCGATAACCCTCTCGACCCAGGAGATTCGTCATGAGTGAAGTCCTCGTCCTCGTCGAGACCACCGACTCGACCGTGCGCACCCCCTCCCTCGAACTGCTCACCGCGGCCCGCCGGCTCGGCGAGCCGAGCGCAGTCCTCTTCGGCGAGCCGGACGACGCCGTCGTCGCCACCCTCGGGGAGCACGGCGCCACCAAGGTGTATGCAGTGCCCGCCTCGGCAGCAGACGACTACCTCAGCGTCCCGAAGGCCGAGGCGATCGTCGACCTCGCCCGCCGCGTCTCCCCCGCGGCGGTCCTGATCACCTCGGGTCCTGACGGCAAGGACATCGCCGCCCGGGTCGCCGTCGCGCTCGAGTCGGGGATCATCACCGACGCCGTCGACGTCGACGCCAGCGACGGCGGAGTCGTCGCGACGCAGATCATCGTCTCGGGCCGGTTCGTCGCGACGAGTCGGATCGAGCGCGGCCCGGCCGTCATCACGATCCGGCCAAACTCCATCGAGGTCACCGCGGCGCCGACCACCCCCACGGTCGAGACGGTCGACCTGACCCCCAGCGAGGCTGCGACCGCCGCCAAAGTCGTCGCCACCAACCCCAAGGAATCCTCCGGACGACCCGACCTGACCGAGGCCGCGCGCGTCGTCGCCGGCGGCCGCGGCGTCGGCACCCAGGAAGGCTTCGCCAAGGTCGAGGCCCTGGCCGATGCCCTCGGTGCGGCCGTCGGGGCCTCCCGCACCGTCACCGACGAGGGGTGGGCGCCACACGAGTCGCAGATCGGTCAGACCGGCAAGACGATCGCACCGGCGCTCTACATCGCCGCCGGGATCTCCGGGGCGATCCAGCACCGCGCGGGCATGCAGAGCAGCAAGACGATCGTCGCCGTCAACAAGGACCCCAAGGCCCCGATCTTCGCCATCGCCGACTTCGGTGTCGTCGGAGACCTGCACACCGTGCTGCCGGCCCTGACCGAGGAGATCACCCGCCGGAAGAGCTGACCCCGGCAACCTGACTCGACCCCTGTGAGGAGGTGGGCATCCGGTGCAGACACTGCGGCTCGTCATCGGTCTGCTCATGACCGTCGTCCTGCTCGGGCTCGCGGGCCGACGACTGTTCCACCTGTACCGGATCGGCAAGGCCGGGCAACCGGTCGAGCCGGGACGGCTCGGCGCCGTCGGCCCGGCCCTGAAGTCCCAACTCGTCGAGGTCCTCGCCCAACGCAAACTCTTCAAGTGGACCGGTCCGGGCCTGGCCCACGCGGCCGTGTTCTGGGGCTTCTGCGTCCTGCTCCTCACCGTCCTCGAGGCGTTCGGCTCCCTGTTCGACCCGACCTTCCAGCTGCCGCTCATCGGCCGCTTCCCCGCGCTCGGGTTCATCGAGGACCTCTTCGCCCTCATGTGCGTCCTCGCGGTCCTCGCCTTCGTCGTCATCCGGTTCCGGGAGGCACCCAAGGACCAGGGCCGCCGCTCCCGCTTCTTCGGCTCGCACCTCGGTCCGGCCTGGTTCGTCCTCTTCATGATCGTCAACGTCGTCTGGACGCTGCTGCTGACCCGGGGCGCCCAGATCAACGCCCAGGCGGTCAACTCGACCGACAACCTGCCGTTCCTGCGCGGGGCGTTCCTCAGTCAGGGCATCGCCTCGCTGCTCGCCCCCCTCGGGCAGCACACGAACGAGATCATCGAGACCGTCGCCCTCCTCCTCGGGCTGGCCGTCCTGCTCGGGTTCACCCTCTTCGTCACCTACAGCAAACACCTGCACATCCTGCTGTCGCTGCCGAACGTCGCCTTCGCCCGCCGCCCGAACGCTCTCGGGGCGCTGCTGCCGGTCACCTCCGGCGGCAAGGAGGTCGACTTCGAGGACCCCGACGAGGACGACCTGCTCGGCGTCGGCAAGATCGAGGACTTCACCTGGAAGGGACTGCTCGACTTCGGCACCTGCACCGAGTGCGGCCGCTGCCAGAGTCAGTGCCCGGCGTGGAACACGAACAAGCCGCTCTCCCCGAAGCTGCTCATGATGGGGCTGCGCGACCACGCCCTGGCCAAGGCGCCCTACTTCCTCGCCGCGGAGGACGAGCGGGAGAACCTCCCGGACGAGGTCCGCGCCCTCGCCGAGGTGCCCCTCGTCGGAGAGACGGGGTATGCGGGGGACCCGCTCGCCGCATACGTCCCGGGCGGCCCGGATGGGGTGATCGACCCGGACGTGTTGTGGTCGTGTACGACCTGCGGGGCCTGCGTCGAGCAGTGCCCGGTCGACATCGAACACGTCGACCACATCATCGACATGCGCCGCTACCAGGTCCTCATGGAGGGTGCCTTCCCCGAGGAGGCGGCGGCGATGCTCTCCAACCTCGAGCACGCCGCCGACCCGTGGGGTCGCGGCGCCTCGGAGCGGCTCGCGTGGGCCGAACCGCTCGACTTCGAGGTCCGCGTGCTCGGCGCCCAGGGCGAGGACCGCATACCCGACGATGTCGAGTGGTTGTTCTGGGTGGGCTGTGCCGGTGCCCTGGACGATCAGGCGCAACGCACCACCCGGGCGGTGGCCACCCTGCTCCACGAGGCCGGCGTCGAGTTCATGGTCCTCGGCGAGATGGAGTCCTGCACCGGTGACCCGGCGCGGCGGATGGGCAACGAGTTCCTCTTCCAGATGCTCGCCCAGCAGAACGTCGAGACCCTCAACGAGGTCGGCGCGACGAAGATCGTCGTCACCTGCGCGCACTGCTTCAACACCCTCGCCAACGAATACCCCCAGGTCGGCGGCAGCTACGAGGTCGTGCACCACTCGACGCTGCTGAGCCGACTCGTCGCCGAGAAGCGGCTCGTGCCGGTCGCCCGGCTCGACCGCGAGGTCACCTTCCACGACCCCTGCTACCTCGGCCGGCACAACCGGATCTTCGCCCCACCGCGGGAACTGCTCGGCGCCGTGCCCGGGCTGCGGCTCGCGGAGATGCCCCGCACCAAGGAGCGGGCCTTCTGCTGCGGCGCCGGCGGTGCCCGGATGTTCATGGACGAGACGATCGGCACCCGGATCAACGAGAACCGCACCGCCGAGGCCCTCGCCACCGGCGCGCGGACCATCGCCGCCGCCTGCCCCTTCTGCATCACCATGCTCAGCGACGGGGTGCGCACCCTGCGCCCCGACAACGAACCCGACACCGGCGTCGAGGTGACCGACATCGCCGAGGTCCTCCTGCGCGCCGTCCGCCCCGACCTCGACGACTCCAGACCACAAGACGCCACACCATAAGAAGGACGCAGCGACCGATGACCGAGACCGTGAGTGACGCCACCTCCACCCCTGGCCTGGACCTGAGCACCCTCGGCCTCATGCTCGAGGCGCTCGACGACTTCACCGAGGCGGCCCTGACCCCCGAGCTGCAACTCGAACTCGACCACGAGGACCGCTGCCCGGAGGACATCGTCCGGGCGATGAGCGACCCGGACACCCTCGGGGTGCAACTCGTCTTCATCCCCGAGGAGTTCGGCGGGATGGGCGGCGGGGCCTGGGACTCCTACCGGGTGTGCGAGGCGATGGCCCGCAAGGACATCGGCCTGGCCACCGCCGTCTTCGCGACGTTCCTCGGCTCGGACCCGATCGTCTTCGGCGGCACCCCCGAGCAACAGGAATACTGGCTCGGCCGGATCGCCGGCGAGGGTCTGGTCTTCGCCTACGGCGCGACCGAACCGGAGGCCGGCTCCGACCTCGGGGCGATGACCACCACCGCGACCCCGGTGCGGGGACCGGACGGCGAGACCACCGCATACACGATCACCGGACGCAAGCAGTGGATCTCCAACGGGACCATCGCCGACTACTCGACCGTCCTGGCCGCGACCGAGGAGGGTCCGTCCTGGTTCGTCGTCCCGCGCGACGCGCAGGGCTTCAGCACCGGCCCGCCCGAGGACAAGCACGGGCTGCGGCTGTCGAACACCTCCGCGCTCTACCTCGACGACGTCGAGGTCCCGGCCGACCACCTCATCGGCGGGGTCGAGGGCAAGGGTCTGGTCCAGGCGCAGAACGTCTTCGGCTACACCCGCCTCATGGTCGCCGCCTTCGGACTCGGCGGCGGGTGGGAGGCCCTCGACCGGTCCATCGCCTACTCCGTCGAACGGGTCCAGGGCGGCGGCCCGCTCAGTGAGAAGCAGGGATTCACCCACAAGCTCATCGTCCCGTGGGCGGTGCGCCTCGAGGCCTCCCGCGCCTTCATCGAGCACACCGCGACCCGGCTCGACGCCGGCGAGGGGGCGGCGGGGGCCCTGAACACCGAGGGCGCGATCGCGAAGTACATGGCCACCGAGGCCGGAATCGCCGCCGCCGACGCGGCGATCCAGGCGCACGGCGGGTACGGCTACACCCGCCCGTACGTCGTCGAGAAGATCCGCCGGGACGTGCGGATCACGACGATCTACGAGGGCACCTCCGAGATCATGGAGATGACGATCGCCCGCGACCGGTGGCAGCAGCACCTGAAGTCCGGCGGCCGCTACTACGCCGACCTCGCCGCCCGGCTCGACACCGTCCACGCCACCCACCCGGGCGTCGGGGCCGACATCGCCGCGCTCGCGTGCCGGGCCCTGGTCGTCGTCCTCGACGCCTGCCGCGCCGGCCGACTTACCCGCAGCCAGCACGTGTTGTTCCGCCTCGGTGAGCTCATCGCCTGGACCGAGACCGCAGCCGTCTTCGCGACCAAGGCCGCGGCCGCCGAGGCCGGCACCCTGCACGAGAAGTGCCTGCCCCGCTTCGGCGCCGACGCCCTCGCCCCGATGTCGCGCGCCTTCGCCCGAGAGGCCGCCCAGAAGGTCGCCCTCGAAGGCACCCGCTACGTCGCCGGCGCCTCCGCCCCCGGCTCCCCGCAGGTCGCCGCGATCCGGGCCGTCCCGACCGACGAGATCCTCGCCGCCCAGGCCGGCCTCATCGCCGACCTCGACGCCGTCCGCGACGTGCTCTACGCACCGTTCGCGGCCACCTGACCCCCACCCCAGTCCACCCGCCCCACCCAGGCACGCACCGCATACGCACCCACCACAGGAAGCCCCCATGAACACCGCACAGTCCGACCCCATCGCCGTCGTCGGGATCGCCGCGATCATGCCGCAGGCGCCGAACGGGGAGACCTTCTGGGCCAATCTGAAGAAGGGCGTCTACAGCATCACCGACGTCCCGCCGGAGCGGTGGGATCCCGCTGTGTACTACGACGCGGACCGCACCGCTGTCGACAAGACCTACTCGCGGATCGGTGGGTGGGTCCGCGACTTCGAGTGGAACCCGATCGCGTGGCGACTTCCGGTGCCGCCCAAGGTCGCCGAACAGATGGACCAGGGGCAGCGGTGGGCCGTCTCGGCGGCCCGGTCCGCCCTGCACGACGCCGGCTATCCGGACTGGAAGGTCGACGGGGACCGGGTGGCCGTCATCTTCGGCAACGCCATCGGCGGTGAGAAGCACTACCTGTCCTCGATGCGGATCCGGCTGCCGGAGATGCTGCGCAAACTCCAGGAGTCGCCGACCCTGCAGCAACTCGCCCCCGACGTCCAACGCCGGATCATCGAGGAGACCCACGCGCTCTACCGCGAGCAGGCCTTCGACATCACCGAGGACACCATGCCCGGTGAGCTCTCCAACGTCATGGCCGGCCGGGTCGCCAACCTGTTCAACCTGCGCGGCCCGAACTTCACCACCGATGCCGCCTGCGCCTCCGCCCTGGCCGCGATCGACAACGCCGTCATGGGCCTGCGGGAACGCCGCTTCGACGCCGCCGTCTGCGGTGGGGTCGACCGCAACATGGGTGTCGACGCCTTCGTGAAGTTCTGCAAGATCGGGGCGCTGTCGGCCACCGGCACCCGCCCCTTCGACGCCGGCGCCGACGGTTTCGTCATGGGTGAGGGTGCCGCCGTCTTCGTTCTCAAACGTCTCGAGGACGCCGAACGCGACGGCGACCGGATCTACGCCACGATCCTCGGGATCGCCGGCTCCTCCGACGGCAAGGGCAAGGGCATCACCGCCCCCAACCCGATCGGTCAGCAGCTCGCCGTGCGCCGCGCCTGGGAGGACTCCGGCGAGGACATGGGCACGGTCAGCGCCATCGAGGCCCACGGCACCTCGACCCGCGTCGGGGACGCCGCCGAACTGGCCAGCCTGTCCGAGGTGTTCGCCTCCGCCGGACTCGCCCCCCGATCGGTCGCACTCGGCTCGGTCAAGTCCAACATCGGCCACCTCAAGGCCGCCGCGGGTGCTGCCGGACTGTTCAAGATGGTCCGCTCCCTCCACGAGGGGATCCTCGTCCCGAGCCTGCACTTCGTCGACCCCAACCCCGGCGTGGACTGGGACACCAGTGCATTCGCGGTCAACACCACCTTGCGGGAATGGCCCCAGCCGCGCGGCGGGATCCGCCGCGCCGGGGTGAGCGCGTTCGGCTTCGGCGGCACGAACTTCCACGTCGTCGTCGAGGAGCACGTGCCGGGCCGGCACAAGCCGCGTCCGACCGTCCACGCGTCGGCCCAGGTCCCCCAGGGTCAGTCCACAACCCCGGCGGCGACACCGATCATCATGGACATCCACCCGACGACGAAGGCCAAGGCGCCGCTGCGGGGAGCCCTCGTCCTCGGCGCCGCCGACGATGCCGAGCTCGTGCAACGCCTCACCGCGGCCCGCGACGCCGCCCGCGCCGGTCAGGTGCCCCCGACGGCGGCACCGGACCGCT
>DUPF01000135.1 GCA_012838445.1 Intrasporangiaceae bacterium | reverse complement strand
TACACCGGGTTGTTGCGGCACATGCTCACCCTGCGCGACCAACACTGCCGCACCCCCTGGTGCGATGCCCCGATCCGGCACATCGACCACATCCACCGCCGCACCAATGGCGGACCCACCTCCTACCGCAACGGCCGCGGAGTATGCGCCGGCTGCAACCACGCCCGCGAAGCCCCCGGCTGGACCGCCACCGTCACCAGCGGCATCGATGAGCCCCACCACGTCACCCTGACCACCCCCACCGGCCACACCTACCCCGCCACCCCACCACCCCTGATCCCCACCACCAGACCCGCGGCAGGACCGGGGGTCCCGAAACTGTCGACGACCGAACCGAGGGCCGGGCCGCGGCGCACCCGGGCCGGGTGAGCCCGCAGCGGGTCGGTAGCCTCGGTGGCGATGGACGCGACCACCTGCTCGATCCGGGAACTGACCGCGATGCTCGCGGCCGGGGAGGTCTTCGACGCCGCCGTCGTCATCGACGTGCTGCGCGCCTTCACCGTCGCACCCCACGTCCTCGACGGGGGTGCCGAGCGACTCAACCTGGCCCCGACCGACCCGGACGCGTTGGCGCTCAAGGCCGCACTCGGACCGAGCGCGCTGGCGATCTCGGATGTCTTCACCGATCCCGGGTTCGATCTGCCGAACTCCCCGCAGGCCGTCACCTCCCACGATCTGGTCGGCCGGCCGGTCGTGCAACGGACGACGAACGGGACCGTCGGGGTGCACGCCGCACGGCAGGTCCCGCTCGTCCTGTGCGCCGCCCTCGTCACCGCCTCAGCGACCGCCGCCGCCGTGACCGCCAGCGGCGCCCGGCGCGTCGCCTACGTGGTCACCGGCGAGGACGGCAACGCCGACGAGGATCTCGTCTGCGCCGAGCTGATCCGGGCGCTTGTCGAGGGCACCCCACCACCGAGGCCCGCAGACGTCGTCGACCGGGTCCGGACGTCGCGCGCGGCGGACCGGCTTCGGGCCGTGATCGCGGCAGGGAAGTTGGGGGTGAGCGACCAGGACATCGAAATGTGTACCCAGATCGACCGGTTCGACTTCTCGGTCGTGGCGCAGGAGCACGACGGGGTGATCACGGCCACCGCCCGCCGCTGACACCGCACCACGGCATCCCGGCATCCAAACCGCAGCACTGACACCGCACTACCGGCACCCCGGCATCGACACCCCAGTACGGCACCGCATCATCGACGGCGCACCAGCGACGCGGCGCCGCTCAGCCCCTCAGCGCGCCTGGGAGTGATACTCCTCGTTCGGGACCATGCCGACCGCGGTCGCGATGCGGTTGGTCATGTTGAACATGCCGATGACCTGCACCGCTTCGAGGATCTCGTGGTCGTCGAGCCCGGCCGCGCGCAGCGGCTCCAGGTCGGCGGGAGTAACCTGGTCCGGGTCCCGGGTGAGCTTCTCCGCATAGGCGGCCAACGCCGCATCCCGCGGGTTGAGGTGGGCCTGGCGCCAGTTGACCGCGACGAGGTCGGCGGTGCGGGCATCGCCGGTGTATTCACGCAGCATCGCCCCGTGGCTGACGGCGCAGTAGTCGCACCGGTTGATGCCGGAGACGACGACGGCGAGCAGCTCCCGCTCGGCGTTGCTCAGGTGCCCTTCCTTGTTGACGAGGAGGTTGAAGTAGTTCCACCAGGCGAGGAACTGCTCCCCGTTGAGGGCCTGGGCCCGGAAGACGTTCGGGACGAACCCGAACGCCTCCTGCGCCTTGGACCACAGCCGGGACACTCCCTCGGGGACGTCGTCGGCCGTGGGGACGGGCAGGGCGGAGATCGGGGCATCGTTGATCGTCATGACGTGACCATATCGACTCACCACCGCGCCTGATCCGGCTATGTTCTCACCATGGCTATCGCACACCGCAGCGTGGGCAACGGCCCACACACCGTCTTCTGCCTGCACGGCTGGTTCGGCTCCGCCGACGGCTGGGGCAGCTTCCCCGACTACCTCGACGGGGAGAAGTTCACGTATGTCTTCACCGACAACCGCGGCTACGGCGCCCGCAAGGACGAGAAGGGGGAGTACACCCTCGACGAGGTCGCCGACGACGTCCTCGCCCTCGCCGACGAGTTGGGGGCCGAGACGTTCTCCCTCATCGGTCACTCGATGGGTGGCGCCGAGGTGCTCCGCGTGCTCGCCAAGGCACCGGAGCGGGTCCGCAAACTCGTCGCGATCACACCGGTCGGGGCCCAGCCCACCCCCTTCGACGAGGCGGGCCACGGACTGTTCTTCGGTGCCGCGGAGAACCGTGAGAACCGCTACGGCATCATCGATTTCACGACCGGCAACCGGCTCACCCCGACCTGGGTGAACTCCGTCGTCGACTGGTCCCTCGAGCACTCCGACAAGGACGCCTTTCACGGGGCGTTGGAGGCCTGGGCCAACGCGGACTTCATCGACGAGGTGGCCGGCCAGCAGACCCCGATCCTCGTCATCCCGGGGGAGCACGACCCCGCCCTCGGCGAGGCGACCTGTCGGCAGACCTGGGAGCCGCACTTCCCGAACGTCACGATCGAGGTCATGCCCAACGCCGGTCACTACCCGATGTTCGAGACCCCGGTGGCACTGGCGACCAGCGTCGAGCGCTTCCTGGCCTGACCGACGTGTCACTGACCGCCTCGACGGCACTGCTGCACGATCCGGGCACCTATCCGGGCGGCGTCCCGTTCGAGGTGCTCGCCGATCTGCGCCGCGACCGGGGCATCGTCCGGGTTGCGGAACCGGCCCTGCCCGGGTGGCCGAGTGGGCCCGGATACTGGCTCGTGCTCCGCTACGAGGACATCCGGGAGGTGCTCAGCGATCCACGGACCTTCTCCTCGGCGGTCGGCGGCACCCAGATCCGCGACCCGGCCACCCCGGAGGACCTGCGCTACGTCCAGCAGATGATGCTCAACATGGACCCACCGGAGCACACCCGGTTGCGGCGGCTGCTGGCCAAGTCCTTCACCCCGCGGGCGGTGCGTGAGCTCGAGTCCCAGATCGCCGGACATTGCCGCGGGATCGTGGACCGGATGCTGGCCGGGCCGCCGGAGGTCGACTTCGCCAAGGATGTCGCCGCGGACCTGCCGCTGCTCGCCCTGGCGGACATCCTCGGGGTGCCGAGCGAGGACCGCTGGCTGATGTTCGACTGGGCCAACCGGGTCATCGGGTGGCAGGACCCCGACTATGCAGTCAGCGCCTTCTTCGACCACGACCAGGGGTCGGCGATGGCCCGGGAGGCGCTGCGGAGCCGGCCGGTCCCCGACGCTGCCGGGCATATGCCCGATCCCCGGTCCCGGGAGGGGATGGCGGATCTGTATGCGTATGCCCACCTTCTCGGGGAGGCCAAACGTCGATCTCCGGGGGACGATGTCATGTCGATCCTGATGTCCGCGATCGACGATGATCCGGAGCCGGGCGGGCCGAGTCGGGTCAGCCTGGAGGAGTTCGAGAACCTGTTCTGGTTGTTCGCCGTGGCGGGCAACGAGACGCTGCGCAACGGGATCCCGGGCGGGATGATCGGGGTCCTCGCCGACCCGGCTGCGCAGGAGGCGCTGCGGGCGGACCCGGAGCGGATCCCGGCGGCGGTCGAGGAGATGTTGCGCTGGTGGACCCCGGTGATGACGTTCCGGCGCACCGCGACGGTCGACACCGAGATCGCCGGCGAGAGCATTCGGGCGGGGGAGAAGGTCGTCGTCTCGTTCACGTCCGGCAACCGGGACGAGACGGTCTATCCCGATCCGGACACCTTCGACATCAACCGCTATGCGCGCACGCCGCGTGCGAAGGCGCACCTGGCCTTCGGGCACGGTCCGCATTTCTGCCTCGGCGCGAACCTCGCCCGGATCCAGATGACGGCCCTGTTCACCGAGGTGCTCACCCGGACGACGTGGCTGGAGCCGGCCGGTGACCCGACCTTCCTGCGGAGCAACTTCCAGCGGGGTGTGAAGACCCTGCCGGTGCGCTGGTCCGCCTGACCTGCACAGCGGACCCCGTGTCGCCCCGGTGGCAACCTTCCTATGGTGAGGTTGCCACCGGGGCCGGGTGGGTCAGCGGAGGGTGAAGACCGCCGTGTACTGCTTCCCGTCGTCGAGCCGGATGTAGAGCATGTAGCTGCCCGGTGCCATGCCTTTGGTGGACAGGTTGTAGGCGTACTGCCCGCCCGAGGAGGACCGGAACAGGTTGCCGCTGTTGGCCGATCCGCTCGTCGAAGGTACCCGCTCCATCTCCATCGGGTCGACGGTGCCTTCGATGTCGTAGGTCGAGATCGTGCCCAGCGTCACCGTCGCTCCGCCGACACCGCGCTCGTCGTAGTCGGTGAGCTGGAAGCGGACCGGGACGGTGCTGCCGGCCTTGAAGACGCTCGTCCCGTCCTTGCTGATCGGTTCCTTGACCTCGCCGTAGGCGTAGATGACCCGATAGGTCACCGTCTCGGTGCGGGTGTTGCCGGCCGCGTCCGTGGCCACGACATCGAAGCTCTTGGCCCCGATCGACGCGGTGTCCAGCCGGTCCGGGCCGTCGCAGGTCGCCACGCTGGAGCCGCCGTCTTCGTCGGTGCAGGTGAAGAGCGCCTCCACAGGCTGGCCGAGCTTGTACTCGATGCCCTCGTGCGGCGAACTGATCGTCGGAGCGGTTGCGTCGACGACCTCGTAGCTGACCGACGTCGTCGTCGAGTTGCCGGCGCGGTCGGTCGCGGTCACCTCGAAGGTATGCGTCCCGAGCGTCGTCGTGTTGATCGGGACGCCGGCGTCGACGGTGCCCTCGCAGTATCCGGGCGCGACCCCGGAGCCGCCCTTGGCATCGGCGCACACATAGGCGGCGAGGACCTTGTCCCCGTGCTCGTAGCGGGCCCCGTCGGCCGGAACGGTGACGGAGACCGTCGGCGTCGCGTCGTCCCGGACGACCGGGCGCTGCTTGGGCCCGGCCGGGCTGCCGATCCGCTCGGTCGCGCCCGCAGCGGTGCGGTGGGTCCCGGTCGACGCGGTCGAGCTGTCCGTGCGGACCCCGGCGGTCGCGGGCTGGACCGTGTAGGTCCGGGTCGTCCGGCGCACATTGCCGGCCGCGTCGGTCGCGGTGATGGTGAAGGACTTCTCGCCGACGGTGCTCGTGTCGATGAGGGCGCCGCTGGTCACGGTGCCGGCACAGCGGGTCAGGTCGGATCCGCCGGCGTCGGAGCAGGTGTATGCGGCGCGCACCTGTTCGTGCTGCTCGAACGTGGCTCCCTCGGCCGGGATCACCGGCTCGGTCTGGGGGAGGGTCTTGTCGATCCGGACCGTCAGGATGGTGCTTGCGCTGAGGTTGCCGTTGACGTCCAGGGCGCGGACCTCGACGTGGGAGATCCCCTCGGCGCTGACGATGGGGCGCGGTCCGGTGCTGCCGACGGTCCGCTGCCAGGGGCCGATGCTGCCGTCGACGCCGTGGATGCGGTGCTCGAAGCCGCGCACGCCCGCGGAGTCGGCCGCCGAGGTCTGGACGGTGACGTTGCTGCGGTGCCACCCGGCCGCGTTGGCGCTCGTCGTCGTCGCGACGGCGACGGTCGGCGGGGTGCGGTCGGTGAAGTTGTACCCGGACCCGAACGCCTCGGCCCCGAGCTTCTGCTGGCCGGAGTAGGAGGGGTGGAAGTGGTCCTGGGTGCTGATGTCCCGGTCGACGAAGCGCCACAGGGAGGTGTTGCCGGTCAGGCTGCCGTTGATCCGGTTCGAGGCGAAGTCGAAGATCGCGTTGTTGTCGAAGCGGCACCGCAGCATGGTGTTGCACTCCTGCTGGAGCACGGTGTTGAAGGCCTGGGTGCGCTCCCGCACCCGGAGCCGGCGGGCCTCGGTGGCGTGCGTCGGGGTGGGGGTGGGCACGGCGTTGCGGGGGTTGGTCGGGTCGACGAGCAGGCTCTTGCACGGGATGACCGACCCGAACAGGCCGTCCCAGAACTGCCGGGCCCAGAAGGTGCCGTTGTCCTGGCTGCCGCGGGTCGGTCGAGGACCGGCCGCGGTGCTCCGGAACGGCCAGATGCCGAACTTCTCCCCCTGGTGCGCGGCGCCGCGCAGGTACCAGAGGTTGTAGATGTCCGGCACGGAGTAGGCCATGACGAGGGTGTCCGGGCGGTTGTCCTGGAGCCACTGCAGACCGGCCCGCAGTTGGGTCCGGTAGTCCGCGACCGACGTCATCTCGCCCTCGGAGGGGCGGCACAGGTCGTTGCCACCCATCTGGATGAGCACGAGTCCGGTGCCGGCCGGCACCGATCGGGCCTGGTTGAGGAAGTTGTTGCGCATGTTCGCGCCATTAGCGGACAGGTTGATGCCGACCGTGCCGGACCCGCCGGGCAGGGATCGGGTGCGCTGCAGATAGCTGCCCAACCCGGGCCAGTCGCCGGTCGCCCACGAGTTGCGCAGCCGGGGTGAGCCGATGCCGCCGCTCTGGCCACCGCTGCTCGCTCCGCCGTCGTTGGCGCCGGTGCCTTGCGAGATCGAGTCGCCGAGGACGGCGATCGATCCGGGCATCCCGAGGCGGGCCGGGGTCGAGGTGGGTGTGGCCGCCAGCGTGCTGACCGAGGGTGCGGCAGGGGCTGCGTTGGCGGCGGTGCTGGCGAGACTGCCTCCGGCGACGAGGGCGCTGGAGACGAGCGCCGCGAGCGCGCCGGTGCGCAGACGGGAGGAACGCAGGCGGGAGGAACGGAGCCGGGGGGTGCGAGAACGAGGAGCCGTGGACATGGACAACGCTGGCCTTCCAGGGACGAGGAGCGAGCGAGCACGGACAGGGGACGGCAACGAGCCCGAGACTACTCCTCAGTAGCCGATCGCGGCGGTTTTAACTGATGCCGGCTCCCACCGGACCCCACCGGCCCGACACCGAGCCGCCGCTCAGGACGGCTGCGGCGAGGCGTGCGTCGTCCCGGGAGGCAGCCCGCGACGGGCGATCTCGCGCTCGGCCCGGTCCAGCCCACCGTGCTCAAGCGCGGCCAGCTCGGTCTCGTCGCGCCACACCGTCTCGGGAGCCAGCCCGGGTCGGCGCTGCCGGGTCACCTGCACCTCGAGCCGACCCGCGAGATGCTCCAGATCCCCGGCCGTGTTGCGGTGCTCCCGGGGTAGCGGCACGGGCAGGATGTGCGCGCGGGCGAGCGGCGCATACCCGTGCAGTTCGACCCGCCACAGACCGTCCGGGCGGAGCAGGCGACCCTCGAAGGCCCACGTGTCGTCGGTGGTCCGCGCCTGCACCGGTGAGCTGATCGGGTTGCCCCAGCGCAGCACCCGACCGCCCGGCAGTCGGACGACGACGGCGGTGACCTCGGTGCGCAGCGGTCCGCTGTGGATCACCCCGCCGGCGAAGGCGACGCACGCGTCCCGGGCGGTGAACCCCTGGGCCTGTCCCCACCACCAGGCCTCCGGGAATCCGGCTGCGCCCCAGTTCTTCTCGCTGTAGACCTGCCCGCCGGTCAGGTCGACCCGCTCGCCGCCGAGGACCGCGTGCCCGCGAGCCCGGCCGCCGAGCAGCCATGGGTGCCAGTACTGGTTGAGGGCCGGGACGGAGTGGAAGATGCTCGATCCGCCGAGCCGACCCGACGGCCAGGGGAGCGGGTCCTCGACGACGAGTTCGAGCCGGTCGCGGCCCCCGAGGTCGACCCGCACCGAGTGCTCGTCGGCGACGAAGGCGGAGCCGGCCCTGGCCCCGAGCCGGTCGGGATCGGCCGCGGCCCCGTCGTGGGCGGCGACGACGAGCGAGTCCTGCGGGTGGCCCGCCAGTCCGAGCGTGGCCCACGGACCGTGCGGACCCTGGTTGACGCCGATGAGCGCGATGACGACCTGACCGCTCTCCGGCACGGTCACCCGCCAGAAGTAGCCCTCCATGTCGGCCCCCGGGTGGGCGGGCCGCGGATCCTGGAACGGCAGGTCCGCGCCGGTGCCTCGGTATGCGCGCAGCAGCCTCGTCGGTGTCCTCACCGGATCATTATCTCGGGTGGGGTGATTCGTCACCGATGAGACTGCTCAGACGAATTCACCCCACGGGGCGGGCCGCACCGCTAGGTTGGCCTCGTGATCGATGTGTTGGGGGGCCTCGGCGGCATGGTGGTCATCCTCGGACTGGCAGTGCTGCTGTCCTCGAACCGCAAGGCGATCCGATTGCGCACCGTGCTCGCCGCGCTCGGGCTGCAGGTGGGACTCGGCGTCCTCGTCCTCTTCGTGCCGGCCGGACAGCGGGCCCTCGGCGGTGCCTCGAAGGCGGTGCAGGCGGTCATCGACTCGTCACGCTCGGGGATCGAGTTCCTCTTCGGATCGCTCCTGGCCGAGGACGGCTTCGTCTTCGCCCTCCAGGTGCTGCCGGTCATCGTGTTCTTCGCCTCCCTCTCGGCGGTTCTCTACCACTGGGGTGTGCTGCAGAAGGTCGTCGAGATCCTCGGTGGTGGGATGGCCAAACTCCTCGGCACCCGCAAGGCCGAGTCGGTCAACGCGGCCGCGAACATGTTCGTCGGGCAGACCGAGGCGCCGTTGGTCATCCGGCCGTACATCTCCGCCCTGACCCGGTCCGGACTCTTTGCCGTCATGGTCGGTGGCCTGTCCACCGTCGCAGGCAGTGTCCTCGTCGGATACTCCCTCCTCGGCGCCAAGCTCGAGCACCTCATCGCCGCGAGTTTCATGGCTGCGCCCGGTGCGCTCCTCATGGCCAAGATCGTCGTCCCCGAGACCGAGGACGACGCCCCCGACGAAGTCACCGGGGAGGTGCCGGGGAGCCGGAAGAAGGAGGCGAAGGCGGCCCAGCAGGCCGAGGCGGATGCGACGGCCCGGGCCGTTGTGACCGAGGACGTGGCTGAGGAGGAGGTCCCGGACGAGGAGACCGGCGACCTGACCGCGGACCAGGGATACCGCAACGTCATCGACGCCGCGGCCGGGGGAGCGGCCGAGGGGTTGCGCCTGGCCGCGACGATCGGGGCGATGCTCCTGGCGTTCATCTCCCTCATCGCCCTGATCAACCTCATCCTCGGCGGCGCCGGCGGACTGTTCGGGCTCGAGGGATTGACCTTCGAGAAGATCCTCGGATACGTCTTCGCCCCGATCATGCTCATCGTCGGCGTGCCGTGGGAGGAGGCGATCCAGGCCGGCTCGTTCGTCGGGCAGAAGATCGTCGTCAACGAGTTCGTCGCCTTCACGAACTTCGCCCCGATCATCGACACCTTCTCGGTCAAGACCCAGGCCGTCGTCACCTTCGCGCTGACCGGATTCGCCAACCTCGGCTCGCTCGGCATCCTCCTGGGCGGTCTCGGCGAGTTGGCGCCGGAGCGTCGCGGCCAGATCGCCGAGCTCGGCATCCGCGCCATCCTCGCGGCGACGCTGGCCAACCTCATGAGCGCCGCGATCGCGGGGATGCTCATCGGCTGACCGCGGCCGTCCCCGCCGCCGTCGACGGATCCCGCCAGCGTTGAGGGATGGTTCTGGGACCGCTTTTCGCTCGAAACCGTGACCACAACCATCCGTCGACGGGAGTCGGATGGGACGGTCGGACGGTGGGGCTATCATCGAACGCATGTTCGACAAGCCGGCGGAGACGGTACGTGCGGGACCGCCCGGCTGGCCGCGTGCCGTCCCACCGGCCGGCAGCCCGGGGTGGCAGGTGGCTGCCGCCTCCTGGCTGCTCGACCTGTGCCCGTCGGAGTTCCGCGGCTACCCGAGCCTGCGCCGCCACCTCGTCCTGCTCGCCTGGCTCGCCGACCACCACGTCGAGGCCCAGTTGGTGGCGCTGCGTCAGGCATACCGCACCATCCGGGTCGAGTTGACCCAGCATCTGCCGGAAGGGGCGGTCGAGCAGGCGATGACCGACATCGAGTTGGAGGGCATCCGGCTGCGCGCCGCCCGGCGCGGCACCCAGTTGATCGGCGAGGCGCTCACGGACCGGCGACTTGGCGGGGACAGGACGTAGAATCGGGAGGCTCCCGCCCGCGAAAGGACGTGCCGCACGTGGCCAACCGGATCAGGGTCTCCTCGCCCGCGCAGCTCAAGGCGCTGCCCGAGGCGCAACTGCCTGCCCTCGCGCAGGAGATCCGAGCCTTCCTCGTCGAATCGGTCTCCCGCACCGGCGGGCACCTCGGCCCCAACCTCGGTGTCGTCGAACTGACCATCGCGCTGCACCGGGTCTTCGACAGTCCGTGGGACACGATCGTCTTCGACACCGGTCACCAGTCCTACGTGCACAAGCTCCTGACCGGCCGCCAGGACTTCTCCGGACTGCGGTCCAAGGGCGGGGTGAGCGGATACCCGAGCCGGGGGGAGTCCGAGCACGACGTCGTCGAGAACTCGCACGCCTCGAACTCGCTGTCCTGGGCGGACGGGATCGCCAAGGCGCGTCGCCTGCGCGGGCAGCGCGGCCGGCACACCGTCGCGGTCATCGGTGACGGGGCACTGACCGGCGGGATGGCCTGGGAGGCGATCAACAACATCGCCGCGGACAAGGACCTGCCACTCGTCATCGTCGTCAACGACAACGAGCGCTCCTACGCCCCGACGATCGGCGGACTCGCCGACCACCTGGCCACGCTGCGCACGACGAAGGGCTACGAGCAGTTCCTCGACTGGGGCAAGGACCGGCTGCGGCGCACCCCGGTCGTCGGAGCCCCGATGGAGCGCGCCCTGCACGGGATGAAGAAGGGCCTGAAGGACATGGTCGCCCCGCAGGGCATGTTCGAGGACCTCGGGCTGAAGTATGTCGGACCGGTCGACGGGCACGACGTCGCGGCGATCGAGTCCGCGCTGCGCAAGGCCCGCTCCTTCGGCGGCCCGGTCCTCGTCCACGTCATCACCCAGAAGGGCCGCGGCTACGACCCCGCCGTCAACGACGTCAACGACCAGTTCCACGGCATCGGGGTGATCAACCCCGAGACCGGTCTGCCGATCGAGATCGCCGGACGGTCCTGGACCGATGAGTTCTCCGACGCCCTCGTCGAACTCGGCGCGGAGCGGGAGGACGTCGTCGCCCTCACGGCCGCGATGATGATCCCGGTCGGGTTGAAACACTTTGCCACCGCATACCCCTCCCGCACCTTCGATGTCGGCATCGCCGAACAGCACGCGGTAACGATGGCGGCCGGGCTCGCCTTCGCCGGGCTGCACCCCGTCGTGGCGATCTATGCGACCTTCCTCAACCGGGCCTTCGACCAGATGCTCATGGACTGTGCCCTGCACAAGGCGGGGGTGACCTTCGTCCTCGATCGCTCCGGCATCACCGGCCCGGACGGGGCGAGCCACCACGGTATGTGGGACATGGCTCTGGCGTCGATGGTCCCGGGCCTGCACCTGGCCGCCCCTCGCGACGGGGAGCATGTCGTCTCGGCGCTGCGGGACTCGGTCGACATCAGTGATGCGCCGTCGCTGATCCGCTTCCCGAAGGGGAACGCACCGGCCCCGATCCCGGCCGTCCGTTCGGTCGGTGGGGTGGACATCCTCCTGGAGAGCTCGCTGGAGCCGGTCGTCGACGAACTCGTCATCGGGATCGGGTCGATGGTGCCGACGGCGCTGACCGTCACCGAGAAGCTCGCCGCGGAGGGGCGCAGCGTGCGGGCCGTCGACCCGGTCTGGGCGCTGCCGGTCAGTGCCGCCCTCGTGGACCTGGCGCGCACCGCGGCCCGGGTCACCGTCATCGAGGACAACCTCGTCAGCTCCGGGGTGGGCACCCAGATCGCGGGCACCTTCGCCGATGCCGGACTGACCGTCCCGGTGCGGATGTTCGGGATCCCCAAGCGGTTCCTCGAGCATGCCTCACGGGGGCAGGTGCTCGAGGAGATCGGGCTGACCCCGGACCCGATCGCGAGCAGCCTGCTCGAGCGCTGAGTCGGCCGCTGCTGCTGAGCCAGCCGCGGCCGCGGCGTCCTCAGATGTCGCGGAAGGTCTCGATCGTCGCGCCGAGGGTGTTGAGCCGCTCGGCGAGGTCCTCGTAGCCGCGGTTGATGACATAGATGTTGCGCAGCACCGAGGTGCCCGGGGCGGCGAGCATCGCCAGGAGGATGACGACACCCGGACGCAGCGCCGGCGGGCAGACCACCTCGGCCGCGCGCCACTTCGGAGTCGGGCCCTCGATCTGGACCCGGTGCGGGTCGAGGAGTTGGACCTTGGCGCCGACCTTGTTCAACTCGGTCAGGTAGATCGCGCGGTTCTCATACACCCAGTCGTGGATCATCGTCGTGCCCTCGGCGCAGGCCGCGATGATCGCGAAGAACGGCAGGTTGTCGATGTTCAGACCGGGGAACGGCATCGGGTGGATCTTGTCGATCGGGGCCCGCAGCGGGCCGGGGATCGTGGTCAGGTCGACCAGGCGGGTGCGTCCGTTCAACGCGACGTACTCCTCGCCGAGGGAGTACTGCATCCCCATCCCCTCGAGCGTGGCCAACTCGATCTCGAGGAACTCGATCGGCACCCGCTGGATCGTGATCGCGGACTCGGTGACGACGGCGGCGGCGAGCAGGCTCATCGCCTCGATCGGGTCCTCGCTGGGGAAGTACTCGACATCGACGTCGATGTCGCCGACCCCGTCGACGGTCAGGGTCGTGGTCCCGATCCCGTCGACCCGTACCCCGAGCTTCTCGAGGAAGAAGCACAGGTCCTGGACCATGTAGTTCGAGGATGCGTTGCGGATGACGGTGCGACCCGGGTGGCGGGCAGCGGCCATGAGGACGTTCTCGGTGACCGTGTCGCCGCGTTCGGTGAGCACGATCGAGCGCTCGGGGGCGACGCCGGGGGAGACCTTGGCCTCATAGACGCCGTGAGTGGCGACGACGTCGAGGCCGAAGTGCTTGAGCGCCGTCAGATGTGGCTCGACGGTGCGGGTGCCGAGGTCGCACCCGCCGGCATACGGCAGTTTGAACGACTCGACCTCGTGCAGCAGCGGGCCGAGGAACATGATGACGGTCCGGGTCCGTCGGGCAGCCGCCTCGTCGATCCGGTCCAACTGGAGGTGGCTCGGCGGAGTGATCTCGAGGTCGTTGCTGTCCGGCAGCCAGCGGGTGCGCACGCCGATCGAGGTGAGCACCTCGATGATCCGGTTGACCTCCTCGATCCGGGCCATGTTGCGCAGCGTCGTGCGTCCCTTGTTGAGCAGCGAGGCACACAGCAGCCCGACCGCGGCGTTCTTGCTCGTCTTGACCGGGATCGAGCCGGAGAGTTTCTTGCCGCCGACGATGCGCAGGTGTTGCGGACCGGCGACGCCGAGGGAGACGAACTCGCTGTCGAGGTTCTCCCCGATCCGGGCGAGCATCTCCAGAGAGAGGTTCTGCTTGCCCTGCTCGATGCGGGCAACAGCGCTTTGCGAGGTCCTGAGCAGGTCCGCGAGCTCGGATTGGGTCATGCCCTTGTGCCGTCGAGCATCACGGATGAGTGCTCCGATCCTGATGAGATACGTGTCGGTGGGGGTCACCCCGGCAGTATATGTCACATATGAGATATCTGCCGGGGTGCCGTATCCGTCCACCCTAACGCCAGCCGAACGGTCGACCTAACGTGGGACGCTCGCTGCGCCCGGGGGCAGGATCCGCCGGCCGAGGACCTTCTCGGTGATGCCCTCCCGGTCGAGGAGCGGGATGACGCCCCCGTTCCAGAACTGGAATCCGGCACCGGTGATCATCGCCAGGTCGATGTCCATCGGCGCCTGGGCGACACCCTCCTTGAGCATCAGGCCGACCTCCTCGGCGATGACGGACAGGATCCGTTCGCGGGCCTGCTCGACGGAGAGCTCAACCGGCTCGGCCGGGGCCTCGATCAGGGCCGCGACCTCGGGGTCGAGGGTGCCGTCGGGCAGGTAGTAGCCCGGCTTCTTCGCCGCCACGATCCGCTGCAGGTTCTCCGAGACGTAGAACCGGTCGCCGAAGGCCCGGTTCAGGGTCTGGCTGTTGTGCAGCGCGATGGCCGGTCCGACCAGACCGAGGAGGACGAACGGCGGCATCGGGGCCAGTCCCGCGATGGCGCGGTTGGCGACCTCGACGTCGGTGCCCTCGTCGACGATCCGGGAGAACTCGCCCATGAAGCGTCCGAGCAGCCGGTTGGTGATGAAGGAGGCCGAGTCCTTGACGAGGATGGAGGTCTTCTTCAGGGTTTTGCCGACCGCGAACGCGGTCGCCAGGGTCGCGTCGTCGGTCTGCTCACCGGGGATGATCTCGAGCAGCGGCATGACGGCGACCGGGTTGAAGAAGTGGAACCCGACGACCCGCTCGGGGTGGGCGAGTTTGCTCGCCATCTCGGTGATCGACAACGACGAGGTGTTCGTCGCGAGCACGCACTCCGGCGAGACCACGGCCTCGACCTCGGCGAACACCTGCTGCTTGACCGACATCTCCTCGAAGACGGCCTCGATGACGAAGTCGGCGTCGGCGAAGCCGTCCTTGCTCGTCGAGCCGGTGACCAGAGCGGTGAGCCGGTTGGCCCGGTCCTGGTTGATCCGGCCCTTGCCGAGCAACTGGGCGACCTCGTGGTGGACATAGCCGACACCCTTGGCGACCCGCTCCTCGTCGAGGTCGGTCATCACGACCGGGACCTCGAGACGCTGGGCGAACAGCAGGGCGAGTTGGCTGGCCATCAGACCGGCACCGACGATGCCGACCTTGGTCACCTTGCGCGCCAGAGCCCGGTCCGGGGCCCCGGCCGGACGCTTGGCCCGACGCTGGACGAGATCGAACGCATACAGTCCGGCGCGCAGCTCATCACTCATGAGCAGATCGCCGAGAGCCTCGTCCTCGGCGGCGAAGGCGTCCTCGCGGGAGCTGGTCCGCGCGGCCTCGACGAGGTCGATGGCCCGGTACGGCGCGGGGGAGCGGCGCGCGGTCTTCGCGTCGGCGAGTCCCCGGGCGGCCGCGGCGGCCGCGGTCCAGACGGACTCGTCGCCGGTGTGGTCGGTGCGCTCGACACTGACCGCGCCGGTGAGGACCTGGCCGGCCCAGCGCAGGGACTCCTCGAGGAAGTCGCCGGGCCCGAACATCGCATCGGCGATCCCGAGCTCGAAGGCCTGCGGACCCTTGAGCATCCGGTTCATCGACAGCGGGTTCTCGACGATGACCTTCAGAGCGGCCTCGGGGCCGATCAGACGGGGGAGGAGGTATGCCCCGCCCCAGCCCGGGATCAGGCCCAGGAAGACCTCGGGCAGGGCCAGCGCGGGGACTCCGGCGGAGATGGTCCGGTAGTCACAGGCCAGCGCGGTCTCGAGTCCGCCGCCCATGACCGCGCCGTTGACGAACGCGAAGGTCGGGACGGGCAGGTCCATGATGGCGCTGAACGCGGCGTGACCGGCGCGGGCGATCTCGAGCGCCTGCTCCCGGGCGGTGACCGAGGGGACCCCGGTCAGGTCGGCGCCGACGGCGAAGATGAACGGCTTGCCGGTGATCCCGACGGCGTCGATCTCGCCGGCCTGAGCCCGCTCCCGCAGTCGCTCCACCACCTCGTGCAGTTCGGCGATCCCCTTCGGGCCGAAGGTGTTCGGCTTGGTGTGGTCGTGACCGTTGTCGAGGGTGATCAGGGCCATCGTCTTGGCGTCCGCGCCGAAGCCGGTGCCGGGGACGGTGAGGTCCTGGACGATCGGGTGGGTGACGACTTCCTCGTGGCCGGTGGTCTGCTCAGTCATGGCTCAGGCGTCCTTCGCGGTGTCGGTGGTGCCGGTGAAGTGGGGGTTCTCCCAGATGACGGCCCCGCCCATGCCGATGCCGATGCACATGGCGGTCAGGCCGTACTGCACGGTGGGGTCCTCCTCGAACTGCCGGGCGAGCTGGGTCATCAGCCGGATCCCGGAGGACGCGAGCGGGTGACCGGTCGCGATCGCCCCGCCGTAGCGGTTGACCCGGGGGTCGTCGTCGGCGATCCCGAAGTGGTCGAGGAACGCGAGGACCTGGACGGCGAAGGCCTCGTTGAGTTCGAACAGGCCGATGTCCTCGATGCTCAGGCCGGCCTTGGCCAGCGCCTTCTCGGTCGCGGGCACCGGGCCGATGCCCATGACCTCGGGCTCGACACCGACGAAGGCATAGCTGACCAGCCGCATCTTGATCGGCAGGCCGAGTTCCTTGGCGGCCTCCTCGGAGGCCAGGATGCACGCGGTCGCGCCGTCGTTGAGGCCGGCGCTGTTGCCGGCGGTCACCTTGCCGTGGGCGCGGAACGGGGTCTTGAGGGTGGCCAGGTCCTCGACGGTCGTGCCCGGACGGGGCGGCTCGTCGGTCGTCGCGAGTCCGAAGCCCTTCTCCGCGTGCCGGGTGGCGACCGGGACGAGGTCGGGCTGGATCTTGCCGTCCGCATACGCCTGGGCGAGTTTGTCCTGGGAACCGACGGCGTAGGCGTCGGAGCGCTCCTTGGTCAACTGCGGGAAGCGGTCGTGGAGGTTCTCGGCGGTGTTGCCCATCGACAGCGCCGACGGGTCGACGATCTTCTCGGCGATGATCCGCGGGTTGGGGTCGACGCCCTCACCCATCGGGTGACGGCCCATGTGCTCGACCCCGCCGGCGATGGCGATGTCGTAGGCGCCGAAGGCGATCGCGCTGGCGACGTTCGTCACGGCGGTCATGGCGCCGGCGCACATCCGGTCCACGGAGTATCCCGGGGTGGTGTTCGGCAGGCCCGCCAGCAGGGCGGCGGTCCGGCCCAGGGTCAGGCCCTGGTCCCCGATCTGGGTGGTCGCCGCGATGGCGACCTCCTCGACCCGGTCCTTGGGCAACTGGGGGTTGCGTCGGAGCAACTCGGTCATGCACTTGATGACGAGGTCGTCGGCGCGGGTCTGGGCGTAGATGCCCTTCTCCCCGGCCCGGCCGAACGGGGTGCGGACCCCGTCGACGAAGACGACTTCACTGGCGGTGCGCGGCATACCGCTCATCCCTTCGGGCAGCAGACAGTGGAAATCCACTAAGCGAGCGCTTAGTGACGTTGTCCTCAGCCTAACGACGGCGACCCGGCCCGTCCGCACCTTTCGGTGAGGCACTCATCACGTTGCCCGGCCGCCGACAGCGGCCCGGTTCACGCCGTCGTGATCTCGGTGAACGCCTCGACGAGAATGGGGGCGACGATGGCGCGCTGCCACTCGCGCACCCCGTGCTCGGCCAGCGCGGCCCGGAAGGCCTCCTCGGTGTGGTCGCTCGGTGGCGACCAGACGACGCGACGCAGCGGGTCGGGGGAGCAGACGTTCTCGACCGGGATCGTGTGCTCGGCGGCGAACTCGGCCAACCGGGCCCGGGTCGCAGCGAGCCGGGCGGCGGCCAGGGGGTTCTTGTCCGACCAGGCCTTCGGCGGCGGCGGCCCGTCGTGCGGCAGGCTCCGTTCCGGCAGGAACCGCTCCTCCAGGTCGTGTCCGCGCCGGACGGCGGTGAGCCACTGCCGCTGATACCGGGCCGCGGCCCGGTTGCGGGGCAGGTCGGCGGCGGTATGCGGTGCGGCCTGGGCGATCTCGATCAGGACGGCGTCGGGCATGAGTCGACCGGGGCTGATGTCGCGTTCCGCGGCGATCGCATCGCGGGCCTCCCACAACTCCCGGATGACGGCCAGCCCGCGGCGGGTGCGGATCTTGTTGATCCCCGAGGTGCGCCGCCACGGCTCGGGGCGCGGTTGCGGGGTCCAGTGGAGCAGCGCCTCGAACTCCTCCCGGGCCCAGTCCGACTTCCCCTGCGACCACAGGTCGGCACCCATCAGGTTGCGCAACTCGCCGAGGACCTCGACGTCGAGGGCCGCATACCGCAGCCACGGCTCCGGGAGGGGACGGGTCGACCAGTCGACAGCGGAGTGCTCCTTGGCCAGGCTGATCCCGAGGTAGTGCTCGAGCACCGCCGCCAACCCGACCCGGGGCAGCCCGAGGAGGCGGCCGGCGAGTTCGGTGTCGAAGATCTGCCGGGGGCGCAGCCCGACGTCGGCCAGGCAGGTCAGGTCCTGGGTCGCGGCGTGCAGGATCCACTCCGCGTCACCGATCGCGGCGTCGATCGGGCTCAGATCCGGGCAGGCGATCGGGTCGATGAGCCACAGCCCGGACCCTTCCCGTTTGAGCTGGACGAGGTAGGCGCGCTGACCGTAGCGGTATCCCGAGGCCCGCTCGGCATCGATCGCGACCGGCCCCTCGCCGGAGGCGATCGCGTCGGCGACCTCGTCGAGTTCGCGTTCGTCGGCGACGACGTGCGGCACCCCCTCCTCCGGCATCCGCAGCACCGGCAGCGGGGCCGGGGGCGGCTCGACGGGGGCGGACTCGACGGTGTCGGGGTCGGCGGACGGCTCGGCAGCCGCCGGGGCGGCGGGTTCCTGCGGTGTCTCCTCGGTCGCTGTCATCCGGCCCTCACCGGCGCCGTCCCGGGAGTGCCACGACCCCCTCCGGAAGGGGTGGCAGCCCCCCGATGTTGCACAGCACGTCGCCCCAGGCGGCCAGGTGGTCGCCGATCCGGGCGCTGTCCACCGGCGTCCACGAGGCGCGGATCTCCATCTCGACCGTCGCGGGCCGGTCGGCCAGGCCGGCATAACTCTCCGAGACCACGCGGGTGACCGTGCCGGCCTCGGCGATGTAGTCCAGGGCCCGCCCGTCGAGGGCGTCGACGAGCCAGGACCAGCCGACGTCGCCGAGCACCGGGTCGGTGGCCATCTCCGGCTCCAGTTCGGCGCGGGCGTAGGTGACCGCCCGCCAGGCCCCGCCCCACGGCTCGGGCTCGCTCGGGTCGTGGAGGAGGACGAACCGGCCGGTGGCCATCGCCTCCTCGGCCGTCGCGGTCTCGAGGACGTCCGCGGTCAGGGCCACCGCATACGGGGCGATGCGCGAGGGGGCCGGAACCTCGGTGAGTTTGATCTCGGGACGCAGCACCACCGAACGCAGGTCGGCGAGCGCGGCGGTGAATACCGCCGAGCCGGCTCCGGTCACACTGCGAGATGCCACGTCTTCGAGGGTAAGTGCTCGGCGCCCGATCTCGTGGGAGGTGGCGCCGTCGTTGTGTCGGCCTACGATCTCCAGGTGACCACTGTTGCCGACTCTCCGCTTGTCCGGGCGGCGCGACGCAAGTCCGTGCCGCATACCCCCGTCTGGTTCATGCGCCAGGCCGGTCGTTCGCTGCCCGAGTACAAACGGGTCCGCGAGGGGATCGCGATGCTCGATTCCTGTATGCGACCCGACCTCGTCACCGAGATCACCCTCCAACCGGTGCGTCGCCACGGGGTGGACGCCGCGATCTTCTTCTCCGACATCGTCGTCCCGCTCAAGGCGGTCGGCGTCGACCTCGACATCGTCCCCGGGGTGGGGCCGGTCATCGCCGAGCCGGTGCGCACCCGTGCGGACGTCGAGCGGATCCCGGAGCTGACCCCGGACGCGGTCTCCTACGTGACCGAGGCGGTGCGACTCCTCGTCGCCGAGCTCGGGCCGACCCCGCTCATCGGGTTCGCCGGGGCGCCGTTCACGCTCGCGTCCTACCTCGTCGAGGGCGGCCCGTCGAAGAACCACGAGAAGACCAAGGCGCTCATGCACGGGGATCCGGAGCTGTGGGATGCCCTGTGTGCCCGGTTGGCCCAGATCTCCGGCACCTTCCTGCGGGTGCAGGCGCAGGCCGGGGCCGCTGTCGTGCAGCTCTTCGACTCCTGGGTCGGGGCGCTGCAGCGCCGGGACTACGTCCGGTTCGCGCTGCCGCACTCGACCGCTGCGCTCGCCGCGGTCGCTGATCTGGACGTGCCGCGGATCCATTTCGGTGTCGGGACCGGTGAGCTGCTGCCGCTCATGGGCACCGCCGGGGCCGATGTCGTCGGGGTCGACTACCGGGTCGAGCTCGGCGATGCGATCGAGCGGCTCGGTCCGGAGTATGCGGTCCAGGGCAACCTCGACCCGGCCCTGCTCTTCGCCCCGTGGGAGGCGCTGGCGGCCCGCGTGGAGGACATCGTGACCGCAGGCCGGGCAGCCGGCGGGCACATCTTCAACCTCGGCCACGGGGTGCTACCGACGACGGACCCGGGCGTGCTGACCCGGGTCGTCGAGCACGTCCACGAGATCAGTCAGCGGGAGTAGGTCCCTGCTTCGGTCCGTGGTGTGAGGTGTCGGTCGGTGCTGCCGGGCCTGCGGCGGGGGTGGGGCGGCGGCGCCGGACCCGCTGCAGCGCCCAGATGAGCAGCGCCACACCGAGACCGCCGACGAGGACCCACGGCAGGAGCACCCCGAGCGTCGTGACGAGGACAGCGGCCGAGCGGGTGAACCCGTTCCAGGCGTTCTTCAGCGCGGCGAGGAACCCGTCGTCCGGCTGACCCAGATCGCTCGTCGTGGTCAGGATGACGGTGATCGGGGACATCGAGATGCTCGCCTTGAGGGAGTTGAGGCGGGCCTGGAGGGAGTCCAGGTCGGCCTGGCGGGCGCTGAGCGCGGTCTCCAGTTCGACGATCTGCTTGATGTCCTCGGTGCGTGACATCAACGCCCGCATCCGGTCGATGCTCGCGGTCAGGGTCGCGATGCGGGCCTCGACGTCGACGTACTCGTCCTGGACGCTGTAGGCGCTCGAGGACCGGGTGCGGACCTCCCCGACCTTGGTCAGCTCCTCGATCGTGGCATCGAGTTTGTCGCTCGGGACACTGATCGTCATCGTCCCGTAGCGCTCGATGCTCTCCCGGGCCGGGCCGTACACCTCGTCCCCGAAGCGCTCCTCGGTCACCGTGCCGCCCGCGCCCGCAGCGATGGCCCGCACCTTGCCGGCCGCCTCGCCGATCGCATCGACCTTGAGCCCGATCGTCGCCTCCCGGACGAGATACTGCTCGGCCGCGGCGAGATTCTCGCTGCCGGATCCCTCAGCCGGGCTGCCCTCGGCGCTCTCGGCCCGGTCGGCGGCACCGGCTGAGTGCTCCTCGAAGGACGGCGCGCCGGCTGAGTCCGATCCGGGGGAGAAGACGCCACTGCTCGAGCAGCCAGTGAGCAGGACGGCCGAGGCGGCGGCGACGGCCAGGACGCGACGTAGATGCATGTGCTTCATCATGCTGCTACGACGGTCGTGTCCGCCGGAACGATCCGTGGGATTTGGTCACAGTTCGATGACGGGGTCACAGTGAGGGCATGACCACAGTCATCGTCGGCGGCGGGATCGCCGGCCTCACCGCCGCCTGGCACCTCGTCTCGGCGGGGGTGGACGGCACGGATGTCGTTGTCCTCGAAGGCAGTCCGCGGGTCGGCGGCAAGCTCGCGCTGGCGGAGATCGCCGGGCAGCGCATCGACGTCGGAGCCGAGTCGATGCTCGCGGTGCGGCCGGAGGCGACGGACCTCATCCGCGAGGTCGGCCTGGGGGAGTCGTTGACGGTCCCGGCGACGACGAGTGCGGCGGTGTGGTCGCGGGGGCGACTGTGGCCGCTGCCCACCGGCACGCTCATGGGGGTGCCCGCCGACCCGGAGGCGGCGCGCGGGCTGCTCACCGACGCCGAGATCGACCGACTCGTCGATGAACGTCCCTGGCCGGAGCCGCTCGCCGGTGATGTCTCGGTGGGGGACTATCTCGCCCATCGCCTCGGGGATGCCGTCGTCGACCGACTCGTCGAGCCGCTCCTCAGCGGGGTGTATGCCGCCCAGGCCCGCTCCCTGTCGATGGCGGCCAGCGTCCCGCCGCTGTTCGCGGCGGCCCAGCGCGGCGGGAGCATCCTCGCCGCAGCAGCCGCTGCCGGAGCCGCCCGGGCGGGGACTCGTCCGGGCGCCAGTGCCTTCTGCGGGATCGTGGGTGGGGTGGGTCGGTTGCCCGAGCGGCTGCGCGAGGCGCTCACCGAGCGCGGCGTCATGGTCCGCACCGGGGTCACGGTCCGGGAACTCACCCGGGTCGGGGACCGGTGGCAGGTGACGACCGGCGCGGTCCCGGCGCCCGCATACCTCCAGGCGGAGCAGATCATCCTCGCCGTCCCGCCGCCGGCCGCCGGCCGGCTCCTGCGGGGCGTCGCTCCCGATGCCGCCGATGTGCTCGCCGGCATCGAGATGGCGTCGATGGCGATCATCACGCTCGCGCTCGACCGGCGTGCGCTGGAGCGGGTCGGTCGGACGCTGCCCGGGTCCGGGTTCCTCGTCCCGGCGACCGACGGACGCACCATCAAGGCGAGCACCTTCAGCTCGAACAAGTGGGGGTGGGCCGCCGACGCGGACCCGGAGCTGTTCTTCCTGCGGGCCTCGATCGGGCGGGCCGGTGCCGTCGCCGACCTGCAGCGCCCGGACGCCGAACTCGTCGAGATCGCGGTCGCCGAGGTGGGGGAGGCGGTCGGCTTCCCGCTGCATCCGGTCGTCGACAGCCACGTGCAGCGGTGGGGTGGGGGGCTGCCGCAGTATGCGGTCGGGCACCTCGAGCGGATCGCCCGGGTCGAGACCGCGATCGCGGGGGTGCCTGGTCTGGAGGTCTGTGGCGCCGCATACGGTGGGGTCGGAATACCTGCAGTCATCGCCTCTGCCCGCGCAGCCGCCTCCCGACTGCTCACCACGAAAGGTCACCGATGAGTGAACGTCCCAACCCCGTCAAGCCGACCCCGGCCCGGATGCGGGAGATCAACGAGAGCATCCGCTACGCGATGTGGTCGGTCTTCCAGGTGGACCGACCGTTCGGCGAGGGCGATCGCACGGAGCTCGTGGCGGAGGTCGAATCCCTCTGTGCCGCTGTCGAATCCGACGGTGTCGTGATCCGCGGCTGGTACGACGTCGCCGGGCTGCGGGCCGACGCCGACATCATGGTGTGGTGGCACGCCGAGACGATCGAGGCCCTCCAGGACGCGTATCACCGGCTGCGGCGGACCCGGCTCGGGGCCCATCTGCGGCCGGTCTGGTCCAACGCTGCGCTGCACCGGCCGGCGGAGTTCAACAAGAGCCACATCCCGGCGTTCCTCGCCGACGAGGAGCCGCGCCGATATGTGTGCGTCTATCCGTTCGTGCGCTCCTACGACTGGTACGTCATCGATGACGCCGAGCGCCGCGACATGCTCCGCGAGCACGGTCAGATGGCGCGCGACTATCCGGATGTGCGGGCCAACACGATCGCCTCGTTCGCGCTCGGCGACTACGAGTGGATCCTCGCCTTCGAGGCCGACGAGCTGCACCGCATCGTCGACCTGATGCGCGAACTGCGCGCCTCCCGCGCCCGGCTGCACGTACGCGAGGAGATCCCGTTCTTCACCGGCCCGCGCGTCGACATCGCCGACCTCATCGCCCGCCACCCCTGACCCGTGCGGTTCACGTTTCCCGCCAATGGCGGGAAACGTGAACTCCACCGGGGAACGTTTCCCTTGTGGAGTTGGCGTTTCCTGCAGGAAGCCGCGGCCCATCGTCGCGTCATCGGTGATCCACATCCACACGGCTTCTCGGGCGGGTCGTCCACAGTTGTCACCAGACCTCTTCTCGAGGCTGTCATGGGATGTGCACGGTTGCGGTCATGGACCACGATGCGCAGACCCATTCCTCCGAGGCGTTTCTCGATCCCGCATTGATGGCGCTCATCGTTGAGCAGCACGGCATGTTCACGACAGCGGACGCCCATCTGTTCGGACTGGATAGAACAACCCTCGCCGCACTGGTCCGGCGGCGCGTGTTCCGCCACCCCGGCCGAGGACTGTATGCGTTGAGCAGCATGGTGGAGGAGTCGCCTCAGACCCGACACCTGCAATTGGCTTTCGGCGCCACGCTCCTGTACGACGACGCGACCTTCACCGGTGCGACTGCCGTGCTCGCCCACGGAGGAATCGTGTGGAACGCGCCCTTGACCAAGCCGGCGCTGCTCAGGCCCACCAACCGGGGAGGCGGGATGACTGCGTTCTGGGTGCGGCCGCGGTCATGCACGGCGGTCCCGACACTGTGGGGGCCGGCTGAACCGATTGCTCAGGCACTGGTCCAGCACTGCCTCGACAACGGAATCGCCCAAGGCGTCGTCAGCGCGGACCACGCGCTGCACGAGGGCAAACTCACGATCGAGGAACTCGAAGACGCGGTCGCGAGGACCGTTCATTGGCCGCGGTCCGGGCGCGCTCGATCGATGTTGACGTTCGTGAACGCCGCCCACGAGAGTCCTGGCGAATCGCTGACCTATATCGCCGGTGCGAGCCACGGGATTGAACTCGTGCCCCAGGTCGTCATCCACGACCAGCAAGGTGTGTTCGTGGCGCGTGTCGACTTCCTCGTGAAAGGCACGAAGGTCGTCGTCGAGTTCGACGGCAAACTCAAGTATGTCGACCAAGACGTCCTCTTCCTGGAGAAGAAGCGGGAAGACCGGCTGCGCGCCTTGGGCTACGTCGTGGTCCGAATCACGTGGGCGGACCTGATGCGCAACGGTGCCGTCGTGGCGAAGATCCGCGCGGCGCTCGGAACGATCGCTGCCTGAGCTGCGTGTGGCCGCCAGGGTTCACAACGGAAACGCCAACTTCAGGAAGGAACCGTTCCCTTGTGAGGTTGGCGGTTCCCGCCATTGGCGAGAAACGCAGCGGGGCCGGACCGGGTCAGGGGGTGGGGTGGAGCGTCAGGCTCACCGAGTTGATGCAGTACCGCTGGTCGGTCGGGGTGTCATAGCCCTCGCCCTCGAAGACGTGCCCGAGGTGCGAGCCGCACGTCGCGCACCGCACCTCGACGCGGGGGCGGCCGGGCAGGGAACGGTCCTCGAGGTACTCGACCGAGTCACCCGCCAACGGGGCATAGAACGACGGCCACCCGCAGTGGCTCTCGAACTTGGTCTCGGACCGGAACAATTCGGCGCCGCACGCGCGGCACGCATAGACACCGACGCGTTTGTCGTCGGTGTACTCACCGGTGAAGGGCCGCTCGGTGCCGGCCTCGCGGAGCACGTGGAACTCCTGGGGTGAGAGCTCGGCGCGCCACTCGTCCTCGGACTTGGCCACCGCATACTCGCGGCCGGTGGGTTGCATCGCCATGAGGGACTCCGATCAGTGCTGGTAGGTGCCGTGGATGATGGCCCGGCCCAGCGTCTTGAACGCGAGGTTGAAGCTCATCACCGCGTTGGATGCCTCGGCGTCGATCCCGAGCGACTCCTCACCGACGGCATGCACGACGAAGAAGTAGCGATGCGGGTGATCGCCGGCCGGGGGAGCGGCGCCCATGAAACTCGCCGACCCACCGTCGTTCTTGAGCATGTATGCGCCACTCGGCAGAGCGGAGCCACCCTCGGCTCCCGCTCCGGCCGGGAGGGAGGTGACCGTGGCCGGGATGTCGACCACGGCCCAGTGCCAGAACCCGCTCGGGGTCGGGGCGTCGGGGTCGAAGCAGGTGACACAGAACGACTTGGTGCCTTCCGGGGCGCCCTCCCAGGCCAGGGCGGGGGAGGTGTTGCCGCCGGCGGCGACCTGGGCGTCGTCGAGCGGCTGACCGTCGGTGACGTCGCTGCTCGTCACGGTGAACGAGGCGACGGCCGGCAGCAGGTCGTAGGGGTTGGGGGCGACGGGACGATCCAGGCTCATGCTTCGACCATACCCAGGGGTGTGGGTGGATGCCGATAGTCTGCAGGGCATGGCTTCGCGTCCAGCACCGCGGATCGTCGAGGTGCCCGGGCCGGAGGGGCCCCGGCAGGTGCGGTTGTCCTCACCGGAGCGGGAGTTGTGGCCCGCGCACGTGGGGGCTGCGGCGATCACCAAGGGCGACCTGGCGGACTACACGATCGCGGTCGGGGAGGCCCTGCTGCGGCACATCGGCGGGCGCCCGGTGACGCTGCAACGGTTCCCGGACGGGATCGGTGGCGAGGAGTTCTACCAGAAAAATCCGCCGAAGGGGATGCCCGACTGGGTCGACGTCGTGCGCTGCCGCTATCCGAGCGGGCGCCGGCACGACCAGATCGTCATCGACGAGATCGCCACGGCGGTCTGGACCGTCCAGATGAACACGATCACGTGGCATCCGTGGCCGGTCCAACGCGCCAACCCCACCACGGCGGGTGACAACCCCGATGAGCTGCGGATCGATCTGGACCCCCAGCCCGGGCGCGACTTCACCGATGCGGTGCGCGCCGCATACCTGCTCAAGGAGCTGCTCTCCGAGGTCGGGTTGACGGGGTGGGCGAAGACCTCCGGCAACCGGGGCGTGCACGTCTATGCCCGGATCGAGCCGACGCACGAGTTCCTCGACGTGCGGCACGCGGTCATCGGGATCGCCCGTGAACTGGAGCGACGGGATCCGGACCTGGTCACGAGCTCATGGTGGAAGGAGGAGCGGGGCGAGCGGGTCTTCGTCGACTTCAACCAGGCCTGCCGGGACCGCACGATCGCCAGCGCCTACAGTCCGCGGCCGTTGCCGGGGGCGCCGGTGAGCATGCCGGTCGCCTGGGCCGACCTGGACCGCGTCGATCCGCGGGACTTCACCGTCCACTCGGTCCCCGACCATCTGCAGGAGTATGCGGATGCCTGGCTCGATCTGGATGCCCACCCCGGGCGGATCGAACCGGCGCTGGCCCTGTGGGAGGCGGATCTGGAGCGCGGACTGGGGGAGTTGAACTTCCCACCCGACTATCCGAAGATGCCGGGCGAGCCGCCGCGGGTGCAGCCGAGCAAACGCCGGCAGGACAAGGCCGACGCGGATTACCTGGCACCGAAGGCGGACCGGGACGAGGAGCATCGTGAGCGGTGGGGGATGCCG
>DUPF01000134.1 GCA_012838445.1 Intrasporangiaceae bacterium | reverse complement strand
GACGACTCCTGGAGAGGAGCAGCGCCTTGACCAGTTCGGCGTCGGTGAGCGGGATGCGCCCGATATTCAGCCGGGTGAACAGTTCTGCGGCGTTGAGGTCCTCGGGGGCTTCGTACCAGATGATGCGGACGTGCTCGAACAGCGCGTTGTAGAACTTGTTGGCAGCGTGCTGGCGCCGGTGGCCGTGGGATTCGAACCAATCCCGGATGCAGGCATAGGCCTCATTGATGTGGAAGAAGTCGATGTTCTCCCCCGCCCGCTCCGGATCAGGGTCGATCAGGTATGCGGCGCTCGCCTCTCGGGTCTCGTAGCGCAGGCGGTATCCGGCTCCGGAATTCTGCAGTCCTTCGCGCACCATGTACTGGAAGATCAGATAGAGCGTCGTCAATCGTTGTTGGCCGTCGACGAGTTCCCATTCCGCGCCGAAGCGTCGCACGACGATCGGTTGCAGATAGTAGGCCTGGTCACGGCTCTCCCAGATGTCCTCGAGGAGGCGCTTGACCTCGTCCCGACCCCATCGATACCCGCGCTGATAGGCCGGGACGTAGAAGTCGCCCTCGATGTCGCCGACGAGTTTGGGCTCGAGGTGCGCCTCCAGGTGTGGTGCTCGCATGTCCCAAACGCTACTGTCCGGCACTGACAGGGTGGCGGTTCGGACGCTCAGTCGGTCCCTGGGCTCTGCCCGACGATGGCATGCGCCATCTGCACCAGGCCGTCGGCGCGATAGCCGGGCCAGCCGTTGATGTCGCGGACCCACTGCTCCGGGATCGAGCGAAGACCGGCGAGCCCGCCGAGCAACCCGCCCGCGATGGCCGCGACGGTGTCGGTGTCGTTCCCGACGAGGATCGCCTCGACGAGTCCTTCCTCGACCAACCCTGCGCTGTCGGTGCGGCGGCTCGCGGTCCGCACTGACGCATACGCCGCCTGGAAGGCCCGCATCGTGTCGCCGTTGGGGACGAAGGTGCGCGGCGACTGCTGCTCGGCGTCGGCGACCAGACCGGCCCAGTAGTCCCGCCGACCCGCCGGGATGAGTTCGAGATCGGCACGCGCCAGTTCACCGTCGAGGACGGCCCGCCGGATCAGGTCGGTCCACAGGACACAGGAATCCCCGGCGAGCGGGTCGTGGTGCGTCAGGGCGGCGATGGTCCGAGCCGCCTCGATGGCCCGGTCCGGATCATTGAGGTATGCGAGCGCCACCGGCGAGGTACGCATCAGGGCCCCGTTGCCGGCGCTGCGGCCGGTCTGGTCGTGGACCTGCCGGGAGGCCTCGGTCAGCCGGCTCGACGGCCGTCCGTCGAGGCGTGCAGCCAGGGCGAGCACCTGCCGGGTCTGGATGCCGATGTCGGCCGGGCCCGTCGCATACCACTGCTCGAACTTGACCGCGTTGTCGTCCAGGGCCGAGGTCTCGGTCAGGTCCGCCCCGGTTGCGGCGACCTCGGCGATGCACAGCGCCATCTGGGTGTCGTCGCTCCACTCACCGGGGGCGTAGTTGCCCAGCCCGCCGCCCT
>DUPF01000133.1 GCA_012838445.1 Intrasporangiaceae bacterium | reverse complement strand
CTGGCAGGTATCCACCTCGCTGCGCACCGACCTGGCGTTGGATGCCCTCGAGATGGGACTGTGGGCCCGCAGGAGGGCCGGGCAGGACACCACCGGCCTTGTCCACCACTCCGACAGGGGCGTGCAGGGCGGATTCAACCGGTCGTCGCAACACCTCGAACTCGGAGGTGTCAGATGGGTCGTGAGAGGAAGCAGTTGCCGCAGGCTCCGGCTGGGGCGCGTCGGCAGTGGGCAGCGGATCGGGCGTTGCGGCCGCCGATGCGGTCACCGGGAAGGCCGGAGCCGTCACGGGCGGTGCAGCGTGAGTTCTGGCGCCTGATCGCCACGGGGATCACGACGGTGGAGGCCTCGGAGGCCGTGGGTGTGTCGTCGCCGGTCGGGATCCGTTGGTTCCGCCACGCTGGCGGGATGCCGCCACTGAGTCTGGACGAGCCCTCGGGCCGTTACCTGTCGTTCCTCGAGCGGGAGGAGATCGCCCTGCTGCGCGCCAAGAACCTCGGCGTGCGGGAGATCGCCCGCCAGATCGGACGCGACCCGGGGACGGTCTCGCGGGAGCTGCGCCGCAACGCTGCGACCAGGAGCGGGAAGCAGGAGTACCGGGCGCTGGTGGCGCAGTGGAAGGCGCAGCAGGCGGCCAAGCGCCCGAGGACCGCGAAGCTCGTGGACAACGACCGATTGCGCCAGTACGTGCAGGAGCGGCTCGCTGGCAACGTCCGTCGCCCCGACGGCACGATCGTCGCCGGCCCGCAGACACCGGCGTGGAAGGGTTTGAACAAGCCGCACCGGGCTGACCGGCGCTGGTCGCTGGCATGGAGTCCGGAGCAGATCTCTGCCCGGCTGAAGATCGACTTCCCTGATGATGAGTCCATGCGCATCAGCCACGAGGCGATCTACCAGTCGCTGTTCATCGAGGGCCGGGGCGCGCTGAAGCGGGAGCTGGTCGCATGCCTACGCACCGGGCGAGCGCTGCGCGAGCCGCGGCAGCGGTCGCGGAACAAACCCCGAGGGCATGTCACCGCAGACGTCGTGCTCAGCCAGCGGCCCGCCGAGGCCGCTGACCGCGCTGTTCCCGGGCACTGGGAGGGCGATCTGATCATCGGTACCGGCCGGTCGGCGATCGGCACCATCGTCGAGCGCTCCAGCCGCTCCACGCTGCTGGTGCACCTGCCTCGGCTGGAAGGCTGGGGCGAACAGCCTGCGGTGAAGAACGGCCCGGCCCTGGGCGGGTACGGCGCTGTGGCGATGAATGCCGCGCTGACCGCCTCGCTCACGACACTGCCCGAGCAGCTGCGCAAGACCCTCACCTGGGACCGCGGCAAGGAGCTCTCCGGGCATGCGCAACTCACAGTCGACACCGGGACGAGGGTGTTCTTCGCCGACCCACACTCACCCTGGCAGCGACCCTCGAACGAGAACACCAACGGGCTGCTGCGGCAGTACTTCCCCAAGGGCACCGACCTGTCCCGCTGGTCGTCCGAGGACCTCGAGGCCGTCGCTCTGGCAGTCAACAACCGGCCCCGCAAAGTCCTCGGCTGGAAGACACCAGCCGAGGTGTTCGCCGAGCAGCTACAGTCGCTCCAATAGCCCGGTGTTGCGTGGACCGGTTGAACCCGCCCAGTACCGAGCCATCCGGTACACCGAACGCCTCGCCGAGGCCGAGGCCGTCGCCTCGGTGGGGTCCAAGGGCGACTCCTACGACAACGCGATGGCCGAGGCGTTCAACTCACT
>DUPF01000132.1 GCA_012838445.1 Intrasporangiaceae bacterium | reverse complement strand
GCCCGCCGTCACTGACTTCGCGCACGGGACCCTGGGTCCGCGGCTCGGCGTCTCGACGAGCGCGGCGAGCGCCCTCATCGCGGACGGCCTGGACCTGACCCTGCGGCTGCCGCGGCTCTGGGCGCGGGTGGAGCAGCTCGAGGTCAAGGCGTCCTATGCCCGCTTCGTCGCCCGCCGCACCCGAGAGCTGTCCCAGGCCCAGGCCGCGGCTGTGGACGACGCCGTCGTCGAGCAGGCCGACGGCCGGGTGCCGTGGAGCCGGTTCGTCGACCTCGTCGAGGCGGCCATCATCGCCAGTGACCCGAAGGCCGCTGCGGAGCGCGAGCGCCAGGCCCGCCAGTCGTCCTTCGCGCGGCCGAGCGCGTCGACCGAGGACGGGATGCGTCGGTTCAGCATCCAGGCGCCGTTCCCGCTCATCGCCCAGCTCGACGCCCGGGTCGCGTGGTTCGCCGAGGTGCTCAAGTCGCTCGGCGACGAACGCGACCTCGATGAGCGCAGGGTGGCGGCGGTCGCGCTGCTCACCGACCCGCCCGCCGCGATGCGCGTCATGCGCGAGTTCCTCCAGTGGCGGCACCGACCCCAGGATCCCGACGAGACCGCCGCCGAGGCTGCGGCCCGGCGCGGTGACGGTGACGCCCCCGAGATCGACTGGCCGAGCGTCCTGCCGCAGGTCCGGCTCTATCTGCACTACTACCCCGGAGCGGCGCGGTCCCGAGATCCCGCCGCCGGGCCACCCGAGGCGACGAGCCCCGAGGGTCCGGCTGCGGGTCAACCCGAGCTCGTGAGCTCCCAGAAGCCCCGCGGACCGACCGAACCTCCCGCCAGCGGTGGATCCACACCGGAAGACCGACGAGGACAGGAGCACCAGGCAGAACCGGACAACCAGCCAGGACAGGAGGAACGCCGGTCAGAACCGGACAACCAGCCTGGACAGGAGGAACGCCGGTCAGAACCGGACAACCAGCCTGGACAGGAATACCGGCCACGTTGGGACGCCGGGGGAGTGGTCCGGGTCGAGGGATACGGCCCGGTCTCACCCCAGTGGGTGCGCGAGTTCCTCGGACCGACAAGCCGGTTCACGATCCATCCGGTCATCGACCTCGCTGGGCAGGTGCCAGTGGACGCCTATGAGGTGCCGGTCCGCCATCGGGACGCGGTCCACCTCATGACGCCTGCGGACGTCTTCCCCTGGGGCTCGTGCACGACGCGCAGCCAGCAGATCGACCACACCGTCCCCTTCCGGCACGGCCCCGCCGCGGTGGGCCTGGGTCAGTCGCGGGTGGGCAACTACGGACCGATGACCACCTATCACCACCGGCTCAAGACGCACGGCGGGTGGCAGGTCCAGCAGCCCTTCCCGGGGATCTATGTGTGGCGCGATCCGTACGGACGCTTCTATCTCGTCGACCACACCGGGACCCGGAGGCTGCCGGTTGGGTCGTCGATGCGGTCGTCGTCCCTGGAGCTCGGGTTCGCCGAGCGGCTGCACCTGGAGCTGGCCGCCTGACGGGCGCTGCTATCGGACGAGGTCGAGAACCTCAGCCCGGGGCAGGGCGGCGAGGGTGGCCCCGGTGACGAGCAGCTTGCTGCCGCGCCGCCCGGACCCGATGACTGCCTCGGGACAGGCGGCGACCCGTTCGTCGACGAGGATCGGCCAGTCCTCGGGCAGTCCGATCGGAGTGATCCCGCCGAACTCCATGCCGGTGCGGGTGACGGCGTCGTCGTGTGGGGCGAACGAGATCTTCCGGACGTCGAGGTGCCTGCGCACCGTGCTGTTGATGTCCGCCCGGGTCGTTGCGAGCACCATGACCGCGGCATACCTCGTCACCTCGCCGCGACGGCCTGCGACGATGACGCAGTTCGCGCTCGCCTCGGGCGCAACGTCGTAGGCCTCGCAGAACGCGGCCGTGTCGGCCAGGGTCGGATCGATTGCGGTGACGAGGGCGCCGGGCGCGTCCCCGATCGCCGCCGCGACCGGGGGAGCGAGGAGATCCGGTGCGTCGTCGGCGATAGTCCAGTCGAGCGTTCCGCGAGCTGAGGGCATGACTGCACTCTAGGGCGCGGGCGTTAGACTGGGCGGTCGAACCGGCGTGGGTGATACCCCGCACGATTCCCGCTCAGATGAGCGCGCCGGGTCAGCCGCTGGTCGCATACCTGTGACCCCACCCGATCACTTTCAGGAGTTCTTCCGTGTCCTTCGACTACAAGGTTGCCGACCTCAGCCTCGCCGAGGCAGGGCGGCACCAGATCCGCCTCGCCGAGCACGAGATGCCGGGCCTGATGGCCCTGCGCGAGGAGTTCGGTGACCAGCAGCCGCTCGCCGGCGCGAAGATCGCCGGGTCGCTGCACATGACCGTGCAGACCGCCGTGCTCATCGAGACCCTCATCGCGCTCGGCGCCGAGGTCCGGTGGGCCTCGTGCAACATCTACTCGACCCAGGACGAGGCTGCCGCGGCCGTTGTCGTCGGTCCCGACGGCACCGTTGATGAGCCGACCGGTGTCCCGGTCTTCGCGTGGAAGGGCGAGACGCTCGAGGAGTACTGGGAGCAGACTGCCGCGATCCTCACCTGGCCGGACGGCGAGTTCGCGAACATGATCCTCGACGACGGCGGCGACGCGACGATGCTCGTGCACAAGGGCAAGGCCTGGGAGGCCGCCGGTCAGGTCCCGGCGACGACCGAGGACGACTCTGAGGAGTTCGGCATCTTCAAGGCGCTCGTGCGCCGGACGATGACCGAGGACCCGCAGCGCTGGACCCGCGTCGCCGAGCACCTCTTGGGCGTCACCGAGGAGACGACGACCGGTGTCCACCGGCTCTATCAGCTGGCCGAGGCCGGCGAGCTGCTCTTCCCGGCGATCAACGTCAACGACGCCGTGACCAAGAGCAAGTTCGACAACAAGTACGGCTGCCGGCACAGTCTCGTCGACGGTCTGAACCGGGCCACCGACGTCCTCATCGGCGGCAAGGTCGCCGTCGTCGCCGGCTATGGCGACGTCGGCAAGGGCTGCGCGGAGTCCCTGCGCGGTCAGGGCGCCCGGGTCATCATCACCGAGATCGACCCGATCTGCGCGCTCCAGGCGGCCATGGACGGATACCAGGTCGCGAAGATGGAGTCCGTCGTCGACCAGGCCGATATCTTCGTCACCGCCACGGGGTGCTTCGACGTCATCACCGCCGAGCACATGCAGCAGATGAAGAACAAGGCGATCGTCGCGAACATCGGCCACTTCGACAACGAGATCGACATGGCCGGCCTCGCCAAGGTGCCCGGCGTCGAGAAGACCGAGATCAAGCCGCAAGTGCACGAGTGGACGTTCACCGAGGGCGACAAGGCGGGCGACTCGATCATCGTGCTGTCCGAGGGCCGGCTGATGAACCTCGGCAACGCCACTGGCCACCCGAGCTTCGTCATGTCGAACTCGTTCTCGAACCAGACGATCGCCCAGATCGAGCTGTTCACCCACACCGAGGACTACTACGACGAGGACGGCAACCCCACCGTCCAGACCCTCCCGAAGCACCTCGACGAGAAGGTCGCCGAGCTGCACCTGGAGTCCCTCGGCGTCGAGCTCACCGAGCTGACCAAGGAGCAGGCCGAGTACCTCGGAGTCGACGTGGCCGGCCCGTACAAGCCGGACCACTACCGGTACTGATGACCCGCACAACCGACCGGTCAACGCAGAACTGAGTGGTCACCCCACATCGCGCGGGCAGCGGATCAGCTGCCTGCGCGGTT
>DUPF01000131.1 GCA_012838445.1 Intrasporangiaceae bacterium | reverse complement strand
TGCGGTCCCGCGCCATCGCCAACGTCGTACGGGAGACACCGAGGAGCATCCCGAGCAGCGAACCGAACGCCGCCAGGACCGCGGTGACCCGCACCACCGGCTCCGCCCAGACCCACCCGGTCGCCGCGGCGGCCGCCGCGAGCGGGGCCGGGTCGGCAGCGATGACCTCCGCACCCCGACTGCGCAGCAGCGCGACAGCGATCAGGGCATAGAGAGCGACGACGATCCCGAGCGCGATCGGGATCGCCCGCGGGATGGTCCGCTCCGGCTCGACGACCTCCTCCCCGAGGGTGGCGATCCGCGCATACCCGGCGAAGGCGAAGAACAAGAACCCGGCCCCGGTGAGCACGCCGAACGGGCCGGCTTCGACCGCACCCGAGGCCGGTTGGTCCGCGGCGGCAGCGGAGACGATGAGCAGCGCGGCAACAGTGACCAGGACCGCGACGACGACCACGACAATGACCCGGGTGACCTGAGCGCTGCGGGTGATACCGCGATAACTGATCGCGGTGACCAACCCGACCGCCCCGATGGCGACGATCCGTGCGTGCTCGGGCCACGCATACACTCCGATCGCCCAGGCCATCGCCGCACAACTGGAGAGTTTGCCGGCGACGAAGGCCCAGCCCGCGAGATACCCCCAGAACGGGCCGAGCCGCTCCCGACCGTAGACATACGTGCCGCCCGACTCCGGATAGAGCGCGGCGAGGCGGGCGGAGGAGGTGGCGTTCGCATACGCGATGACAGCAGCCAGGGCGAGGGAGAGCAGCAGCCAGGAGCCGGCGGCTGCGGCGGCGGGGGCATAGGCGACGAAGACGCCGGCACCGAGCATCGATCCGAGGCCGATGACGACGGCATCGGACAGGCCGAGACGTCGCGCAAGCTGGTCCACACCAGCACGGTAGCGCGATACGGTCGTTGGTATGCGGATCACTCACCTCGGACATGCCTGCTTGCTCGTCGAGATCGCCGACCGGCGCATCCTCATCGATCCGGGGGCGTTCGCCGGTGACTTCCTCGGGGTGCGCGACCTGGACGCCATCCTCATCACCCATCAGCATCCGGACCACCTCGACCAGGCGCGGCTGCCCGAGTTGGTGCGCGCGAACGGGGACGTCCCGATCTGGTGCGACCCGCAGAGTGTCGCGGTGCTCGCCGACCTCGGGATCGAGGCGAGTGCGCACGACGGGTCGGCGGTGTCGCTCGGGGAGGTGACGATCCAGCCGGTGGGGGAGATGCACGCGCTCATCCACGAGGACATCCCGAGGATCGCGAACGTCGGGGTGCGACTGTCCGCAGAGGGGGAGCCGACGTTCTTCCATCCCGGTGACGCCCTGGACGGCGAGCCGGGTGAGGTCGATGTGCTCGCCTTCCCGCTCAACGCGCCGTGGCAGGCGAGCCGGGACATGACGGGCTTCCTGCGCCGGCTGGCCGCCCCGCATGCGGTGCCGATGCACGATGCCCTGCTCAGTTCGACCGGCCGCAACCTCTATCTCCGGCAGGCCGGGGATCTGGGCAGCAAGGAGACCGCGATCCACGACTTGTCCGACGGGCAGGTGTGGCGGGTCGACGCGTGAGGGGTGACGCGGACGTTCGTCGGTGACGCGGTAGGTCGCCGATCGCGCGGGACCTCGTCCGTGACGCTGCAATTGCCGCGGCGGGGGACGAGGTGCCGGAGTGGGCGCCGAACAACCGCGGCAGCGGCGAGGTACCGGGGCCGCGCTTAGGTCGGCCGACTCGGTGTCGGCGCGGTGGCAGGGCGGGTTTTGTGCCCGGGCCGTAGCGGGTCTCCGGGTCAATCGGCGACGGTGAGGATCTCCGAGCCAGTGTCGGTGACGAGGATCGTGTGCTCGAACTGGGCCGACCGGCGCCGGTCCTTGGTCACGACCGTCCACCCGTCGTCCCACATCTCCCACTCGTGGGTGCCGAGGTTGAGCATCGGCTCGATCGTGA
>DUPF01000130.1 GCA_012838445.1 Intrasporangiaceae bacterium | reverse complement strand
GAGCCCGGAGGTGCTGCGGCGGGCCGCGGGTGCGGCGACCCGGGCGGTGTCCAAGAACGCCTCGGTCGTCCTCGCGCTGCCGACGCCCACCGAGGAGATGGTCGCGGCGGTCGCCGAGGGTGCGTATGCGGGTGGGTACCAGATCCACCGGCACACCGCCAAGGACGCACCGGAGCCGAAGGTCGGGAAGATCCAGGTCGTCACGACGCTGGCGGACAAGGGTCTGACGGCCCGCGTCGAGGTGCTCGGGGCGGCACGCGCCTGGTGCCAGGACCTGGTCAACACCCCGCCGAACATGCTCTACCCGCAGTCCTTCGCCGACGCCGTCACCGAGCAGGTCAAGGCCTCCAAGGCCAAGGTCACCGTCGAGGTCCTCGACGAGAAGGCCCTGGCCCGAGGCGGGTTCGGCGGCATCCTCGCGGTCGGGCAGGCCAGCGCCCGCCAGCCGCGCCTGGTGACGATGACCTACAAGCCCCGCGGCGCCAAGGCCTCGATCGCGCTCGTCGGCAAGGGCATCACCTTCGACTCCGGCGGCCTGTGCATCAAGCCGGCCACCGGCATGCTCACGATGAAGTGCGACATGGCCGGTGCCGCGGCGGTCGCCGCGACGGTCCTGGCGGTCGCCCAGTTGGGTCTGCCGGTCGCGGTGACCGGCTACCTCTGCCTGGCGGAGAACATGCTGAATGGCAACGCCTACCGCCCCAGCGACGTCGTGACGATGCGCGGCGGCAAGACCGTCGAGGTGCTCAACACCGACGCCGAGGGCCGGATGGTCATGGCCGACGGACTGGCCCTGGCCAGTGAGAGCCACCCGGACGCGATCATCGACATCGCCACCTTGACCGGGGCGCAGATGATCTCACTCGGCAACCGGGTCGCCGCCGTCATGGCGAACAACGAGACCCTGCGCGAGGCCATCGCCGCGATGGGCACCGACGCCGGCGAGCCGATGTGGCCGATGCCGCTGCCGGAGGACCTGCGCTCGGCCCTCGACACCCCCAACGCCGACATCGCCCACAAGGGCGACCAGTGGGGCGGCATGCTCACCGCCGGGATCTTCCTCTCCGAGTTCATCGGCCTGCCCAAGGGTGTCAAGGGCTCCCCCGAGGACACCGAGGAGCGCATCCCGTGGGCGCACCTCGACATCGCCGGCCCGGCCTGGAACGACAAGGCGCCGTGGGGGCATACCCCCAAGGGTGCGACCGGATTCGGTGTGGCCGCGCTGCTCTCCCTCGTCGAGTCCTACGTCTAGGCGGGCTTCCGCTCCGGACTACTCCTGCGCCCGGCGGCGATCGCGATCGCGACGCTGCCGGGCGTTCCAGTCCCGCATCCGCTGCGGATAGCCGGTCAGGTTCGTGTCGAACACCGGGATCCCGAGATCCTTGGCCAGGGCGATGCCGGCCGCCGGATCGGGCACGGCCCGACGGGTCCATTCACCCTGGAAGTCGATGAGCACCATCGTCGTCGACGTGACATGCGTGGCCGGCTCGATATAGGCCTCCACCCCGACCCGGGTCCGCTCGAACTCCCGGAAATGACTGAGCACCTCCTGGCGACGGGACCGGCCACCCTCCGGCACTGAACCCTCGGTGCTCCTCCCCTTCTTCCGGGCACCGAACCTCCACCACGCCATGGTGCAGCACTCTAGAGGATCGACCCGGTCGGGACAGGTGGCAGGATTGACCCACCGCCGAAGACAAAGGAGTCCCACGAAGATGTCCGATGCCCAGTTCGATCTCGTCATCCTCGGAGCCGGCAGCGGAGGGTATGCATGTGCCCTGCGCGCCAGTCAGCTCGGCCTGAGCGTGGCTCTGGTGGAGCAGGCCAAGGTGGGCGGCACCTGCCTGCACGAGGGCTGCATCCCAACCAAGGCGTTCCTGCACGCCGCGGAGGTCGCCGACACGGCCCGCACCGCGAACCAGTTCGGGATCACGGCCACCCTCGACGGGGTCGACATGCCGGGTGTCCTCGGATACAAGGACCGCATCGTCTCGCGGCTCTACAAGGGGCTGAGCGGCCTGGTCAAGAGCGCCGGGGTGACCCTTGTCGAAGGTGAGGGGCGACTGGAGGGCGAGCCGGGGCATACCTCTGCCGTCGTCGTCGGTGACCAGCGACTGACCGGCCGCTCCGTCGTCCTCGCGACCGGCTCCTACGCCCGGACCCTGCCGGGCCTGTCGATCGGGGGTCGGATCATGACGAGCACAGAGGTGCTCGAACTGAGCGAGGTCCCCGAGCGCGTCGTCGTCCTCGGCGGCGGGGTCATCGGGGTCGAACTCGCGTCGGTGCTCGCGTCGTTCGGCTCGACCGTGACGATCATCGAGGCCCTCCCCCGACTCGTCGCCGCCGAGGACGAGGCGGTCTCCGCCGCCCTGACCCGCGCCTTCAAGAAGCGCAAGATCACCACCCGGACCGGGGTGCGGTTCGAGTCCGCCGAGGAGCACGACGGTGGCGTCACCGTGACCCTGGACGGTGGCGAGACCCTCGACGCGGACCTGCTCATCGTCGCCGTCGGGCGCGGACCGCGCACCGAGGGACTGGGCTTCGAGGAGGTCGGCGTCGACCTCGACCGCGGATTCGTCGTCACCGACGAGCGGCTGCGTACCAACCTGCCGCAGGTGTATGCGGTGGGCGACATCGTGCCCGGCCCCCAGCTCGCGCATCGCGGCTTCGCGCACGGCATCTTCGTCGCCGAAGAGATCGCCGGACTGCAGCCACAACCGGTTAACGACCTGCTCATCCCGAAGGTGACCTACTCCCATCCGGAGATCGCGTCCGTCGGGCTGACCGAGGCTGCTGCTCGCGAGCAGCACGGCGACGCGGTCCGGACCTATCAGTACGACCTCGGCGGCAACGGCAAGAGCCAGATCCTCGGCACCGCCGGATTCGTCAAGGTCGTCCAGGTCCGCGGCGACGACGACACGCCCGGCCCGATCGTCGGGATGCACATGGTCGGCGACCGGATGGGTGAGCAGGTCGGCGAGGCGATGCTCATCGTCGGCTGGGAGGCCGTCCCGGCCGATGTCACCCCGTTCCTGCACGCCCACCCGACCCAGAACGAAGCCCTCGGCGAGGCGATGCTCGCTCTTGCTGGACAGCCCCTGCACGCACACGCCTGACACGTCGTAGGGTTGACCCTAAGCGCATGACGTAGACCACATCTGCGTCGTGGCACACCTGCATATCTCTGCACTCTGCACCTAAGGAGCGACGCGATGTCCGAACGCGTGACCATGCCGGCCCTCGGCGAGTCCGTGACCGAAGGGACCGTGACCCGCTGGCTGAAGAGCGTTGGTGACCGCGTCGAGGTCGACGAACCACTGCTCGAGGTCTCCACCGACAAGGTGGACACCGAGATCCCCTCCCCCGTCGCCGGGGTGCTCGAGGAGATCCTCGCCGACGAGGACGAGACCGTCGAGGTCGGTGCCGACCTGGCCGTCATCGGTGACGGATCCGGTGCCGCCGCCAGCGACGACGGCGACGACTCGGCCGAGGCGGAGCAGGAGGATTCCGCAGCAGAGCAGGAGGACGACTCGGCAGCGGCCGAGCCGCAGGAGCAGGACGAGTCGGCGCAGGACGACAGCGACTCCGGTGGTGGGTCCGGATCCGGTGGCGGGTCCGGCGGCGGCGAGGTCAGCGGCGGCGAGACCGTCACGATGCCCGCTCTCGGCGAGTCGGTGACCGAGGGCACCGTGACCCGCTGGCTGAAGCAGGAGGGTGACGAGGTCGCCGTCGACGAGCCGCTCCTCGAGGTCTCCACCGACAAGGTCGACACCGAGATCCCCTCCCCTGTCGCCGGAACGCTGACCAAGATCCTCGCCCAGGAGGACGAGACGGTCGAGGTCGGCGGCGCCCTGGCCGTCATCGGCGGCGAGGTGAGCGGCGGCGAGTCGTCCCCGGAGGCGGCCGAGGACGAGGCTGCCGAGCGCAGCGAGCCGTCCACCGAGCAGGCCGAGCCGGAGGAGGCCGCCGACGACAGCGCCGACGACGCGCAGGAGGCCGTCTCCGACGACGAGGCGGACGCCGGATCGTCCGAGGCCGAAGCCGCCGAGGACGCTGCCGGAGGCGCCGACGAGACACCCGCCCAGGTCGCGACCGCTCCGAAGTCGGAGCAGCCCAAGGAGCAGGCTCCCGCACCCTCCGGTGGCGGGGAGCCCGGTGGCTATGTCACCCCGCTCGTGCGCAAGCTGGCGGCCGACCACGGCATCGACCTGTCCACCCTGACCGGCACCGGAATCGGTGGCCGCATCCGCAAGCAGGACGTCCTGGCTGCCGCCGAGGCGGCCAAGGCCGAACAGGCGCCGGTCGAGACCCCGCAGGCCCCGGCTCCGGCCGCCGCCGCACCGGCTGCATCCGCTGCGCCGACCTCGGCCGCTGCCGGCAAGCGCGGCACGACCGAGAAGATGTCCCGCCTGCGCCAGACGATCGCCAAGCGGATGGTCGAGTCCCTCCAGGTCTCGGCCCAGCTGACCACGGTGGTCGAGGTCGACGTCAGCCGGGTCGCCCGGCTCCGGGACCAGGCCAAGGCCGAGTTCAAGGCACGCGAGGGCACCAACCTGTCCTACCTGCCGTTCTTCGCCCTGGCCGCGGTCGAGGCGCTCAAGGCCCACCCGATGATCAACGCCTCGGTCACCGACACCGAGATCACCTACCACGGCGCCGAGCACCTCGGCATCGCGGTGGACACCGAGCGCGGCCTGCTCGTGCCGGTCATCAAGGACGCCGGCGACCTCAACATCGCCGGCCTGGCCCGCAAGATCGCCGACCTGGCCGCCCGCACCAGGGACAACAAGATCACCCCGGACGACCTGTCCGGCGGGACGTTCACGATCACCAACACCGGCAGCCGCGGCGCGCTGTTCGACACCCCGATCATCAACCAGCCGAACGTCGCCATCCTCGGCACCGGCGCGGTCGTCAAGCGTGCGGTCGTCGTCGACGACGGCGTCGGCGGATCGACGATCGCGGTGCGCCCGATGGTCTACCTGGCCCTGTCCTACGACCACCGGGTCGTCGACGGAGCGGACGCGGCCCGCTTCCTGACCACGATGAAGGAGCGTCTCGAGGAGGGCGCCTTCGAGGTGTAGCCCATGCGCGTCGCCCTCACCGGATCCTCCGGTCTCATCGGCTCCGCTCTCACGCAGCACCTGCGCGGGAGCGGAGCCGAAGTCGTTCAACTCGTGCGCCGCCCACCACGCTCCCCCTCCGAGCGACAGTGGGACCCGGACAGCCTCACCCTCGACCCGGACGTGCTCGCGGACTGCACCGCGGTCGTCTCACTCCACGGGGCCGGCATCGGGGACAGGCGCTGGAGCACCGCATACAAGATGGAGGTGCTGACCTCCCGCACCCACGGCACGACCGCCATCGCGCACGCCCTGGCGACGCTCGCCGCCGACGGTGTCCGGATCCGGTGGGTGAGCGGGTCGGCCGTCGGGTTCTACGGCGACCGCGGCGAGGAATCGCTCGACGAGGGCAGCGAACCCGGTGCCGGGTTCCTCGCCGACGTCGTCCGGGCCTGGGAGGGCGCGACCGCGCCGGCCAAGGAGGCCGGGGTCCCGGTCGCCCACGCCCGCACCGGCATCGTCCTCAGCCGCTCCGGCGGGGCGATGGCGCCGCTGCTGCGGATGCTCCGACTCGGCGTCGGTGGCCCGTTCGGGCGGGGCCGCGCCTGGTGGCCATGGATCACCCTGCCCGACGAGGTCGCCGCCATCAGCCACCTCATCGAGAACCCCGACATCACCGGACCCGTCAACCTCGTCGCACCCGAACTGAGCCGCCAGGGTGCCGTCGTCAAGGCCATCGCGGCAGCGATGCACCGTCCCGCGATCGTGCCCGTTCCGCCCCTGGCGTTGCGCATCGTCATGGGCGAGTTCGCCGGGGACATCCTCGCCAGCCAACGGGTCACCCCCGGGGTGCTGCTCGGGTCCGGGTTCTCCTTCACGCACCCGGACCTGGCGTCCATGGCGCAGTGGCTCACCGCCTGATCAGGCTCACCAGCTGACCCACCTCAACGCCTGACCCGACTCACTGCCGAATCTCGGCGATCCGCCACGGCCCCGGCGCCTCCCGCGTCAGGACGAACTCGACCGGGTCGCTGCGCGTCCCCCGCTCCTCCACCGAGGTGCCGGCAGCGGATTCGGTGCGCACCGCATACGCACCGGTCGTCACGGTCGCGGCGATCCGCATCCGGTCGGTCGATTCCTCGAGCAGCCGGGTCCCCTCGACCGCGAACCTCAGCCCGACATACCGGTGGCCGCCGTCGCGGGCGGCGTCGAGGAGGGCCACGTCCTGTTCCAGCGCCGCACTGCCGTCCGCGAAGACGTCCGTGAGCGCTTGCGGGTCGCCGCTCTCCCAGGCGCTCGCCCGGGCCGCGACGAGGTCGGCGAGGATCTGTTCGGCGCTCGGTGCCGGCGTTGCCGGAGCCGGTGGGGGTGTCTGGTCCGCGACCGTCGCGGTTGTCGGGGACGGGTTCGCGGCCGGGGCCGGTGCCCGGTCCGCGCCGCGCCCGGAGGCCGCCACGGCGG
>DUPF01000129.1 GCA_012838445.1 Intrasporangiaceae bacterium | reverse complement strand
CCATAACTTCGCGATTGCGAAGTTATGGCGGCGGGCAGGACTGGGCGGGAGTCGGTCTACGTCAGCGGGGCGCGCCGGTCACCATCCACTGGTCGGTCTGCACCCGCAGCCGCAGCAGCAGCGCCCGGATCACCATGAACCCGGTGAAGGCGAGCCACAGCCACAGCATCGCGTGCTGCATCCCCCGCACCGGCGGCTGCGACGAGAGCAGCCACGGCCCGAGCGCGTGGACGCCGAGGATGAGCGGGGCATACGTGACGAGGTTGATGACCATCGCCTTGGCCAGCCAGGTCGTGTCCCCGGCACCGATGAGCACCCCGTCGATGACGAAGACATACCCGGACAGCGGTTGGGTGAGCGCGACGATGAGCAGCGCGCTGGCCAGGACGCGCTGCACCTGCGGGTCGCCGGTGAAGAGCATCGGCAGCCACCGCATGACGAGCAGCAGCCCCAGTCCGGCGACGACCCCGCTGAGGATGCCCCACCGGATCATCAACGCCGTCGCCCGCCGCGTCGCGACCGTGTCCCCCGCGCCGAGGGACTTGCCGGTCAGCGCCTGCGCAGCGATCGCGATCGCGTCGAGGGCGAAGACGAGGAAGCTCCAGATCGTCGCCGCGATCTGGTGGGCGGCGAGCGGCACGTCGCCCAGTCCGGCTGCGGTCCACATGGTCAGCACGAGGATGGCCCGCAACGCCAGGGTCCGCACGAGCAGTGGTATGCCGTCCCTGGCTGCTCGCAGCACCCCACCCGGGTGCGCGCGAAGGGGGGTGTCCAGGCGGCGTGCCTCACGCAGCAGCATTGTGAGCAGCCCTGTGGCCATGAGGAACTGGGCGATGACCGTCCCCCAGGCGGCGCCGGCGATGCCGAGGTGCAGACCGTAGACGAACCAGACGTTCAGGGCGATGTTCAGCCCGAATCCGAGGACGCTGGCGACGAGCGGGGTGCGGGTGTCCTGCAGTCCGCGCAGCACCCCGGTCACGGCGAGGACGACGAGCATGAACGGGATGCCGATCGCCGAGACCCGCAGATACGTCACTGCGTGACCGATCGCCTCCGGGGAGGCCCCGAACGCCCGGCAGATCGGCTCGGCCGCGAGCGCGACGACGACCGCGGTGACGGCACCGAGGAGGATCGCGAGCCAGGCCCCGTCCATCCCGGCCGCGACCGCCCGGGCCCGGGAGCCGGCGCCGAGGTGGCGGGCGACCGTCGCCGTCGTCCCGTAGGCGAGGAAGACGAAGACGTTGACGGCGGTGAGCAGGATGGCGCTGGCGACCCCGAGACCGGCGAGTTGGGTGGTGCCGAGGTGGCCGATGATCGCCGAGTCGGCGAGGAGGAAGAGCGGCTCGGCGACCAGCGCCAGGAAGGCCGGCACGGCCAGGCGCAGCACCTCACGGCTCTCGGCCCTCGCCTGCTCGCGCTGCACCGGGTCGCGGTCGCGCCGCCAGGGTGCGCGTCGCATACCCTCACTCACCCGGCCACCCTAAACCGAGCCGCCGCCCTGCTCCGAGGCTGCCGCGCGTCGTCGTCGGAAGCTCCGCAGATCCCCGGAACCTCCGTCGATCCTGCGCAATTGCGCGGGAT